>JBAZLA010000001.1:0-287475 GCA_041650515.1 Patescibacteria group bacterium
ACCACTTACATACAGTTCGTAAGTACTACAATCCCACAGGGCATAAGGATTGCTCGGATCACAAGTACCAATTGCTTCCATCCGAGCGGTAATATCAGCCACCTTGCCAGCTGGACCAACCTTATAAATATAGGCATAAGAATCTAGCGGGCAGCCAAATTCTAGAGCTTTGTTATCCCAACAAGTTACCCGGTTCCATTTATCAGGATGAGCCGGATCAAAACAACCCATAAATTGATTGATTGGGTCAACCGGCAGACTAGTGTTGAGATTATTAGCTAGCGTCGCCTGCCAAGATGGCCAAACACTAAAAGTCTGGTTAGGAACATAAGTTCCTTCAGCTAATAATGGATAGTTACCCATCTGATTAAAGTAGGTGGCTAGGATACTACGCATTTCATGAATATCAGCCGCTCGCTTGATATCGCGAGTAATTTTGGCTTTTTGATTCTGACAAATAGCATGATTAACACAATTTAAACCAGGACAGTCTTGATCAACTTCACACAACTGAGGCGTAACGCAAGTAGTGCCCGCCGGACAAATGGCCGAAGCATCGCAACGATAACAATCAAAATCTTTACTGCAGGCAATCGGCGTTGTTTTAACGACACAAGTCCCCTGATCTTCACCAATCAAACAATCAGCATCACTGGCACACTCAACCGTCGGTGAATTGCTACAATTTTTGACTACATCATACATCCGATTACCACTCGAATCAGCACAATATTGTGAATCTTTATCGCCAACATTAACCGTAAAGCTAAGATTGGTCATCAGTTGGCCAAAAATATTATTGGTATTAGCATTAGCATTATCAGTCATGGCCAGCATATACATATTAGTAAAGAGGGCGCCGTTGGGAAAACCAGCACCTGCATCCAGCCAATTGCCAGCACTAATATAGTAGGTACTACCTTCCTGTAGGGTCTGGTAACCATCAATCAACCCTGGCGTTGGTTGACCACTAAATTTTTGCCCATACCACATCGCCGGCGATAAATGCTCGAGGTTTTTCTCAATCGTAATAAAAATGGCATCGCTAGAATCATCAAAATTCGCCCCCGGGTCAGTATCACGAATTAAGAGCACATGACGGATTAAATTAGGATTAGAACCAGGAAATTGAGCTTTTACCGCCTTAAGAGCTGGCAAATCATCAGTAGTATCCCCTTCCGCGCCGGCGTCGCGACAATAGTAAGTTCTAAAACGAGTATAATTAGTACCCAATAAACTGCTAAAGAAAATATTTTCGGGACTATCTTCAAAAGGAAAATTAAATTTATTGCCGATAAATTCCATCTCGGGCCAAGGATTATTACAAATAAAGACAATAATCGGCGCCTCATCGCTAAACAAAGTACCTTCAGTGTTACTAATCTGGTCTTCGATAATTTTTACCGAACCAATTAATGCCCCCTCGCCGTCTTTATTCTTGGGTGTTAGAGTCTGGACTGGCCTGGGAGTACAAATACCACCATTGATACAATCACCGTCGCCGGCACAATCCGGCCCGCCAATATTATTATTACAAACTTTATTTTGAGTTATCTGGCTAACTTCAACGGCCGAAGCGTTAAGCTCCCAATTCCAACCCCAGCTATAAACGCCGACGATTGGCACAATCTGCTGACCATTAGTAGATAATGTCTCAATTTCAAAATCAACAAACTGGTCAACGGCGTTAAAGTAAACATCACTAGGATTCAAGTTAGCACCACTAACCATACAGATATCACTGCCGGTTTTGAATTGCCATTCGTAATTACCATCAGCCTGACCATCGCCATTGGTATCGGGGCTCATCGTGACGCCATATTTATTTTTGACATCACCATGAACAATCACCCGAACATCGGCATTGGAGGGTAAAACTTGTTGGAGATAGAATTCTAATTCACTTTTAACTAAATTACCCTCTAAATCATAAATATTCTTACCAGTGGTTGAGCCAGTAATATTGTACCACGTAGCCTGAGCGGCCGCTTCTCTCAAAAATACCTTTCTAAACCAGCCAACCACCCGATCATACAATTGAGCCAAAAATCCTCGAGGAGCTTGATCGGTTTGGTTATTATAGGCCATCGGCTCGGGAACACCATTAGTCAATACTTCTACCTCGCCAGTGAAACTACTAATCGCCATTGGCTGGTCAAAAATAACCGAAATCATGGTATTGCGACAGACATCTTGAGCAAATTGCGGCGGGTAGGGTGATTCACTGCTCTGTTCTACTAGTGGTCTTAATCGACAACAACCGCGGCTGTCCGCACCATAAGTAGAGTCGAAATTATAGCATTGCGCATCTGAAAAGCCGCAAACCACAGCTAACTCACCAGCGCCTTCAATATAACCTTCTTTATCACAACCTGGGGGAGTGCACTGATCATCAGCTGAACAAGAAATTGTATAATCACTGCTACAAACGCCACCGGCACCAGCAATAATATCAGCAATACCCTCATTTTTTGACTCGCCAATCTGGAACGGACCAGGCAGCTCACCGCCGGACGATGTACCGATATTCAAACAATTAGCGCTACATTTATGATCAAAATTATTTTGAAAGCTGCCATAGTCACAATCCTCGCCCCGTTCGACTCGGCCGTTATAACAAACTGGCGTACCCCAATTTTCATTACCTAGATTTAATAAACTGCCACCAGCTTTCTCTAATAAACATCGATTAGTACAGCCATCACCATTGGCTGGCGTGTAGCCGTTAGCTAAATCATTATTAACACAAAAAGTTGAATTATTGGTTATATCAAGAGTACAGACCGGATTTTGCTGGCAAGCCACCATATCCAAACCAGTACAAGCTCCACCACCTAAACAAGTATATGATGGGATGGTAGCTTGGGTCGAAGCGCAGATCGGATCAGCCTGGCAAGCAGCGACTAACAAGCTCTGACATTGTGAACCGCCACTACAGGTGTAGCAAGTCTCACACTCCTCAGCAAAACCAATATGACCATCACCACAAACTGATTTACCAGCGATAGAACCAGTATTGGTACAATCATCATTACAACCATCATTAAGATTACCATTGGGCTCAGTCCCGTTATCACAACCTTCGCCTGGCTCTAAGATGCCATTGCCGCAAACTGCTAAATTGTAATTAGTATTACCCAAATTTAAACAGCTAGCTGGACTGCATCTAAATTTAGTATACAAAGCACTAATATTGGGATCGGCCGGATCGCCATAGTCACATTCTTCGCCTGGATCGCGATAATTATTACCGCAACAATTCTCGTCATTGCCAGGCGTACAAGCCATTGTTCCCGAATTAGTACAATCGACGCGACAGCTATCAGTATCATCAATATTGCCATCATCACAATCCTCACCCGGCTCTCTAAAACCATTACCACAACCAGTCCGGCTAGTAACTGTCGCCACTGGTCTTAATAGCTCATCTATATATTCAACGTCTCTCTCACGCCAGCCCCAGGCATAAGCATAACTATTAAGCCGCTGACCAAAGAAAGGATTACAATCATCCAGCGCGCCAAAAGCCTTAGACCAATACATCTGCTGCTGCGGTATCATTCTCATTATCTTACTGCTAGGTGAAACACCAACACGGTCAATGGCACAGAGATGCTGATCATTTTTAACTTTGAATATCCAGCTAAAGCTATCATTGCCCAAACCACCGGCCGAGTAATTTAGTTCGGTTAGATTAATACCACTAGTACTCTGAACGTTGCCACTGATTACCACCCGATAATAAGTATTAACCTGCAGCAAACCATTATTATAGGTTGAAGCCGGGGCAAAACTCATTTCATGAGCATAAAAACCAGGCGCTGGGTTGGGGTCATCATGATAACTAAGGTTAATAATCGGCACCTGCGCCATTCCGCTTAAGCTACAAGTAGCATCAATACAAGCATAAAATTTAACATTAGTCAGACTTTCCAACTGCTCTGGCTTCATAAAAGTATTAAAAGCGGCGCCGATTTCCGCGTTAACACAAGCGGTCTGACAGTCCGGCCATTTGGCGATTACCTTGGGGTCGACAAAATTAATACCTAAACGAGCCGAATCTTTATGGCCACTCTGAACCTCTTGAGCCCAAACCTTAACCGGCTTATCCGGTGGCGTTTCAAAGTTATCCAAGATATTAGCCTGACGTAAATAAGAAAAAGTTGTCGGTGGTGGCGTGGGATTAGAAACCGTATTTAGACTAACATAATTCGCTGGTGGCATCGTCCCGGGTACTACATTATCTGACAACGACCAGCTCCAATTATAATCAGCCGGATTAAGCAAAATACAAGCATTATCTTCGGAATCAGCCCCAGCTCGATGATAGAGCGGGTTGAGATTATCTGGATAATCCCAGTAAAGTAAACCAGCATAAGCCGCTTCATAAGGATCGGGAATAACTTCGACGCAACCAACACTACATTTATTAACATCATCTCGCGTTTTAAAACGCCAGACGAACTCGGATCGGAGTGAATAGCCTTCCAGGCTCTTTAAACCACTAGTCAAAGTCACTTGATAATAAGTATCTTTGGCTAAAAGATTAGTCGGCGTAAATTCAAAAGCATCACTAGTAACCAGCTCAATTGTTCCATACACCAGATTGGGATCGGTTTGGCTGCAAATGATTGCTCCCTGTTCCGCTTCTGGCTTACTCTGGTCACCAGTGCCTAAAGTCCCGGTACATTTTCGAACCTGAACTGTGTTGCTAGAAAAAGTAGTTGGATCCATGGGAACGGTAAAACGGGCGGTGATAATAGCATTAACACAAGCCCGTTCAAAACCTAAAACATCATCAAATTCTGGCGTCCGGGGGCTGGGGCTAGGTAAATGACGATCAAATAAACAGTTTAGATTACGATCACATTGAATAATTACTTCGGGCCAATTGGGTACATCGCCGGTACTAAAAGACCAGGCATAGGTCGCCATTGGCTCGTTAGTCTGGCAAGCGCTGATTGGTTTAAAGATACCTTCAACTGGATCATACTGACGCGTTTTTTTACAAACACCGTTGGGACAACAATCAAACGGCTTGTCTTTACACATAGCTAGTGTCCCGCCAGCGTCATCCCACTGCCAGGCACCACTACTACATAGCCAGCAATTATCTAACCCGCCACGCTGGCCATTAAGCTCGCCGGTACAAGTATAAACCGGCACGCCATTACAACTTTCTTGACCACTACAAGAACCAACTCGAAAATCTAAAGGATTGCTCTCAGTACCAGATCGAACGATATTAAAATTACCCGACGTAGCACTGGCTGGCACTTTGGTTTTGACTGATTCATTCCAGACCAAAATCGGCCCCGGCACTTCATTCCAAAACTTGGCCTTGCTATTGGCATCTTGCGGCCCAAAATTTTCACCAAAAACCAAAACTTCGGTATCTTCTGGGCCATTATTAGGTTCTAATAAACAAACCCCAGGGGTCGGCGCGGCGTTATTAACGGTAAAATCAACATAATTACTATTGGCACCATCATGATTCCGCTCAACCATGATTAGATAATCACCATAAACTACCGGATCGCCATTATCTAATGTGGCGGGAACCTTAACAATAATTTGATAATCCTGCCAATAGTTGTTAGCACAAGCGGCTGGAAAACTAACATCGGCTAGGGCGGATTTGGCTAGATCGTTTTTGACAAAAAAGTAGACAGTACCAGTAGCGCTACCAAAATTGCGACCAGTAATGGTAACATACTGACCGATCGGCCCAGCAAATGGCGTAACGTACTCAATATATGGACCAGTACCAATACCGACTGGCTGAACATTAAAATTAAAACCATTACTACTCTCTGAACCAACATAGGCCTTAACCGTCACCTCACCTTCTTGGACATTAGGCACCGTGGCATAAACGCTCTTATCAGTCCAATCGCGCCACGAAAAAGCGTTAACACCACCAAAAGCGATCCGATCGCCCATCCCCTGGCCAGTACCGAGTTGGATACCAATAATTTTGGACTCATCTTGATAAGTACCATAATCTGGCGCCATCTGACAGACACCGGGACGAGTAATATTATTAACATCAAAATCATCAACAAAAGGTGCGCGTTCATTGGTCCAATCCCACAACCCGGCCGCGGTCACTACCTGCACCGGGCCATCAATGGCATCGGTAGGCACGACCACAATAATTTGCTGATCGCGCCAGCTGTTACCGCAATCGGCATTAACCTGAGCGGGAAATTGAGCTTGGACTTTACCAGCCGGATTATTAGCCGAAAAATAAACCTGGCCAGGCTGGTTGCCGAAGTTAGCACCAAAAATAGTAACAAAATTACCTGGTTTACCATCAGGTAGATCAATCTGTGAAATTATTGGCAAGCTTTGACAAAGACAGGTGCTATTATTACAAAAATTAGAAGAACAGAGATAGTTTAATGGATCGCAAACCTGGTCATCTTTATTAGCATCACAATTAGCGCCATCGCATAAACCACAATCCGGACCGCCACAGTCTGTTCCCTCTTCTAATTCTGGCGAGTTTTTATCCCAATCACCATTACAACAATGCGGTGGTCTAATTATTATCGAAACTTCTTGCGTGCTGTCATTAGCATCAATATCATAAACTTTGGCTGTAACTTTAGGCCGAGTCAAAGGCGCTAGATCGATCACATCCCAATAGGCCTGAGTAAAAGTATAATCCAAGGGATAAGGCGGCACACTCTCGGGATACTCATAATAAACATACTGGTCGGGAATAGCCGGCGGATTGCCTTTAACTATCGGGATCGTGTTACCGCTTTGATCATAAGCGCGATACTCAATATATCTAATACCACCATCATCTTGGACGCGAGTTTCTAGATCTAAATAATTATCATTACAAACGCTTTGGCCATCAGTGGGATTGATAAAATTGATTACCGGACCCTGAACATCAATGGCATCACCGGTGATAAAGTAAAAAACACAAGGATTCTCAGTAGTACACTGTAATGTTTTGTTCTCGGTGCTGAGTAAACCACTTTGAATAGCAACGCCATAAGCGTTATTAGCTTCAAAACATTTCCGGTCAGGATAGCCTGGACAAGGAGTATCTGGCTCAAATGTCACACTAGCATAATCGGTAAGATAAGCTCCAGCAACGGCCGGCTGACCAAAGACATCACTAGCCGTCAGATTACTATAGCTAAACCCCGGCTGACTAATCAACGACTGAATATCAGCAATCCTGATTGTATCGGCAGAAACAGTCGAACTTTTAACTGGTAAATTAAATATCAGTGTTGGCGAAACGTTTCTAATTGGCAACGCTCCTTTGGGTGAGAAATAAGTTATTCGCAAATAATCATAGTAATAAGGATTACATTCTGGCCACTCCGGATGAAGCGCCTGACAAGTACCCCAATAGCCGTTCTGCTGACAGACCTGTTGACCAGGACAACCGGGTGAGAGAGAACAATCCTGGATATCACCTGGAGTCTGGCAAGGCTCACCAGACTGACCAGTCGCTTTTAACAAAGCACCAATAATCCAAGTAACGATTGCAAAAGACAATAAAATAATCACCAAACCAATTAAACCATTGAGGAGAATTTTTTTGGCGGTAGTGATTTTTTCCTCATTACCCTGAGATGTCATCCAGACTACCCCGCCATAAATACAAATAACCACAGCGATAATTCCCAGCAAACCCAAAGCATAACGAATAATATTAGCCACCACCACTCGAATATCCGTACTGGTCAAACCAGTAGCGGTAAGATATTGTAAACCAACATCTGGCGCCTGAGCCAGCACTGGTAATTGCCAAATCAAGACTAAGCTCGCCAATCCTAAAACTAACACGAATAGCTTAACTAATTTTTGGGAACGCTGTTTAGCCATTACTATTAAAAATTAACCAATTTAAAAAAATTAAAGTGGCAAGGGCAAAGCGCAATTACCAACGCTAGGTAAACCGTTGCAGCAAGAGGGATTACCATTACAAGCTGGCACATCGCTGCTGGTTGGAAAATAGCAATTTTGATAAATATCGCGAATATTAGCAAAAAAGTGGGTCGAATAAACATAAATCTGATCCGGCGGTGTATTAATCGGCGTATCCTGGAAAGGATCATGATAAAGATAAACTCGCGTCGCATCATCTAGCTGTTGGGGGTCGAAGTCGGTATCTTCATTAGCAGCGCCAATCCAAAAGGGACAAGGATTAAGGTGATCGTCCTTCTCGCTGGCTAGTTTAATATTAGTAGTATTCAAATAACGAGCCATCATAATTTTACCGAATAAAGACTCGACTGGCGGGGCTAGCTCGACATTACCTTCACGAACACCCGGATTAATTGTCTTGAGGCGGGGTGGCGTGCTATCGATATTATCTGAAGTAGAAAAAGTCCACCAATAGTTATCAGTGGCTGGACCAATCGCGCAGTCACAATGATCAGCATTCGGATCAGCCTGGCCCTGGCAATCAGTCCCCTTACAATCACCAACCAAATTATTACTGTCATCAAAATAATGATGGCCATTACCGTTTAGAGAATTAGCGCAAACATCAACCACGCCATCATAACCAGCAACACCAAACTTAGCTTCAGGATTTTGTGAATCTGGCGGGGTAACATTGAGTGTGGCGGCTTTTACCGTAACTTCAATATTAGCCAAACCAGGCAAACAATATATTTCGTTGCCACAAGAGTTAACACCGCAAATCACATCGCTGGTGAACTCAACTGTCTGATACTGGTTAGCAATCGTAAAAGTACCGGCCACCAGCTTATTATTAACTAAATTTTTGACTAAAATGTTGCTAAAGCCAGTTAGATTACCGTCGAAATCAACATTGGCTACACCAGAGGCCGAGGTTGGATCGATTGCTTCGTTAAAATTAATTTGGATGACGACATTCCGCGGCTCGGTCGCGCTAGGATAAGGATAAATACTCTGAACGGTCGGCGGAGTTAGATCGAGAAAAGTGCCCACCTCAAACTCCCAAGAATAAAAGTTGGGAGCAGTGGGGAAGGCATCATCACCATCAGCTTTTTCAATCCCCTGGTCAAGCTTGACTGTATAATAAAGCCGCTCAGAGGTGCTACCTAAATATTCCACCGGATCAAAAACAAACGTTTTTAAGTCATCAGTAAATCTAACCGTCACCTCGTTGTCACCTAGAGCCTCTTCTTCAGTCTGCAAACTCTTATAAATTTTAATGTTATTACTCTTAAGATACTTAGCTGGCGCCGGATCACCACCGATTGGAATACCATTAATCGTATCATCGGTTAAGTCTAGCGGGCTACCACCATCATCATAGTCTTGGATAAAAGTGGTCAACATCATTGGCTCTTTAAAAGTAACAATAATATTGGTATTTCGAGCAATACACCCTTCAGTCGCTGGCGGTGCATTGAAACAGTGAGCACCACGTGGCGGATAGTGACTCTCGATAATTCCGTTACCTAAAGCACTGCGGCCCCAACCAGGACCATTAGGCCCATCAAAACCAGATAATCCCAAAGCACTCATTAAAGCATTAATAATCCAAGTGACAATCGCAAAAGCAAGCAAAATAATAATCAACCCAATTAAGCCGTTGATCATAATCTTTTTAGCCTCATTGATTTTTTCTTCTTCACCCCCGGAGGTCATCCAGATAAAACCGCCATAGACGACGATACAAACAGCAATTACGCCCAACAGCTCTAGAATATATCTAATGATCCTAGCAACGACTACCCGAATGTCAGTAGTGGTCAGCCCAGTGGCAGTAGCATATTCTAAACCTAGGTCTGGGCTCTGAGCGGCGGCTAGGTGATTAATAAACAAAAAAGTTACCAACGCAAAAATAATGGTAACTAAGATAAAAATCTTTTTTGGCGACCAAGCTTTCATTTTATTTTTATATTAATCAACCAACTTCTCTTTGACTAATCGGCTGACTACTTGTCCATCAGCCTGGCCACCCGCTTCTTTCATTACTAGACCCATCAACTGGCCAAAATTCTTATTCTCGCCAGCCTGAGCCAGAATTCGGTCGATAATTACTACTAGCTGGTCTTCAGTTAATTGTTGGGGCGAATACTGCTCAATAATTTTTAGCTCGGCCGCCTCTTTATCAACCAAATCCTGACGGCCAGCTTTCTGGTATTCCTCAATCGCTTCTTTAAGTTTTTTGACTTGAGTCCTGACCACCTGAACGACTATTTCTTCGGTTAATTCTTTACCCTCTTTTTCCTTTTTGGTAATTTCAGACTTAAGCAACCGTAAACTCGAAACCACGGTTGCCTTCTTGTCTTTTAAAGCTTGCAAAAAATCAGCGTTGATCTTTTCGGCTAACACACTTTATTAAATATTATCTTCTTTTAACTTACCAGTTTTGCGCAGATATTCTCTTTTTTCTCGTAACTCTTTACGACGTAGCGCCGACGCTTTTACTGCCGTTCGGCTCAACGGTTGCTGAAAAAATTGAATTTTTTTGGCCTGCAGAATCTTTCCGCTCTCGATCAATTTTCGATTAAATCGTCGAAGTAAGCCCTCAAAAGATTCACCTTTTTTTCTTTTTGCCTCAGCCACACTCCACCATCCTTTCTAATAAGATTTTAGTTTATTAACTGACCTCAATAATATAACATTAAATTAACTATCCGTCAAAATTTTAAGCCACACCCTCCAAACGAGCCCCACCCAACAAATGAAGGTGTAAATGATCGATCGCCTGACCACCATCTCTACCATTATTGATCACCAACTTATAACCACTCTCGGCGATTCCATTTTCTTGGGCTAACAGCTTAGCTCGATAGAATAATCTACCTATTAGTTCGATATCTTCCTCGGTCATCTGAGCAACCGACTTAAGGTGTTTTTTGGGTATTAATAAAAGGTGGATCGGCGCTTTGGGGTTAATATCCTTAATCACCACCAATAAGTCATCAGTAAAAACGAGCTCGGCCGGTATCTCTTTATTAACTATTTGGCAAAAAATACACATAGATTGATCGGTACGGGCGGGTCGCGACCCGCCCCCTCCTCCTAATAAATTACTTTAACTTCTTGATCTCTTTTAAACGCTTTTTGACCTCAACTACCGCTTTATCCAGATCAATCGTTTCTTGGACCCCACCCTTCATATCGCGTAATAAGATTGTGCCCTCCAAAAACTCTTTCTGACCCAAAATCAAGACATATTCTACGCCCAACCGATCAGCATATTCTAGTTGCGCCTTGAGACTATCTTTAGTAATCATCTCGGCAACTAATATCCCTTCTTTACGAAAATTCTCGAACAAAGAAAAACACTTTTGTTTGGCCTGCTGTCCAATCTGCGCCAAAAAAATCTGAGGTCGGGGTGGCAACGGCGGCTGGATATCTTGCTTTTTTAATTCGGTGATTACCCGCTCCAAACCCATACTAAAGCCACAACCCGGCGTCGGTCGGCCACCTAATAACTCAACCAAACCATCATAACGCCCGCCACCGCAAACCGCGCTTTGCTGACCATCTTCACCCTCGGCATAGAGCTCGAAGACAGTCTTAGTATAATAATCTAATCCACGGACTAAACAAGAATTAAGGTTGTAAGGAATGCGCAACTCGTCTAAATATTCCAAAACCTTCATAAAATGATCACGGCAACCATCACATAGCCAATCTAATATCTGCGGTGCTTCTTTCTTGTATTCTTGGCATTTCTCTTCTTTACAATCTAACAACCGCAAAGGATTACGACCCAACCGCTTTTGACAATGAGGACACAGATAACGCTTTTTACGGCGATAATAAGCCAATAAATTTTTACGGTATTCTGCCCGACAATCCGGACAACCAATACTATTAATCTGGACGCTGGTTTTTAGACCCAACTCCTGACAAAAGAGATGACTGAGTAAAATTACCTGGGCATCCACCGCCGAGTTTTGCTCACCAACTACCTCAACGCCATACTGAGTAAACTGACGATAGCGCCCAGCCTGTGGCCGATCGTGACGAAACATTGGTCCAAGATAATAGAGTTTTACTGGCTGAGGTTTATCAATCATACCGTGCTCAATATAAGCACGCATCACCGAAGCGGTGGCTTCGGGTCGCAGCGTGACCAATTCTCCGCTCAGATCGGTAAAAGTATACATTTCTTTATCAACAATATCGGTATTCTCGCCGATTGATTTCTTAAACAAATTGGTCATCTCTAAAATCGGCGTATCAATCTTGGAAAAACCATAGACCGAAGATAGCTCCTCGGCTTTTTTGATTAAAAATTGCCAATAGAGCTGATCGGCGGGCAAAATATCTTTCATTCCTCTCAGAAGTTGAATCCGCTTCTTGCTATTACCTGTTTTTTCACTAGAATCAGCCGGCTTAGACATAATCGGCTTCCTAATAATCTTTTTCTTGCTAGCGCTTTTATTTTTTTTAATCTTTCCTTTCGGCGACATGTTTATTAAAAATTAAGTTATTAAATTTATAGCCTACAGATTATATTCTGGCGCCGAGAAAACCAAAATTCGATCAAACGGCCAACCGCGCAGCCAAGTTTTACCAATAATACCAGCCAGCTTAACCGGACCAAAAGATCGAGAGTCTAAGCTTGATTGTCGGTTGTCACCCATCAAAAAACACTCATCTGCTCCTAGCTGTATATCCACTTTGCCAAAAGTATAAACGCTCTCATCTAGATAAACGCTCTCATCTAATAGCATACCATCGGGATGGTCCTGATTAAAAATCTCAATTTTACCGTTATGAATAACTATCCGTTCGTTAGGTAAACCAATCATTCTTTTAATAAAATACTGCTTTGGATCTTTGGGGTATTTAAATACGACAATATCTCCGCGGGTCGGCTCGTCCAAACGGTAGGATATTTCATCAATTATCAAATACTCATGATTATAAAGATTCGGCTCCATCGAAGCGCCTTTAACATAGAAAGGTTGGATCAGAAAATAACGAACCGGAATAATAATTGCTAGCGAAATCACAACAATTTTGACAATCTCGACAACAAAATCAACCAGAGAATGAAACTTCTCACCCCGCCAAAATTTACCTTTATTACGCTTAAAAATAAGGCCCATAAGTTGCTCTTTATTAAAACTATTATATCACCAAAATTGTTTTGATGCAAATTCAAAAATTCCGCTAAATTTAGCGAAATTGTTAAGTTACCTAGTTTTTAAAACCTGGCCTAAAACCCATCATAATCTCGCATCGTCAGCTGAGATTCAACTTGCTTAACCGTCTCAATAACCACCGAAACAACAATCAGCAGCGAAGTGCCACCGACAACTAGGGTCTGCAGACCGGTAATATATTTGATACTCAAAGGCAAAATAGCAATTATCCCCAAGAATAAGGCGCCACCGAGGATAATCCGACTTACTACCTTATTCAGATAATCAGCGGTATTTTTACCCGGCCGAATACCCGGTACAAAACCGCCTTGTTTTTGTAGGTTATCAGCGATCTGCTGAGGGTGGAAAATAACGAAAGTGTAAAAATAAGTAAAGCCAACAACCATAATAAAATAAGCAACAGCATAAAACAGCTGATTTTGAAAAGTACGAACCACTAATTCGGCGGCAGAAACTAGCCAGGCAGTTTTGGCCCGCATAAAAAATTGGGCGATCATCGGCGGAAATAAAATTATCGAAATAGCAAAAATGATCGGAATCACACCGCCCATATTAACTCGTAAAGGCAAGTGGGTATCAACACCGCCATACATCCGATTGCCCCGAACCCTTTTGGCATAAGAAACCGGCACATTGCGTTGGCCTTCGGTCAAAATAACCACACCCACAATTGTCACCACAGCAATAATAACGTAAATCAAAAGATTAAAAATCTGCGTTTTATCAAAAGTCGCTAAAGTTCGCTGGACCACTCCAGGAATACTGGTAATAATACCCGCAAAAATAATCAGAGAAGTGCCATTACCGACCTTCTTTTCCGAGATTAGTTCACCAATCCACATCAAAAAGATTGTGCCACCAGTTACTGTAGCCATAATAGTCAAAGTCTGAAATGTCGATAGATTACCAATAATGTTTTGGCCAGACTGACGCAAAATAGACATCATGCCAAAACCCTGGAGCAAGGCCAGCGGGACAGTTAATAAACGAGTATACTGATTAATCTTTTTTTGACCAGACTCGCCTTCTTTAGACAGCGCTTCCAGGCTCGGCACAATCATAATTAACAGCTGGAAAATAATCGAAGCCGTAATATAAGGCGCCACACCTAAAGCAACAACAGAGAAATTCTCCATGCTGCCACCAGAAAAGATATTAATTAACCCTAAAAACTGATTGGATCGAAAAAGGCTTTTTAGGGCGTCAACGTTGACATTAGGGACAGGGATATGAGCTGCCAAACGGAAAATCGCTAGCATCACTAAAACAAAGAGGATTTTATTCCTCAAATCTTTAATCTTCCAAATTTGGACTAGTTTAGACCACATAAGCATTGGTCTTAAATAAACAATAGACTAATTATAGATCTTACCGCCAGCTTTTTCAATCGCTTCTTTAGCGGTTTGTGAAGCTAAACAACCTTTGATCACTAATTTCTTTTTAAGTGAACCTTGACCCAAAACCTTAACGCCAAATTTAGCCTGACTAATCAAACCAGCCTCCTCTAACTTTTGCGGAGTCACTATTGAACCATCGGTAAAAGTCTTATCTAAATCAATAATATTAACCACTGCCTTCTTTGGATAAAGAGACTTAAAACCAGGTAACTTGGGAATTTTTTGCAGACGGGCTTTTAACCCCTTTAGTTTTAAACCACCAACACCCGACCGGGCTCGTTGACCCTTAAGACCACGAGTAGAATAAGTACCGTGTCCTGAAGAATTACCACGACCGACTCTTTTTTTCTTTTTGGTCGCGCCTCGAGCTGGTTTTAAATTAGCTAAACTTAAAGTCATAAAATTAATAATTACTTATTCGCTTTTTTCTGCTTTGGGCTTATGGTCGACCGATTTTTTGGTCGACGCTACAACCTTTTTAAACTTTTTCAAAGCACTAATAGTCACCAAGGCATTGGTTAATTTATTATTATTACCCAAAATTTTAGCCACTATATTAGACACGCCACCCAACTGTAAAATTATACGTACCGAACCACCGGCGATAACACCTTTACCAACTTTAGCCGGCTTAAGTAAAATTTTAGCCGCTTTAAATTTTTCAGTAATCTCGTGGGGAATAGTGCCATTAACAATCGGAATAGTAACTAAACTCTTTTTAGCTTGAACCACTGCTTTGGAGATCGCCATGGTAACATCTTGACCCTTAGCTAAACCCAAACCAACTTGACCATTACGATCACCGATCGCTACACAAGCACGAAAACGCAATCTCTTGCCACCCTTAGTAACACGAGTAACCCGAGCTAAATCAATAATTTTTTGTTCAAAATCATCAGCTGGGCCTTCTTCACGGCGGCCTCTTTTGTTGCGCTCAAACTTTCTCTTAGCAAAAGTCTTTTTGGGAGCTTCAACTATTTCTTCAACCACTTCTGCTGGCTTAATTTCTACTTCCAAACGACCAGTTTGAACATCAATAACTTCTTTTTCTAACTCTTCTTGCTTCTCTGAATCTTTAATTTGTTTAATATTTTGTTCCATAAGTATTGATTAAAATTCTAAACCACCGGCCCGAGCACCATCAGCTAAAGACTTAACGCGACCATGATATTGATAACCCGCCCGGTCAAAAACTACCTTCTTAACTTTTTTAGCTAATGCCTTCTCGGCTAAAACGCTACCAACGGCCTGAGCTCGCTCGGTCTTATTACCTTTCTTAATCTGACGATCATCAGCAGCAGCCAAAACCTTACCAGTCTGTTCATCAATTATCTGAGCATAGATATATTTTAAACTACGGAAAACACAAAGTCTGGGAATTTTAGTAACCCCTTGAATCTTAGCCCTAACTCGTCGTTGGCGACGGATTCTTAAATTTCTCTTATTTTTCATTCGATCAGTCTTCATATAATAAATATCAAATTAAGCTGCGCCGGCTTTGGCCGCCTTACCTGCCTTACGACGGACGGTCTCATCTGAATAACGAATACCTTTACCTTTGTAGGGCTCTGGTTTGCGAACCTTACGAATGTTGGCCGCTACCTCACCAACCATCTGTCTATCCGCGCCAGCAATAACCAACTGTTTTTCTTGCATAACAGCCGTAATGCCAGCGGGTACAACAAACTCTACTGGGTGGGAAAAACCAACATTTAAAATTATTTTATTACCTTGAACAGCTACTTTATAACCGACGCCAACTAGCTCCAACTTTTTTTCAAAACCTTGAGTAACACCTTCAACCATGTTGGCTACTAATTTTCTAAATAAACCCCATAAAGCTTTGGCTCCCTTTTCTTCCTCATCTTTAACCTTAACAATAAGCTGGTTATCAATCTTCTCAATTAAAACTAGCGGGTGTAACTTTTGTACCAAATTACCCTTTGGACCCTTAACCGCTATTTCCCCTTCTTTAATCGTTACCTCAACACTTGAGGGAATAACGATAGTTTTTTTACCGATTCGTGACATAGTTTATAGTTACCAGCTTATAATTTATTAATAAATCTCGCAGATTACCTCGCCACCTAGCCCAGCTTTTTTGGCTGCTCGATTGGTCATTATACCCTGTGAAGTGGAAATAACTGCCGTTCCTAATTTATTTAAAACAACGGGCAATTTATCTTTTCTGGTATAAACACGACGACCGGGTTTGCTAATTCTTTTTAGATCAGAAATCGCTGACTGGCCATCGGTATATTTTAGCTTAATCTGTAAGTCAATCAAACTACCCTTTTCTATTTTAGCTGAACCTAAAATATAACCTTCTTGTTCCAAGATCTTTAAGATTTCCGCCTTTAGTTTGGAATAAGGAACCTCCACCTCGTCTTTTTTGACGGCGGCGGCATTCCTTATCCGTGTTAGCATATCAGCAATTGGATCAGTCATCATAAGTTATCTTCTTAAGTATGGGCAGAGCACTCCTCGGCCCCTAATAATAAATAAATTACCAGCTTGACCGGGTAACACCCGGGATATCACCTTTACTTGCTAGTTCTCTAAAGCAGATACGGCACATATTAAACTTACCCATATAACCTCGACCACGGCCACAACGCCAACAACGACGAACTATCCGGCTCGAATATTTTGGTTTTCTTTTAGACTTATTAACTTGAGCTGTAGTTGCCATACTTTTAATTATTTGTTGTCATCTTTCTTAAAAGGAAAACCTAATAAATCTAATAAAGCGTAACCCTCAGGGTCGGTTTTAGCAGTGGTTGCGATACTCACTTCTAGACCATGAATTTTCTCTACCTCATCAGAATGAATCTCGGGAAAAGCGATGTATTCTTTAAACCCTAAAGTATAATTGCCGCGTTTATCAAAACCCTTTTTATCAACGCCGCGGAAGTCACGGACACGAGGCAAAGCGATATTGATTAGTTTTTCCATAAAATCCCACATTCGTTGACCGCGTAAAGTAACTTTAAAACCAATCACCATGCCTTGTCTAATTTTAAAACTAGCGATTGATTTTTTGGCCCGGGTCTTTACTGGTTGCTGACCGGTAATCCGCTGCAAAATACTATCAATCGTCTCCAAATATTTAGGATCCTGTAAAATTCGACCAGCGCCAACATTAACCACTATCTTTTCCAAATTTGGCACGGCCATCACGCTAGAATAACCAAATTTCTCTTTTAGTTTAGCTACGATCTCTTTTTTGTATTTTTCTCTTAATCTCATATTTAATCAAAATTTATTCAATAACCTGCTTGCATTTCTGGCAGCGACGAAACTTCTTCTGCTTTAATTTGACTTTCTGATCGCCGGAGTCTTGGTTTAAAGAGTAAACGATCCGAGTCGGCTGGCCACATTTTGAACAAACCAACTGAACATTAGAAACATCCACAGCCGCTGGAAATTGAATCTGTTGGCCTTTTTCGCCCTGACGACGTGGGCGAGTGTTCTTGACCCGTAAATTTAAACCTTCAACAACCACTTTATTTTCTTTCGAAAAAATTTGTAAAACTTTGCCTTTTTTACCTTTATCTTTACCGGCTAACATGATTACTTTGTCGTCTTTTTTAATCTTCATATCTAAATAATTAAACAACTTCGCTAGCTAAAGAAATAATCTTAATAAAACCTTGATTTCTTAATTCTCTTGGTACCGGACCGAAAATACGGGTACCCTTTGGTTCTTTGCTGTCTAAATCGACTAGGACAACAGCGTTATCATCAAAACGAATATAGCTACCGTCTGGCCGACGAGTTTCTTTTCTGGTGCGGATAATAACAGCGTGATGGACCTCGCCCTTTTTGACTTGAGAATAAGGCACCGCTTCTTTGACCGCCACGGTGATAATATCGCCAATACCAGCAGCCCGTTTTTGGTAACCACCTAAAACGCGAATACACTGGAGCTTTTTGGCGCCAGAATTATCGGCAGACTTTAACATTGTTCGGTGTTGGATCATAGTCTTATTTAGAATAAACTACCCGCCATTTTTTATCTTTACTCAAAGGTCGGCATTCAACAAAATTAACCTTATCACCAACCTTGTATTGCCCCTTCGGATCATGGACTTTGTATTTTTTGCTAGTCTTATAACGTTTACTGTAAAGTGGATGAATTTTAGTACGTTCAACCAAAACAACAATGGTCTTTTGCATTTTATCGCTAACCACCAAGCCGGCAAACTGGCGCCACTTCTTGGCTACTTTAGCTTCTGTTTTTGGATCTACTTTTTCCATATTTTATCGTTATTTAACTTCTGCGGTTTGGGATTTGGCTCCAGTTTTAGACTCTAATTGTCGTTTGTTATTTAATTCGGTTAAAACCCGAGCAATACCCTGTTTAATCGTCCGAACCTCACGAACGTCTTTTAACTGCTTGTTAGCAACTTTAAATCTTAAATCACGCAACTTTTCTCGGCTAGCAGCTAATAATTTTTGTAGCTCAACCAAGTTCTTCTCTTTTATTTCTTTCATTTTCATATCGGTAATCTCTTATTTACTAATAATTTTAGTCCGAACTGGCAGCTTGTGCCCAGCTAAGGTCAAAGCTTCGGTAGCAATATCCGCCGCCACACCATCTAATTCTAGGATGATCGTTCCTGGCTTAACCACGGCAACATAATGATCAACTGCGCCCTTACCGCCGCCCATCGGCACCTCAGCGCTCTTAGTGGTTATTGGCTTATCTGGAAAAACCCGAATCCATAGCTTACCACCACGTTTGATAAAATTGCTAACCACCCGACGAGACGCCTCTAACTGGCGCGCCGTCACCCATTTGGTATCAAGCGCCTTTAATCCGAAGGAACCAAAATTCAACGCGATTTTAGAAGTCGCATTGCCCTTGGTCCGGCCCTTTTGCCATTTGCGGTGTTTAACTTTTTTTGGCATTAACATATTAAATCAAATATCCAAATAACAAATTTAATTAAGGACTAATTCGCCTTTGGTAAAAAAGGTTTATTACTTTTTTTAAAATTCTCTGGCTTTTCAACTGGCATTTGTTCTTTTAAGACTTCACCTTTATAAATCCAAACCTTTACACCAATAGCACCATAGATCGTCCGGGCAGCTCCTCGAGAATAATCAATCTCAGCTCGTAAAGTACTAAGTGGCAATTTGCCAGTGGTAAAAGTTTCCTCGCGGGCAATCTCAGCACCATTAAGTCGACCAGCAACAATCACTTTAACCCCTTGAGCACCAGCTCGCTCCACCCGACTAATTGACGATTTAACAGCCCGACGGAAAGGAATACGTTTTTCTAGGTCGGTAATAATGTCTTGCTGAACAATCCGGGCTGATAAAGAAGGCTTCGCCACTTCTTTAATATTCAAATTGATAATCATTTTCTGACTACCCAAAAATTGCTTCTTAACCTTTTTCTTCAGCTCTTCCACGCCCTGACCACCCCGACCGATAATAATACCCGGCTTGCCAGTAGCAATATTAATGTTTAGAGAACCACCCGTCCGTTCGATTACGATCCGATCCAAAGAAGCATTGCGTAATTCTTTTTCCAAAAATTTGCGAATCTTAATATCCTGCTCCAAGATTGCAGCGTAATTTTTGTCAGCAAACCAGCGTGAATTCCAGTTATAATTCTGGCCGAGACGAAAAACTTTTGGATTAACCTTTTTACCCATAAAATATTAATTAATTACATCCCTGACTTACGACTAAATAAATTTTTGATCCGATTGCCGGCGGCTTTCTTAACCGCTCTTTTTTCCAAACTCTGTGGCTCGGCGCGTTTGCCCACTCGACGTTCATCAGACACTTCCGGCTTGACCTCTCGGCTATCATCATGAATCTCGGACTCAGTTTTCTCATATACTGCTTCACCTTTGGGCTTTTGATTAACTATTTCTAACTTCTTATCAGCCTTATCTTGTTTGCCTTTTTCTTTAACTTCATGTTTTTTGGATGGCACCTTCTCGGCCAAAATAATCGACAGGTGGGTAGTTCTCTTTTTGATCGGAGTCGCTCGACCAAAAGCGCGTGGCCGCCAGCGTTTTAAACTCGGCCCTTGATCGGCGGTGATTTTGGCAATATACAAATTACTCTTTTCTAGTTTAAAATTATGTTCGGCGTTAGCTAAGGCTGATTTTAATAGTTTTCTAACTGGCCCAGCCGCGGCTTTATTAGTAAAAACTAACTGCGATAAAGCAATATTAACATCTAGCCCCCGAATCTTATCAATAACCAATCGGGTTTTCTGGGGCGACATTCTTAAATATCTAGCTTTAGCTTTGACTTCCATAAAATTTATTTACTAGCGGTAGCTGAAGCAACTTTTTTAACCTCTTGCTCCTTATCAGCCACTGCTTTAGCCTGTTCTTTAGCCATGCGACCACCATGGACTACAAACCTACGGGTTGAGGCAAACTCACCTAAGCGGTGACCAACCATATTTTCAACTACTTTAATCTCAACATGGGTTTTGCCATTATGAACACCAAAAACATGACCAATCATCTCCGGTGTAATGACCGCTGCCCGCGCCCAGGTTTTGATAACTGTGCCGGGTTTAATCCTGGCCACTTTCTTTAACAAGCGCTCGTCAACGTAAGGGCCTTTTTTTAGTGATCTAGCCATATTTCAATTATTTTTTACGTCGTTTAAGAATTAATCTGGTCGACCGGCGATTAACTTTACGGGTAGTATGACCCAAGGCTGGTTTGCCCCAAGGTGTCTTGGGATGTTTCAAACCAATTGGTGAGAGACCCTCACCACCACCATGAGGATGATCGACTGGGTTCATCGCTTTACCACGAACACTCGGTCTAATTCCCATCAAACGTTTACGGCCAGCTTTACCAAGCCGCACGTGCCGATGATCAGGATTACTTAAAGTACCAACTGTGGCTAAACACTCTTTAGTGACTAAACGAACTTCACTTGAAGGTAATTTTAATTGAGCATAAGCACCTTCAACACCCATTAATTGAGCGTAGCTACCAGCCGAGCGAGCTAAACCGCCGCCCTGACCAGGATTTAACTCAATATTATGAACCATCAGACCAACTGGAATAAATTCTAAAGGCATACAGTAACCAATCTCTGGTTTAATCGCTTTTTTTGAAGAAATAACTAAATCACCGATCTTCAAGCCCTGGGGCACTAGAATATATCTTTTTTCACCATCTTTGTAAAATATCGCGCCAATTCGAGTCGAACGGTTAGGGTCATATTCAATAGTAGATAATCGGCCTTCAATATCAAATTTATCACGTTTAAAATCAATCTCCCGATAATAGCGCCGAGTGCCGCCACCTTGGTGACGAACGGTAATTTTACCGGTATTATTACGACCAGCATTCTTGCGGTTAATTTTGGTTCTCGGTCTCAAGCTCCGCTTAACCGTAACATCACTAAAAGTATCAACCGATGTCTGACGGCGTGCTGGAGAGGTTGGTTTGTAAATTCTTAAGGCCATAATTCTAAATACTGTATTTAAACTCCTTCGTAAACTTGAATTGTTTCCCCGGCTTTTAAGGTAATAACTGCCTTTTTCCAATCTTTGGTTTTACCAGTGGTTCGACCATAACGAACAGATTTACCCAGCAGTCTTATAATATTAACTTTAACCGGTTTGACGCCATATAGAGCCACTATGGCTTTACTGATCTCCACTTTATTAGCCTGTGGTGCAACTTCAAAAACGTATTTACCTAGAGCGCCTAGGTTACTCACTTTCTCGGTCATGATTGGTCTGAGTAAATAACGATAAGCCTCTTTTGTATCTTCTTTAGAATGTTTAATCTCTTTCTTCTCGACCGGCGCAACTGGTTTTTTAATTTCTGGTTTTTCCGTCACAACCTTAGCCGATTGGGCCTCGGTTTTGACTTTTTCGTCTTGCTTTTTAAACTTATTAAAAATTCCCATATTTATTTTGCTTTCGTACGGACAAGTCGAGACTTGCCCCTACTTTCGACTTTCTTACTCGATTGTTTCTTTACTTTCACCATCGCTGGTTTAGCTGCTGGCTTGGCCTCTAATTTCAAACCTTGGCCGTATATTTTTTCAATCTCCTGCAAGGCCGCTTTAGAAATCAATAAAAACTTATATTTTAACAAATCAACAACATTCAAACTATTTGCGCCCAAAGCATAAACTTTTTCTAGATTGTGAACCACCTGAACCAGCTTGGGATCAGTCGAAGCTAGCGCCAAACAAGTTTTTTGATTTTTGACCGGTAATTTATTCAAAATTTGGTTTAGTAATTTAGTCTTCATCTCGGCTAGTTCCCACTTATCAACGACCACTAAATTATCGCTCTTGGCTTTATCAGATAAAATCATTCGCAAAGCCTTATTCTTCATTTTTTGATTAATCTTAACCTTAAAATTACGTTCTTTGGTCGGACCAAAAGTAATACCGCCGCCCTTCCAGATTGGTGATCGACTAGAGCCATGACGCGCTCGGCCAGTGCCTTTCTGCTTCCAAGGTTTTTTACCGCCACCGCGAACGTCGCTCCGACCCTTAGTATGGGCCAAAACTTTTCGGGCGTTTTTTTCTTGAGCGATAACCACTTGGTGAATTACGGCGATATTTGGCTCAATATCAAATAAAACTGGATTTAATTCAATCTCTTCAACTTTATCACCGGCTAGATTGTAGACTGCTGTTTTCATAAAAATAAAAAAACTTACTTTTTACCAGCTGCTGGTTTAGTCACTCGAATCTCTAATAAACCGTTCCGAGCGCCTGGTAGTGCTCCCTGGATATAAAGTAAATTCTTAGTCTGATCAATATCAATAATCTTTAAATTTTTGATTGTTACCCGCTCATCACCCATATGGCCGGCCATTCTTTTGCCTTTAAAAACCCGCTGGGGGCCAGTATCGCCGATTGAGCCAGGCATCCGGTTTTGGTCCTTATGACCATGAGTTTTGTTCTGACAATGGAAGTGGTGACGCTTAACTACACCCTGGAAACCTTTACCCTTTGAAGTGCCAACCACCTGAACTACGTCGCCTTGGCTAAAATTAGCCACTGTTACCTTATCGCCGCGCTTAATTTCGGCTAATTTACTATCATTTTCCGCTCTAAATTCGCATAAATAAGCCAAATTCCCCAAATCTTTTGTATGACCAGCTTCTGACTTGGTCGGGTGTTTTTTAACTCCAAAACCAAGCTGAACGGCTTCATAAGTATCTTTCTCTTTGGTCCGAACTTGGGTAACCACACATGGCCCAGCCAAAACCGCGGTCACCGGAGTAACGGTGCCGTCAGGGCTAAACTTCTGGGTCATGTTCACTTTTTTACCCAAAATCGCTTGCATAAGGCAAAGAAAAAAGCTAGTAACCTCTATCAATAATTAATTACCAATAAGGGTTACTAGCCTTAGCTTTTAAGGATATTTTTGGCTAAATTTAGCTAAATATTTTCCTTTCTTGCCTCTAAAGACTAGCGTAGATTATCGCCTCGTAAGACTAACGTCACGGGGGAATTTGCTCCACTAATCCTCACTGGTAGCCACAGTATAAAGCAAGATTAAAATGCTGTCAAGGAATAGTCCACAGTCCACAGTCCAAAACGGCTTTAATAAAGAAAAAACCGCCCCAAAGCGGATTTGTTATTGGCTCTGCCGACAGCCATCAGCTAACAGCCATCAGCTTATCAAAAACTCCACCATCGGCAGGCTGAAGATGATCTGGCTAAAAGCTAAGTGGGTGTCCGCAGTACAGGCGCCACGGCGCTAGACAATGTGAGACTCCCATTACCAGATGATGACCCAGAACATAATCAACCCAAATGTCCGATAGTGAAGCTCGTCTTTATTATACTCCTGCTGGTAAAAGGACGTCAACTTTGTTTAGTACACAGTGCACAGTACCTAGTACACAGTTTAGCTAGATTTAATTATTTTTTTAGAACGATCTCATCGTCGGGATATTAAGATACGATTGCTAATTAATAAACTAAAAACTATGACCACAAAAAGCTATCGTGACCTAATCGTTTGGCAAAAAAGTCTAAATTTGGTTTTAGCCACCTATGAATTGACTAAATGTTTCCCCAAAGAAGAACTTTTCGGGCTAACCACCCAAATCCGTCGGGCGGCTATTTCTATTCCTTCAAACATTGCCGAAGGCTACGGCCGCCGGTCTAACGGTGATTTTCGACGATTTCTCTTAATTGCCAAAGGATCCGCCCTAGAATTAGAGACTCAACTGCTAATAGCCAAGGAGTTAAAACTAACAGAAGACAACAAATTCACCAAAGCTGAATCATTACTAATTGAGGTGGCAAAATTACTTTACTGTTTTGTAAAAAAAATAAAATAGGGATAAATACACAGTAACTAACTTCCCGAGTCAATTACAACCCCAGAGTTCCCTAGATAGACTTGGGAAGTTTAGTTTTTTCTAAAGTACTAGGTACTGGGTACTAGGTACTAGTCAATAAAAAAAGGCGGGTGTTTAGTCCGCCAGGAAACGAAACGAATCGCCTCTCAGAAAATAATACTGCGGTTTAGGTCCAAAGCCGCTGGACCTGCCGCTTCAATGCACAGAGCCTCACATCCGGCTGACTACGCCGGAGGTGGTGAATGACACCAATCACGGTGCAAATCGCCGCTTGCCCGCGACCCGATTGAACCAAAGTCATAAAGGTCCGATGATCAACTTGCTGACCATTAACTTCGACTGGTTCTATTAACCTGCCCTCGATCAGAGCCACTGTGCCCGGATCGATCTCGATGGCTGGAAGACGACGGTGGCGCTGTTCCCCCGATCCTCTTAAAAGTTGAGAAATCGTGGTGCCACCTTGGGTGCCTGCGTCGGTCATGTGCCCCTCCTTGTGTGCGGCTCATCAAGCCACACGTTTGTTGAACCATTTACTCCCTTGGGGGAGCTACCTACGATCATAGACCCTGACAGGATTCGAACCTGTGCGCAACCAGTACCAGTGGCTTGCTCTACCAACTGAGCTACAGGGTCGTGATAGTACATAGTACGTAGTACTTAGTACTTAGTACATGGAGTTTGAGACCAACCATTGTTGGGATATGACTCACTATGTACTGTGTACTAAGCACTACGTACTATTTATCAAAAAAACCGCCCTTTCTTTGGCGGCTTAGCTGTTGATTCTTGGAAACTTTTCCAAAATCTATCCTTGCTGTTTGCTAACCGCCATGCTGGTCTTCTTGTCAACCAAAACCAAAAAGTCCCAGCGAATATCAGGGGTCTTAATGATCTGATTGTTCAAGATGGCAGTTAACATATTATTAATTCTATTGTAACAAACTCAAAATATCTGTCAATACAATTTTTACTATGTCGATTCGATCCCAACTATTCAACGGACCTAGAACATGATGTCCTCTTCCGCTCGCTGATAATCATGAATCTCATTTTTGGGAAACCAATAATCTACTTCGTGCTCGGCTTCAGTCGGATCGCCAGAAGCGTGGACAATATTGCGGATCGCTCGTTTATCTGAATTGGCCAAAGTCGGCGAATCAACCGAATAGTCGCCACGGATTGTTCCCATGTCGGCTTTACTCGGCAGAGTATGACCAGCGATTTTACGTACCATATCAATCGCGTGCAGGCCAGAAATAAGCACCGCCACCATTGGACCCGAGGTTAGATATTCTACATTCCAATCATAAACCTTGTTGCCAATCTTAAGCGGATCATCAGTGCCAATTTCTTTAATCGGATCTTTGCCATATTTAGCATAATTCTCCAGCGTTTTATTGCCCATGCCAATTAACCACGCTTCGGTGCCCGGATAATGTTTGCGGGCTTTTTCTTTACTGGCGACTAACATCTTAAGCGCAATAATTTTTAGACCCCGCTGCTCGATCCGGTGTAAAATATCACCGATCAAACCGCGCTTAACGCCGTCGGGCTTAACCAATAAAACTGTTTTTTCTTCGCGTGGACTAATCATATTTTTGCCAAAAATTAATTTTAAGTTGGCTCTATTATAGCAAAACTAGCCAAAGAGTCAAAATTAAAACCCAATCCCATAATTAATACGGTCGGGGGCTGGGGCGGATGCGGCGCGGAGCCGAAGTCTCCGTCTGGTCGATACTGTCCAGGAGACAAGGCGGGTAGACCGGACTGAGGATGAACAATGAATCGCGCCTCAAGAGCCCCAGGACTTTTTTGCTACTTTTTTAGTCATAAAAAAGTAGATCATTACGGAGACGAGACAGGGATTCCTCCGCTTCACCCCGCCTGCGGCGGGGTCCGGTCGGAATGACAATTAAACAACCGATAACCCGCCGGATAGTTTAGATTCTTTTAATCCTCTCCATTTTACACTTAAACCATGCGACCAAAACACCTCCGTCTCATTTTAATCATGATCCTAATCATCGTCGCTAGTCTGCGCTACCTTTTTTGGTATCCCAAAATTACTCCCGATCAACTAGCTTACTATAACGATCAAGGTTCGACCACTTTTATCGGCTTGATAACCAGCGAACCTGAAAAAAATCTCAAAAACACCAAGCTAGTTGTCTCGGGGCAGGATTTAAAAGGTAAAGTTTTGATCACCACTTATCTCTGGCCAGAATATCATTATGGCGACCAATTAGAAATTAATTGCCGGCTTCAAGCGCCCCAACCAATCGAGGATTTTGCTTATGACAAATATCTAGCTAAATCGCAAATTTATTCTCTTTGCTACCAGCCCCAAATCAAACTCCTAGCCCAAAATCAGGGCAATCGGTTTTATAGTCAAATTTTAAAAGTGAAAAACCGCCTGGGCCAAACTATTGACCAGAGTTTGCCTAGTCCACAGTCAGCCCTGCTAAAAGCCCTACTCCTGGGCGACCGTGGCGATCTACCCCCAGAACTTACAGCGGCTTTTAGTCGAGTTAGTTTAACTCATATCATTGCCGTCTCTGGTTCGCACTTGGTAATAATTATTGCCGTGTTAATGAATCTACTCTTGGGTCTAGGCCTACGCCGTAAAGTCGCCTTTTATTTTATTGTCTCAATTCTGATTACTTATACTTTGCTAGTCGGCGCGCCAGCTTCGGCGGTCCGCGCCACGATTATGGGTATTATGACGCTCTTGGCCCAACAAATCGGCCGGCTCAATCGTTCCAGCTGGTCGCTAATCCTGACTGCTCTAGTGATGTTAGCCATCAACCCACTGCTGCTATTCTACGACGTTGGCTTCCAACTTTCTTTTCTCTCAGTCTGGGGCCTAATGAGTATCTCGCCTTTATTAGAAAAGTGGCTAATCAAAGTATCAATCCCCAACTGGTTAGGGTTAAAAGACTCTTTAATTATGACGCTGGCGGCCCAAATCGCCACTTTGCCATTAATTATTTACCAGTTTGGCCAAGCTTCCCTGGTCGCGCCACTAGCTAACCTATTAATTTTGCCAGCCGTGGAGCTAATTATGATCTTGGGGTTTGCCGCCACTTTTATCGGTCTAATTAATCTAACACTGGGACAAATCTTATTCTATTTAGAGTGGCCGCTACTACAATATTTTATTAAAACAACAGCCTGGCTAGCCAGCTGGCACTATTCAGCGCTAACCGGGATAAAAATCGGCTGGTGGTTTTTGATAGCTAGTTATAGAATCATCCTAATTATAAAACACGTAACCCAACATAAGACATAGTTAATGACCCCATCCTGTTATATACTTCATATTACGTGTTTTACAAAAACATGAACACCAAAAAAATTATTGCTTATCTATCTATTCTTCTCGCTCTGCTTGTCACTCTAACAGGCGGATTCTACTATTACCAAGCTAGCCAAATTCTTCGCGTCACCTTCTGTGATGTTGGCCAGGGCGACGCTATTTTGATCCAAACGCCCCAACGACAGAATATTCTAATCGACGGCGGACCAGACAACTCGGTCCTCAATTGTTTAGGTAAAAACTTACCATTCTACGATCGCCAGCTAAGCTTGGTCATTCTTACTCACCCCCACGCCGATCACACCACTGGTTTAATCGAGGTTCTAAATCGCTACCAAGTTAAGCAAGTTTTACTAACTAAGACGAAATATTCTGATCCTATTTACAACCAACTGTTAAGTTTAATCCAACAAAAAAATATTCCGACCGTTGATCCCGCAAATCAGCCCAATTTTAATCTCAGCCAAAATATCAACCTGGCGACTCTTTATCCTTTAACCTCTTTAGTAGACCAAACCGTTGATAATATTAATAATACTTCCATCGTTAATAAGCTTACTTATCAAAACATTTCCTTTCTATTTATGGGCGATCTAGAGGTGGCGGCCGAAAATGTCTTAATTCTTAATCAACCCAATCTAAAATCTGACGTTCTAAAAGTCGGCCACCACGGTAGCACCTCTTCCTCGGCGCCAGAATTTTTAAATTTAGTTAAACCCAGAATCGCTATTATCTCGGTCGGGGTAAAAAATACTTACAGCCTACCCAGTCTACGAACAATTAGGCGGCTAGAGAAACTTGGCAGTCAAGTTATCCAAACCAGCCTAAGTGGTGAGATAACAATCCAAAGTGACGGCCAAAAATTTTGGCTAAAATAAAAGCAACCCGAGGAAGACGGCTTTGTCTTATTAGTTATATCGGCCGAATATCATCTTAATCCGTGAGGGTTTGGGGCTGGCATGGAGCAAAGTCGAACTTCGACCTCTTCTGATTACACCGAAGAGCGAGGCGGGTTAGTCCGTAGACAGCTAAACAATGAATCGCGCCTTATGAACCCCAAAGGTTTTTTGGTCCGCCTAGACTTGCTAGGCGAGGCTGGTTACTTTTTTGACTCCAAAAAAGTGACATTTACCTTAATAAATATAGTTACAAAGGATGATAATAATTAAAACAATATAAATAAACAAATCGCCCTACAAATACAAAACATTTTATTGGCTAAAATAAAAGCAGCCCGAGGATACCGGACTGCTTAAATTTTTCTAATAACTCAATTACTTGGAAGCGCCGCTATAAGCGATTGATCGAACAATTGACCAATCATTAGTGCTACCAGACACCGGGGAGTGACCATAAAGCTGGCGGAAAATATTAATTGCGTTTTTCTCAGCCACCAACTCGTCGCGATCTGGGCTACGTAGCGCATAGGCCATATAGTGGATCGCCATATCATCAGCCATTACCGAGAAAACGGGCAAACGGCGATAAATCTTTACAAATTGAGCAATCGCCCAACGTTCGCGATCTAAATTCCGCTGAACAGTCTTGTGGGCATTACACATTCTAGCTACATCTTCCCAATCTAAATCGGTGTTAGGCATGCGACCAAAAACATTCTGAAAATCTAATATCACACCACCACGTTCACGCTCACCTAGGCTCTTAGCTTGGTCAGTAGTGCCATAAGCAATAAAGTGAACTACTTCCCAACCACCATTAGCACCACTTGGTAGGTGTTTGGTTAGACTAACATAGAGATTTAAACCATTTAATTCAGCTTTCAAATCAGGAGTGGCCGGTCGCGCTGGCTGAGCATTACCATTACCAGTACCTTCTGGAGCGGCTGGCGTTGCTGGTGTTGCTGGAGCAGCCGGAACGGTTGTATCACCAGCGTTAGGTGGGGTTGATGGTAAAGTCGGTGCAGAATAGCTACCACCGCCACCGCCACCGCCGCTACCACCACTACTAGTATAAACAGTAGAGCTAGGGACGTTAGAAATAGCACTGTAGTTATCATTATCATCAACTGTATAAATAGCAAAATAGTAGGTGTTACCAGAACTCAAACTAGTGACCGTTGCTGTATGCGTACCTTGAACAGCAACTGTCTCGCCCAAAGTACCTTCATCTTTATTGGCATCACCGCTACTGGTGGCATAATAAAGTTCGTAATTTTCAAAATTATCTAGGTCTGTGCCATCAGCCGCCTCCGTCACTGCTGACCAGTTACAAGAAATTGTGGTACTGGTCGCGCCGTTACAAGACAGATTGGTGACTGCCGCTGGAACATCTGAACTAGTTTCAAAACCATAACCATAGGTGTCACTAATCCAGCCGTAGCCGTAGCCAGATTGCTTTTCCGCGTAGGCATAATTGTAATAACCCGTAGCGGAAACAATAACTACAATCAAAGCCACTAGAAAAAATCTAGTTAAATTCTTTTCTTGTTTAAACCATTTTTGGGAAGCGCAAATGAGTTCTTTCATCTTCTTCTCCTAATCTACGCCGACCCCCCCATTAATTATTCCTAAAAATAACCAGGAGTGTCAGCCATAGGTAATTTATTTTTTATATTTATACATTTATATTATATAACATTTAAATAAATAGAGCAAAGGTAGGCTCCAACACTTTATCCACAGCCACGCTTAAAGTGCAACAATCTTTACTAAAATTCGTATTTTAGTTAAAATATTAATACTTTTAGCTAAAATAAGCCCCAAAATTACCATTTTAGGTCTAAAACCTCAAAAAATGACTACTAAACTCGCTAAAATTACTTTCGGCCTTTTGCTTTTTATCCTTATTGGCTATGGCTGTCTGTTACGTGTCTATCAATTAGATCAACAATCTTACTGGATCGATGAGGGCTATACCCTCAATGCTGTTTTGGCTACTTTAGAACACGGCTACCCGATTCTTGACTCAGGCTATCACTATTCACGCGGCCTGCTTAATACTTATCTCATTTCTCTAGCCACTAAAGTTGGCGGTTTTAACCCCTGGGCGACACGCAGCGTCGCCGTAGTTTTTGGCACCGCTTTTATTATCCTAATTTATTATTTTACTAAAAAACTGTTTGATAAAAAAACCGCTGTCTTCACTGCTATTTTCGTAACTTTTTCTTACTGGGAGATTGCCTGGAGCCGCCAAGCCCGAATGTATATCCAGCTCCAGTTTTTCTTTTTTCTCTCCCTCTATCTATTTTGGCTACTCTTAGAAAAATTTTCTTACAAAAGATTAATTATGCTAATCATCAGCACGCTGCTGGCGATCCTTAGCCATGCCTTAGGAATAATTTTACTAGCTATTTATATTATTTATCTACTATTGTATAAACTCTATCTTGACCTAGAAAAAAGGAAAAATAATAAAAAACTGAAAGAAATATTACCCATTTGGTGGGAAGAAATTAAGAATGTTAATATCTGGAAAATATTATCCGTCTTATTTTTGCTAATCATACTATTAGCCTATACCCTGCCGCCAGTCTATAAAATTATTGCTAATTTAATATTAAAAAAATCCGACTACGTCGGCGGCGGCTATCAAAATTTTTTGATTCAAGAAATGAGATGGATTTTGATGCTAACAATGGTTGGCGCGCTGTGGGGTTTAATCAAAAAACAGTCTTTTTTAAATTCGCTGTTTTTAGTCCTCTCATACTTTGTACCATTTTTATTAATTACTTTGAGTACCGACTTGGGTCATTATCGTTATCTTTTCTTTATTTTGCCAATCTTATATATCTTTGCTGGTTATCTTATAAAAAACATCACCGAGCTTTTAATCAAACGACCAATTATCAACACTTTTTTATCTTTGCTCCTAGTTGCCATTATTATTAGCAACCAAGGCTTTGTTCTTTTACCTAAAACCTATTATCCTTTGGAACCCAAAACACCGATGCCTAATTTTAGTGGCGTCTACCAAATTATTAAAACAACCGGCTGGAACAATCAATTGACCATTATCTCTCCCTTTCCCCAGATGGATAAAATTTATCTAGGCAAAAGTGATTATTTTTTGCCAATCAGTCTAACCGGAAAGGACAGCTCGCTAGAACAAGCACTACAACCAAACAAAAGGCAAGAAATATACACTGATGCTTGGGTAATTAATAATGAACAAGAACTAGAACAAATATTACGGAATTACCATGGCTATATTATCTTTGATACTCTAGCCGAGGATCGACTTGGCCGCCCGATTATTGATTTAATCAGAAGCCAAATCCACACTAAACTTATCTGGAACGACAGTCAAAATAAACAACAAAATATCTGGCTTTGGCAATTTTAAATTAATTCGCTATAATAATTCTGCTATATTTTTTATAATTTAATATACTAAAATGTTTAACCGTAAATCAACTGTTTATTTAATTTTTCCATTATTACTCATAATAAACCTGGTTTGGCTACTAGAAGATAAACAAATAGGATTATTAATTTTATTTATTGGTCTACTGATCACTTGGTTAATTTCAGTTTTTTCCGATTTATCCAAAGGAAACAACGAAATTAAATTATTTGCCCAAAAAATAAAAAGATATTACCAACCACTATTTAAAAGCTTCAAACGTACTAAAAACAAAATAAAGCGTAGTTTAGATAAAGGAACCGCTAAAATTAACGAAACAGAGAAAAGTAAAAAGGAAAAATTTTCCACCCAATTCCCCCGCCTAAGCCAGAAGTTATTACTCGGAAAGATGCTAGGTTTAATCTATGTTGAAGCACCATATATTATATTATCAACTCTGTTGATCATCAGCGGAATAATCTTCATTATTTACCCCAATCACTATCTTGGGCTATTTTTCATGGGCATACTCATCTGGGGTAGCTGGCTGAGGAATCCCCAAATTTTGATTGTTGATAAGAAAGAAAAAATAGAAACCCCAAAAGTTAGAACCGCTTTTCTGATTATAACCTTAGTAATAATATTTATTGTTAGATTAATATTTATAAATTGGAGTAGCGGCTATGAATTTTTTCACTCTGGCGAATCGGGTTTTAATAGTCTAATCAAAAAATTTGCGGCGGGAGACTGGGGCGTACTAGCTCGAAAATCTCAATCTATAATGATCTATTTATTTGGTATTTGGCAGATGATTATTAAAACGCTAAAAATAGATTCTTTAGTTGGACTAAGATTCATAATTAATATTGCTACTTTTTTTAATGTTATTCTCACCTGGAAAATCGCTAGCCTGATATTTAGCAAACATCGCTTCAAAAAACCGATTGCCTACTTCAGCTTAGCCGCTATTGGTTTTAGTTATTTTATTATTTTTTACTCTAATTTAGTCAGGCCAGATATTATAATTTTATTAATTTATAATATATTATTTTATTATATTTTAAAAAAACAGAAGATATCCTTTGCGGTTACCGCTATTATCGCCGGCGTTTGCCTAGCCTTTAAAGGTAGCGGAATGCTTTTAATAATTATCAACTTGGCACTTTTTATCCTACTAACCTGGCAAAAAGAAAATTATAGAATTATAAAAATTTTATATCCCCGACATATTCTAGCAATAATTAATATCATTTTTATCTCGCTTCTGGTCTACTATTTTCTGACCCCCTATCTTTATAATAACCCACTGAGAACCTTCGAGACTATTAATAAGGGGCTAGAACATTTTGGTACCGGCCATTACGGCCTCTTTCCAACTAATATCTCATTCCAGAGGATGATTCTCGACCGACTAGCAATATTGGGCTGGTCCTTCTCACCTTTTATTCTGCTGGCGATACCAGGAGCTATTCTATATTTGGTCAAATGGCTACCAACTTCCATCAATAAAATAAAGGAAGCAACGACCCAAGAATTAATCAAAATTTCCTTGGCTTTTGGCGTAATAATTTTTCCGCTTTATATCGGTCAACAGGTAATTCAGTTCGGTCGCTATTATTTCCCCCTACTAACACTAATGATAATTTTCGCTAGCTATATCCTATGTGTTACTTTAAGAAATAAATATTTAATCATTCTAGCCTTACTGGCAATATTAGCCTTCAACTTTAGCTTTTATCCTCATCTTTTGAATAATTCCAGGATTGAGGCTAGCCAACTACTAGCGGAAATACCAAGCCAAAAAATATATCGTCTAATCAATACCTCTCGCCCCTGGCAGTATCCACCGGCAGGTGATAAAAAGTACGTCTGGGTAGATAAAATTGGCAAAATACCAGATGGTGGATACCTCATTGTTCCACAACATAGTTACTATAAATTCTATAATTATCTAAAAAATCCTGAGCTTTATGCTCCAGGTGATTGGTATCCAGATGAAAAACCAGAACAAAAATATTTTAATAACTTCAATAAAATTTTTCAATTGAAACCAGTCAAAAAAACTGACAAAAAAAATTTCTTTTGGTTTTCCAACGATCAACTTCCCTATGATATCTGGTATATGACTCACCCTAATTACTATATCTATCATATTAACCAGCATAATAACTAGTCCCCGATACCTTACTAACTAAAAAGAGAGCCAATGCTCTCTTTTTTTTGAAAAACCAATCAATTTTCTACCATTTCTTTTTAAAAATAGTAACCAAACCTGGCAAAGATAAAATAAAACCAATGATATAACCAATTAAACTATAAACTACAACAAATTCAATGGAAACTCCTAAAAAGATAAACCATAAATATTCCCTCAGCCCATAACCATTAACCGAAACCGGCACCATCAAAGCTAGATGAACCAACGAAGCAAAAAATAATAACCTCAATAAACTAATATTATAGCCAACTGTTTTAAACTCAATAAATGATATCAATACTAGTCCAATTGAATAAACAACTGACAAGATAAAGGGCAAAAAAAAGTTTAATTTCCAGATCTTCATTAAATATAAATTGACCAATAAAACACCAATAAAGACTAACGCAATAATTATTAGATACAAAACTCTTATTTTAATTAACAACGCTGACACCAATAGAACTAAAACTATGGACAACAAACCCAAAAGTCGATCATAAATCGAGGTAGCTAAAGCAACTTTCTTATCGGATATATAAATTAAACGGCCAGTCTCTTGACCCAAACCACCCGGTAAAATGAAATTGACTAGATTGGAAAAACGATTAATTAAATATAAGTTTAAAAAAGAAATACCGATCCCTTTTTTTCTTAAAATAACCAGATAGCGTAAATTATATATTAAGGAAACTAAAAAAGTAACTAGTAGGGCGACAAAAAAATAACCAACATTTATTTTATAAAAAATATAAACTAACTTCTGCCAATCAATCAAAGTAACAACATAAAATATAACCAAACAAGAAAAAATGACTTTAGAAATAAAAAATGGGAGGCGATATTTTTCTTTAAAAGCCTTAAATAGTGACAGTTTTTCAGAAAAATTTATTTGTCTAATTTTTTTTAACACAAACGTAGATTTGATCCTTAGTAAAGTAATTAACTAAGGGCAGACTTGAAATAAACAACTCAACATAAAATAAAATCCGTGGCGGTAAGATAACAAAATTTTTGTAACCAGGAAAAAAAGTAAAATGATAAATTTTAATTATTTTAAATCCGGTTTCATCTAATAACTTCCTAACTTCGCATTGACTCATAGTGCTAATAATCCGTCGTCGACCTAATCTAAGCGCCGCTAAATCATTCTTCAACGGCCACCTCATCACTTGATGCAATAGCCAAGCAATTACACCCATCAATGAATACCGATTCATATGATTATTAACCACTAAATAACCATCGCTAGACAGTTTATTGTGTAACGCCCGTAATATATTTAAACGATTATTCGGTTCCAGATTAAGAATCAGACGAAAGGCCGTAACCAGCTCAAAATAATCATCCGGCAACGAACCGCCGTTTTTAGTAATATCACCAACGATAAATTTGACTTCGGCTGATTTAATACTCTTTTGCGCTTCTTCAACCATCTGCGGCGATAAATCATAGCCAATGTACGATCTAAATCTAAAATTTTGCGAGATAAACCTAATTATTCTACCTGTACCACAAGCAAAATCAAGGTAATTTTTATCTTGATTCTGTAGGTCATTAAAAATCTTGACTAAAAAATATTTTTCTAAATCAAAAATAAAATTCTCGAATCTATTGCCTATCCTTTTATTATAATTTAATCCAGCATCTGAGGATTGAGAATAAATTTTGGAATAATCTGAGTTGTAACCAATCATATTAAAATGATATTCTATCTATGTTTCTCTTAAGCGCGGCAATAATGATATAAGACCATAATAATATATATAAACGCTTTAACCAACTCAGTGGATCCTTGGCCATTGAGTATTTTTTAATATCCTCTAGTCTAGATCTAATAAATATATTTAACTTTTGGCCAGAAAATTTGCTAGTAGAATTTTCAAAATAACCAGTAAGAAAAGATAAAATTAACGGATAACGTCTAACTAGAAATAAATTATAAAAAATATTATAAGGATACAGATTAAATAAAAATCTAGCTAAATCATAATAAGGAGAATTACGATATTGGAACTCATATATTGACGGATCAAAGATAAAAATTTTATCATTCATAAAACCAACATTTTTATTGTTTAAATCACCATGGCAATAACACAAATCGTCATTAACTTTTGACTGATTGTGCAAAGCGCTCAAATAGCCACCTAAATTATAAAAAACATCTTTTATCTTATTCTTATTATTAAAAAAATTAAAATTTTTAAGAAGAAAATTATTAAACTTGGTAAAATTAAAACATTCTTGGATATAGAATAATTGATCTTTGTTGATATAAACTAATTTAGGAGTTATAACTAACGATGACTTAATATTATCTAGCCTCCCTAGGCCGGCCAGTTCTCGACTAAACATCTCGTTGGTTGAAATTGGCTCCAATGGATTACTATTTTCCTTATTGAGAAAAAACTTAGCTAAATAACTGGCGTCACCATCATTAAAATAATAAATGTTGGAAAAATACCCAGAGTGAACCAACTTACTGGGGAATTCTTTTTCTTGGTAATTAATAATCATTGTCTCTTTATTTGATTTCACAAACAGTATACAAATATTTACCGCTCGGCGTTGGATCAATCTGATCAACAAAATTCCATTTAGTCCGGCAGTCAGCACCCATAAATAATTTAATTTTTTCTTCAATTCCTCGCATCTGGCTAGAGTTAGCCTCACCAACTATCTTTAACTCTACTAAATTATATTCTTTCTGGATTAATTGAAATTTTTTGATCCAATCTCTAAAAAATAACTGCTGAATGATAAAATGAGTATGTTTTAATCCACCACTTTGAGTCTTAAAATAACCTAGGGTCCTACCAACAACATTATGTAAATTTAAATAAGATTTAGTCCGACTAAAATTATAATAAACCCCCGGTTGCGCTACGTCGCCCACTTCATATCGGATCAACGGCATCGAAAAATTATCCAAACAAGTAACAACTACTCTGCCCATACCATCTCTCAAATCACTAATTTCAACTAGATGACGCCAGAAAAAAACTTGTAAATCAGAGTCGATTTTATCCTGAAAAGCAACTGCCCCTAATTCACGTGAACCGTACTGATTATAAACTGGACAATTGAAAGCCAGCTCAATTGACGATTTTATCTCCGGGTACAATGGACCAATACTAGTGACAATATATTTAGGAGAATATAACTTGATATTATTAGCTGAAACAAATTTAGAAAATTCATATGTCGAGTCAACATAAGTCCAATAACTGACCGGTTTGAAGTTATTATTTAGCTCAACTAATTCTTTCATTTTGTCAGAAGAAAAATTATAAGAATTTAAGAACCTCCTATTGTAAAGCCAATTTATGCAACGATCTCTAAGAGCTAAATTACCCTTGATAATATCCCGATCCGAGCCCCAAAGTTTAATTTCCTTGTCGCCTAAAGATTTACCTAATATTTCATTAAAATGAATCTTGGTAGCAATATTACTCTCATCATAATAATGATCCTGTAAAAATTTTACCGGCTCACCAGTCGAACCGCCAGAAGTGTTTTGATAAAATTTTCTCTTTTGGTAGTCATCGGAATATAGATTAGCTCCTTCTTGACGGATAATATCCTTAGTCAAAAGCGGTATCTGATTAAAGTTATCCAAATTAACCTGACCATTATCAACTACGCCGCTTTCAGACAAAATCTTATGGTAATAAGGAACGTGGTTATAGGCGTGAAGTAAAATTTCCTTTAATTTATCTTGCTGGTATTGCTGTTGTTTTGCCCCAGACATTTTTTCGAAACCATGCAGTAATCTCAAATTGGCCGGAATCTTGCTCCCGCTTAAATAAAACAAAAAGTAAATTATCGGCCTACGCCAGTTAAACATAAAATAAAAATTTATTTGACTTCGCTATAAGTGTAAAAATATTTCCCACTCTTTGAAGGGTTAATCTGATCAACAAAATTAAAATCCACACAACAATTCTGGCCAAAAAGAACTTTAATTTTATCCTTTATATTATCAATATCTTGATTGTTCGGTTCGCTAGCCAATACCACGTTGCAAATAATATAACTGCGATCTTTTTGAATCATTTGAAACTTTTTGATCCAATCTTTAAACCAAAACTGCCTAACTAAAATCCGAGCATTAATTATTTGCCCGCTCTCTGTTTTGAAATGAGAAATGGTTCGACCAGTGACATCATCAAAAACTTTGATTAAATTATGATTATTAAAATGGCTAGCGGTGGGCGGAATAGCCGTATCACCAATTTTATATCTGATAATGGGCATAGTAAAATTAACTAATAAAGTTACGACTACCTCGCCATCAATAACTTCTAAATAATGCAACGCTGGAAAGCCGTATAGTCCTTTATTTTGCTCAAGCTCAATAGCGACACCGCCAACCTCCATTGAACCATATTGATTATAAACTGGGCAATGAAAAGCTTCTTGTGCTACCTGCCGAATCTCGGGGAAAAGGGTGCCGGCCGTGGAGATAATGAATTTAGGGGAATAAACTGACAAATTATTTTTTTTAATATAATTGGAAATAACATCTAAAGACTCAGCATAAGCCCACATTGAAACCGGCTTAACTTTATTGATTGTCGCAATAAAACTAGCTAATTTTTGGTCGTCATATCTAAAAAAATTGAGAATCGTTCGATTGTAAAGAAAATTGATTATTCTCTCTTTCCAACTTAAAGAATTACGAAAAATATCGCGTTCCGATCCCCAAATTATTATTTCTGGTTCGCCAATTTTTTTGCCATAAATTTCGTGGTAAAAAATTTTTAAGGCAATACCCACTAACTCCCAATACTCTTGATCCTGTAAAAATTTTACCGGCTCACCAGTCGAACCGCCAGAAGTGTTTTGATAAAATTTTCTCTTTTGGTAGTCATCGGAATATAAGTTAGCTCCTTCTTGACGGATAATATCCTTAGTCAAAAGCGGTATCCGATTAAAGTTATCCAAATTAACCTGACCATTATCAACTACGCCGCTTTCAGACAAAATCTTATGGTAATAAGGAACGTGGTTATAGGCGTGAAGTAAAATTTCCTCCAGTGCCGATCTTTGATCGACCAAAGACATCCGACGCAATCTTTTTAAATTATCTGGAACTTTACTGCCAGTAATATACCAGAGGAAATAAATTATTATCTTACGCCAATTAAACATATAATTCTAGATATCTTTTTGCCACTTCTGGCCAACCAAATTTATTAACTATTGCTAAACTTTTAATAGACATATCCGATCTTTCTACCTCACTATTTTTTAAACTTTGCAAAGCTTCAAAAATTGCTTTAGTATCACCTTGCTTTACTATTATACCATTATCTCTAACCAATTCATCTGTGCCACCGGTGTTGGTGACCACCACCGGCAAACCTGAGGCCATGGCTTCCAAAAGTGTGTTACTCATTCCCTCATTAACTGAGGGCAAAACATAAACATCGCTTTGACGGTAAATCTCCGGTAATTGGTCGTGACTGACGGCGCCAAAAAATTTAACACTTTGATCTTGATCCAAATCAACTACCTGTTTTCTGAGTGTAGCTTCTAAATTACCGCCGCCCACAATTAATAACTGACAATCATTTTGCTGATTAAGTTTAGCAAAGGCCTCAATTAAATAATTAACGCCCTTGCGGGCGATTAACCGACCAACGTATAGAATAGTAAACTTGCTATTTTTGGTTTTAGGAACTGACTGAAACAAACCAACCTCGACACCGTTATAAACCACTTCCATCTTCTGCTTGGGTGCAGTTCTCAAAGCTAATTCCTTTAAACCCTGAGAGTTAGCCACCACTGCTTTAGCTCTTTGCCAAATCCGACGGCTCAACCACCTAAAAAACAATTTATCCAACCAATAGAACCGCGAATTATAAAACGGCACGTCGCTACCACGCAAACTAACGATATAGGGTAAACCCAGCTTCATTGCCAGGTAGCCACTAGGAATACCAAAAAAAGCGTGGACTAAATCATACTTATTTTCTTCGATTAGCTTTTTACTAAACCAATAAGCTTGCCAAGAATAAGAGAGTAAATTAGCGTTGCTTTGGTAGTGGCGGTCGCCTTGCTTATTAATATCTAGATAATAAACGGTAATATTATCACTCGGTTTTTCTTCCCGATACTCGGCAATTGACGAAGTGACTAAATCAATTTGTAAATCATTCTTCCTGGTAAACTCTTTGAGCAAAAAATAGGTGGCATTAGCCGCGCCACCACCAAGAGGAGGAAACTCATAGTTTAAAATCAAAACCCGCATTTTATCTTTCAATAATTTCTTTAATACTATAAGTGCGATTATTATTGCGATGATATATCTTAACTGAAATATCCGCTAGGATCCCTGAGACAAACAGCTGAATACCGAGTAAAATCATAAAGACGCCAACTAGTGGCCAAATGCGACCAGCCAAACTAATAATACCCAATATTCTGAGAATAAATAAAACCAACAAAATAACTACACCAACAAAACTCATAGTTAAACCCAGTCCGCCAAAAAGATGCAATGGCCGATTAGAATATTTGCGCCAGAACCAAACTGACAACATATCCAAAAAACCTTTAACCACTCGCCCTAGTTTATATTTAGTCACACCATGAATACGCGGCCGATGGTTAACTTTAATTTCAGCCACCCGATAACCTTGCCATTGTAAAATAGCCGGAATAAACCGATGCATCTCACCATAGAGATCAACCTTCTCAAAACACTCGCGACGATAGGCTTTGAGCGTGCAGCCGGAATCGTGAATATGATCATTAATCAAAACTTTACGTAAACCGTTGGCCCCTCGCGAACAAAATCTTTTCATTAATGAATCTTTTCGCTGCCAGCGCCAGCCCGAAACCACATCATAACCTTCATTAACTTTTTGGAGTAAGAGTGGAATATCCGCCGGATCATTTTGTAAATCACCGTCTAATGTAACAACAATCTCGCCCTGAGCCATCTTAATCCCCGCGTCCAGCGCCGCCGTTTGACCAAAGTTTTTGCGAAAATTAATAATCTTGACTGGCGATAATTTTTTCATTTCATCCAAGCTCTTATCCGAACTGCCGTCATTAACAAAAATTATTTCAAACGGTTTGCCCAACTGCTGACAAACAGCCAAAATTTGTCGATGGAGCTCAACTACGTTGCCTTCTTCATTATAAAAAGGCACCACCACCGAGAGATAAATTTTATCTAAATTATCCATAATTTTGGTATTTTACTGCCTATTTATTTTATACCAACTGACAAATTTGTCCATGCCCTCTTCAATCGTCGTTTTGGGCTGATAACCTAACAATTTCTGGGCCTTTCTAATGTCAGCATAGGTAATATCAACGTCGCCCGGCTGCATTGGATATTGCTTAATATTAGCCTTTTTACCTAACAAACCCTCAACTATGGCAATAAAATGGCTCAACACCACCGGTTGGTTATTACCCAAATTGATTATCTCGTAACCGAAATCTTTATCCAAACAGGCCACCACCCCGCTGACAATATCTTGGATATAGGTATAATCACGCTTAGTATCACCTTGACCAAATCTTTTTACTTCCTGACCCTGATCAATCCACTGGGTAAAAAGATAGGGCGCCATATCGGGACGACCGCGCTCACCATAGACAGTAAAAAAACGCAGGCCGATACAATTTAAACCAAACAAATGATGGTAGGTGTGAGCCAAAAGTTCCATGGCTTTTTTGGTCGCCGCGTAAGGTGAAATTGGATTATCAACTGGATCGGTTTCGCTAAAAGGAATTTTTTTGTTATTGCCATAGACTGATGACGACGAGGCAAAGATAAAATCTTTAATACCATTTTGCCGACACATTTCCAAGAGATTAGCTGTGCCCTCGACATTCACTTTTTGATAAAGCAATGGATCGGCAATCGATGGCCGAACACCCGCCCGAGCCGCTAGATGAATAACCTTATCAAACTTATTAGTAAAAACCGATTTTAAAAAATCTAGGTCAGTAATATCGCCACGAAGCAGATGATGATTACTCTTACCTGAATTAATCGCTACATTTTGCTCCTTAAACGCCGGATTATAATAATCATTAAAGTTATCCAAACAAAAAACTTCGTGGCCTTGATTAACCAAATAATCACAAACGTGAGAACCAATGAAACCAGCGCCGCCGGTAACTAAAACACGCATATTATTAAATCTAAATGTCAAAATCCCAATGTCAAATCAATATCAAATGATTAAAAGTCAAAAAAAATAATTATTTTGGATTTTGGATTTGATTTGACATTTGACCTTTGGATTTTGGCATTATATTACCTTCCAACACTCAAATATTTAAATCCTAACTTGGCCAATTCCGCCGGATCAAACATATTTCGACCATCAATAATCAAGGGGTTTTTTATTAAACTCTTTAACTTCTGCCAATCCGGATTCTTAAACTCGTCCCATTCAGTAATAATTAACAAACAATCAACGTCGGCAGCGGCAGCGTATTTATCCGAACAGACTTCTACCTTAGGTGACAGATATCTCTGGGCATTAACCGCTGCTTCGGGGTCATAAACTTTAACTTGGGCCTCATTTTCGATCGCGCGATCAATAATCTCCAGAGCGACTGACTCACGAACATCATCAGTGTTGGGCTTAAATGCTAGCCCCCAAACACCAATTTTTTTGCCCGCTAAATCGCCAAGTTGATCTTTAATTTTTTGGAACAAAAGCCACTTCTGATTGTTGTTAACTTCAATCACCGCCCGGAGTAATTGGAAGGGATAGCCATGGCGACCGGCAATCTGATGCAACGCCCGGACGTCTTTAGGGAAACAACTGCCGCCGTAGCCGATACCAGCTTGTAAAAATTTGTGGCCAATCCGACTGTCTAAGCCCATTCCCTCCGCCACTTTTTCCACATCCGCTCCAACGCTCTCGCAAACATTGGCAATCTCATTAATAAAAGAGATTTTGGTAGCCAAAAAAGCATTAGAAGCATATTTAATCATCTCCGCGCTCGCTGGCGTGGTAAAAACTTTGGGACAATTAAAATTTTCATAAAGTTTATTCATCAACTCTTCACTCCTTTTTGAACTACAACCAACAACAATCCGGTCCGGCTGACGAAAATCTTCAATCGCTGAACCCTCGCGCAAAAATTCAGGGTTAGAAACAATATCAAACTCACCAGTATAAAATTTGGCAATTTCTTTTCTAACTCGCTGCGCTGTGCCCACCGGCACCGTGCTTTTATCAATTACAACAACGTAATGATCCAAATTTTTACCAATTGCTTCCGCCGCGGTCATAACTTGGCTTAAATCAGCTTCACCGTTCTCTTTGGGTGGCGTACCCACCGCGATAAAAACTAGCTCGACATCCTTTAAAAAATCTTTGAGCGAAGTGGAAAACATCAGCCGACCAGACTCAATATTTCTTTTTAAAATCTCTTCCAAACCCGGCTCAAAAAAAGGCACCTGATTGCTTTGGAGCTTTTTAATTTTGTTTTCATCAATATCAACGCAAGTCACTTGGTTATCTAGGTCAGCCAAACAAACGCCGGTCACTAAACCGACATAACCAGTACCAATAACGACGATTTTCATAATTTTAAATAATTAAATCTAAATTCCGACATCCAAACTCGCCAGATACTTATTCTATTTGAGTGCGAATTGATTGATCTTAATGCCCGGTGACTACGGCTTAATTTTGGCAGTCCTACACTCTGATTCTGATAATGAATCCGCGAATCTGTTGACAAATAAATCTTTATCTGTTACTATAAAAAATTCTAAATGTCTTTAATTCGTCTAAGATAAGGAGGGCATCTTGATACAAGTAGGAAGCACCGTGCGAATAAAGAGTCAGGAGGAGATCCAATCTCTTTGTGTATGGTCTGACCATTTGCTCTGTGATCCGGATTTGCCTCGGATTGATTTCTGTAGAACTGAGGATATCAGCAGCGGAAGCGTCAAAGCTGAAGGCATGGAGATTCATTGCGGGAAAACGACAACGATCGCGGCGGAAGACCGGGATGGTGGCTTTCGCTTGGCGATCGATGACAGGCGTCACTGTTGGTCAGCCAAGTGGCTGGAAGAAGTCGTATAGCCTCGCACTCGATGCTCACAACGCCCTTGCCTAGATGGAAACGTCTAGGCAATTTTTTAAATTTTAAAATGCAATAATATCTAATAAATATTATGTACCGATTTCCCAACTCGTCAAATACTTCCGCTGCGCTGGTGTTAATTTATCAATATTAATCTTCATTGAAGCGAGTTTCATTCTGGCTACTTTATATTCTAATTCTGTCGGTAGATAGTGAACTTTATCACCCAATTTGCCATGGTTTTTAACAACATATTCCGAAGCTAACGCTTGAGTGGCAAAACTCATATCCATGACACAAGCCGGATGGCCTTCAGCCGCCGCTAGATTAATTAACCGACCTTCGGCTAACAAATTGATTTTATGGCCATTGCGCAAAGTGTATTCATCAACAAAGTTACGGACATTTTTACGAACTTTGACCGCCATTTTCTTAAGCGCCGGAATATCAATTTCCACATCAAAATGACCAGAATTGCAAACTATCGCCCCGTCTTTCATTATTTTAAAATGCTCCCGACGAAGAACCGCAACATCACCGGTCAGGGTGCAAAACAGATCGCCTATCTTCGCCGCCCGACTCATCGACATCACTTCAAAACCATCCATCGCCGCTTCAATGGCTTTAATTTCATCCACCTCAGTGACAATTACTTTGGCGCCCATCCCCCGCGCTCGCGAGGCAAAGCCGCGGCCGCACCAACCATAACCCGACACCACAACGTACTTGCCAGCCAATAGAATATCAGTCGCCCGGATAATACCATCAACAGTTGATTGGCCGGTGCCATAGCGATTATCAAACAGATTTTTGGTTTTAGCATCATTAACGGCAATTACTGGCAAAAGCAACCTACCCGCTCGCTCCATCGCTTTTAATCTGATAACCCCAGTCGTCGTTTCTTCCATACTGCCCAAGATATTCTTGGCCCAATCTCTATAGCCAGAATGCAAAAGCGAAATTAAATCCGCGCCATCATCCATTGTTACTACTGGCCGATGAACCAAAGCAGCTTTTAAATTTTGATAATAGCTAGCGCGATTTTCACCACAAACCGCAAAAGTGGGAATCTTATATTCTTTAACCAAGGCCGCTGCGACATCATCTTGGGTGGATAAGGGGTTAGAAGCACAAAGTAAAATATCAGCGCCGCCGGCTTTGAGTGTGCGGACTAAATTAGCCGTCTCGGCGGTGACATGTAGACAAGCTGACATCCTCTTACCTCGGAGCGGTTTAGTCCGAGAAAAACTGTCTCTAATCTGTTGCAAAACCGGCATATCGTGGTTGGCCCACTCGATGCGTTTTTTACCAACGCTGGCTAATTTTAAATCTTTGACATGGTACTTCATAATTTAATGATATTAATGGGTAGTATGCAGTATGCGGTATACAGTATGCAAGGGTTGAGTGCCACAGTTAGTGAAAAATAAGCCCTGCATACTGCATACTGACCCCTGCATACTAATTTTTATAATTTCTCTTTAAAATTTTCCCGATACCGCTTTCCCAACTCCGACCAAGTAAATGAATGTGTCTGAGTGCCATACTTTTCAACGGTATAAACCGCCACCAACCCGGCTAACCGACCAGCTTTAGCTAAAGGCCAGCCCATCAACAAACCTTTGATCAAACCCGCCCGATAAGCATCGCCAGCACCAGTCGGGTCGCAGGTATTTTGGGGTTTAGCTGGAGGAATTTTTATCTTTTTACCTTGATGATAAATCTCCGAGCCTTGGCTACCTTTAGTAATGACTAGAATTTGAGTTAATTGGGCTAAACGTTTTTGATTAACTCTTAATCGCCGGCTAATCAACTGAATTTCATAATCATTACCAATTAAAACTTTAGATCCCTTAACGGCCGGCTTCAGTTCAACTGCGCTAAATAATGGCGTCACCTGACCCGGATCAAAAATATAAGGTACTTTTATTCGCCGATAAATTTTAGCATATTCTAACATTCTTGTCTTGTCATCAGGGGAGATAATGGCTAAATTTGGCTGTTTGACTTTCCTAACTATCGTCGGGTAATTTTTGACTACTGGACCGCCATAAAAAGCCGTCAGCTGGTTATCATCCTGATCAGTAATAATCTGCGCCGTGGCGGTTAAATGGCCTCTAACTTTTTTGACCAGAGACAAATCAATCTTTTTACTTTTTAACCAATTTTTATACTTAGTAAAATCTTCACCAACCACACTAAGAATTGTCGACCGTTCTCTGAGTAAGGACAGATTATAAGCAATATTACCAGCTGTGCCACCAAAGCTTTCTTTTAATCCTTTAACTACAAAACAAACATTAAGAATATGAATCTTGTTTGGTAAAATATGATCGCCAAAACGACCTGGAAAATCCATTATCCGATCATAAGCGAGCGAACCTGAAACTAAAATTTTAGACATAAAACCGATGTCCGCTGTTCGCTAATGGCTCGCGAAATGCGAACCGCGAACCGCGGACAGCTATTTAATTAACCCCTGCTTTCTCAAATATATTTCCGCCCGTTTTAAGTCATCCGGATAGCCGATGGGCAACCAATAATCAGTTTGGACGATTTTAACTGGATAACCATTAACCATTTTAACGACTGTTTGTGGCAAGCCAAATTCTTTACCATCCTTAATCGGCGCTAAACTGTATTTAAAAACATTCTCATCCAAAACATAAAGGGCAGAATTAACTAGGCACTTAGTCCCAGGCATAAGTTCGGTTTCAACAATATCAATCAAATTACCAGCCTCATTAATCATCAAGGCGCCATAATTACGCAATTCTTCCGCCACAACTTCTTTAGCTAAGATACAGCGCTCTTGCGCTAAACATCGAACGACATCTTTGGCTTGATAAATATCATCCCCCATCAAAACTAAAAAGCGGCCCTTCAGTAATCCCCGACAACGCCATAGAGCATCGCCGGTACCTAATAATTCTGGCTGAATAACATAACTAATCTGGCGACCATCATATTCATTACCAAAATATTTTTTGAGCTGCTCACCCAAATAACCCACCACCAAAATTACTTCATCAATTTCTTTAGGTAATTGCTCAATACTGTAGGCTAACAATGGCTTGCCTTGCACCGGCAGCATTGGTTTGGGTACTTCGTAAGTTAGGGGCCGCATTCGTACACCGGCACCAGCGGCTAGAATCACTGCTTGCATTATTTTACTACTATATTAATCAACCGCCCGGGAACAAAAATCACTTTAACTATTTCTTTACCAGTTAAATAACTTTTTACTTTTGTATCCACTAAGACTAACTCTTTAGCCTCGGTTTCGCTAATATCCGCTTTGACTTGAATATTGGTTCGCATTTTGCCGTTAATCTGGATCACCAAAGTGATTTCTTCTTCCTTAACTAACTCCGGATCATACTTGGGCCAGCTCTGGCAAAAAATACTTTTTTGGTGACCAAGCGTTTGCCACAACTCTTCGGCTAAGTGGGGCGAAAACGGTGCCAAAATTTTTAAAAACAATTCCAAATTTTCCTGACTGACTTCTTTGGCTTCTTGAAAACCATTGACCAAAATCATCATGGCCGAAATCGCGGTATTATAGCGCATGTTTTCAATATCCTCAGTAACTTTTTTGATTGTTTGATGAACTAATTTGTCGCCTTGTACCTTGCTACTTGTTACTTTTTCTTGAAGCAACCAAACTTTATCCAAAAACCGCCGCACACCATTAATCCCTTTGGTACTCCAGGGCTTGGTGTCTTCAAGCGGCCCCATAAACATTTCATAGAGTCGCATGCTGTCCGCGCCAAAATCGCGAACCACATCATCGGGGTTAATCACATTACCACGCGATTTGGACATTTTTTGGCCGTCTTCGCCCAAGATCATGCCTTGGTTGCGAAGTTTGAGAAACGGTTCAGCAAAATTAATATAACCCAGATCATACAAAACTTTGGTAAAAAACCGCGCATACATCAAATGCAGTACCGCATGTTCCGCTCCGCCAACATAGAGATCAACTGGTAGCCATTTATTAATTTCTTTCTGGCTAGCAAACTCTTTTTTGTTCTCTGGATCAGTGTAACGGAAATAATACCAAGATGAACAAACAAAAGTATCCATAGTATCGGATTCGCGTTTGGCGGGAGCACCACAAACCGGACATTTAACATTGTGAAATTTTTTAGAATTGACCAACGGCGACTCACCAGTTGGTTTAAAATCAACATCATCTGGCAATAAAACTGGTAAATCTTTCTCTGGCACCGGGACTAAACCCGAATTAGAGCCTAAAGAAAATTCTTCTAAAATTTCTGGGAAAGACAACATTCCCACCCGGCGATTAGAATGACCACGGTTATTAAATATTCTCACCCGGGCGCCCAAAGGCTGATAATCTTTTTCGACCGCTAACGGAATATAAGGATCGTTGTCTGAAAGATAAATAACAATTTCTTTGGCTAGTTTTTTTACTCGGACTAAATCAATTTTAGCTTGATTAAAATGCTTGGCCGCCTCAATACTATTCACCTCGGCACCGGCCGTTCGCATATTGCTCCAATTCTCCTCACTCTGAGACGGACCGGTCGGCGCGACTAAAATTAATTTTTCTATTGGTAAACCAGTTACCTGAATATATTGGCAAACAGCCGGGGCGCTCAGGCTGTGAGCGACGATAAAAATTTTATCTTCTTTTTTAAAATTGAGACTCTGCAGCGCCGCCACCCACTCGGCAATTGTCGGCACGCTAGCATTAGGCAAAATTGGAATTAAAACTTCATAGCCGCTATTTTCTAGTTGCTCTTTGAGCCAAGGAAACCAATTATCGTTAGCGTGAGCATTAAGACCGTGGGTTAATAAAACCTTAGGTTTTTTCTGAGCACAATGATCACAATAAATCATCGGGATGGGCGCGCCCCAATAGCGCTGGCGCGATACCAGCCAATCGCGAAGTTTGTACTGCGTTTTTAACTGACCACCGACTTTTTGCGTAATTTTTTTCTTGGCTTCTTCACTGGTTAAACCATCAAACTCGCCGGAATTAATCATGGTGCCAGTGCCAACCCAACACTTATAAGCTAAATCGCTACTTAAATGGCCATAAGCGCCCGGGCTGGCCATGCCAGATTCTATCGGACTGGCTGCCATTAAACTTTCTGGTTTAATCACTTCAATTATCGGCAAACTAAATTTTTTGGCGAACTCATAGTCTCGTTCATCGTGCGCCGGCACCGCCATGATTGCTCCAGTGCCATAGCCAGTCAAGACATAATCAGCCACAAAAATCGGTATTTCTTTATTGGTTGCCGGATTGATGGCTCTAATACCCTTTAATTCCACACCGGTCTTGGCTTTAGCTAAATCGGTTCTTTCGATTTCATTCTTCTTTTGGGCCAACTTAATGTATTGCTCAACTTCTTCCCAATTTTTAATTGCCAATTTTAAATTATTAATCAAACCATGCTCTGGCGCCAGCACCATATAAGTTACGCCAAAAAGTGTATCCGGCCGCGTGGTAAAAACTTTAATTTTTACTGGTTCGCGAACCGCGGACAGCGAACCGCGGACAGCGAATTCTAACTCTGCTCCCTCACTCCGGCCGATCCAATTTTTTTGCATCAGCTTAATCGGCTCGGGCCAATCAATTGTATCCAAATCATTGAGCAGTCTATCAGCATACTGAGTCACTTTAAAAAACCACTGCTCTAGGTCTTTTTGCACCACTTCGTTGTGACAACGTTCGCATTGACCGGCGACCACCTGCTCATTAGCTAGTACTGTCTGACAAGAATTACACCAATTAACTTTGGCTTTCTTTTTGTAAGCTAAACCGTTTTTATAGAGCAACAAAAAAAACCACTGCGTCCATTTGTAATATGCTGGATCAGAAGTTTTAATTTCGCGTGACCAGTCATAACTCAGGCCCAGCGACTGGATCTGGCGTCGAAAAGTTTCAACACTTTTGTCAGTCGTTATCTGTGGATGAACTTTTTGCTTGATGGCAAAATTTTCCGCTGGTAGGCCAAAAGCATCCCAACCCATCGGGTGTAAGACATCATAACCATTGAGTCGCAGATAACGGGAATAAATATCCGTCGCGGTGTAACCCTCAGGATGACCAACGTGTAAACCAGCGGCTGACGGATAAGGAAACATATCCAAAATATATTTTTTCTTTTGGGGACTCTTGGGCGCTTGGTTAATTTTCTCCTTAGCCCAATATTTCTGCCACTTGGCTTCTATCTCTTGATGAATATACTTATCCATAATTAGTTTAATTCCTGCTCCGCTTGTCTTAATTCTGCTAAACGTTTTTTGATCGCCTCAACATCATGCGGCTTAATGATATAATGATCAGGCATTTCTATGTCCTGAAAAATTACTTCAGCTTTATCAGCTAAATCAGGTAAATGCCGAACTAACTCTGTTTGGAGTTGAGATTTGGGCATATTAACAATTTCCATTAAAAACCGCTCCTGGGGACTTATTTTTTCGGTGTCACGGCCAGTTTCAGCAGTAGACATATTCATATGATTAAAATAAGAATTAATTTATCTAAAATAAGCTAAATTTTAGCCTTAAATAAGAGTATTATTAGTTTAGCGGTTTTTAGCCTTTTTTGCAACCTCTTTAATCGGCCGAAAGCACTGGCGATGCAAGGGGCAAAGGCCGTATTTTTGGATCATTTCCTGATGAAGCTTGGTGCCATAACCTTTGTGCTGCTCAAAGCCGTATTCTGGGTATATTTTGGCTAAATTTAGCATTAAATCATCACGATAAACCTTGGCAATAATCGAAGCGGCCGCAACTGAAATCGAAACTTGATCCCCGCGAACCACGACTTTAAACGGCGTCCGAAAAGCAATCCGGCCAACATAGTCGGTCAAAATATAGTCGGGCTTAATTTGTAGGTTCTGGATTGCCCGCTTCATCGCGGTTTTATTAGCCATTTGCAAGCCCAGTTGATCAATTTCTTGGCTGCTGACTTCACCAATCGCCCAGGCAAGGCAATTCTCTTTTAGCCAACTACTTAGCTCTTGCCGCCGCTTTGGGGTTAATCGTTTAGAATCGCGAATTTCTTCACTAACAAAATTAGGAACATCTAAAATTATGGCGCCAGCCACCAACGGACCCGCCCATGGCCCCCGGCCCGCTTCATCAATGCCAGCGATCAAAGAATAACCTTGGCTGAGTAATTCGTTTTCGAGTTGGAAGGTTGGATTCATGGTTAGATTATAACAAGAAAGCCAAAAAACAAAAAAGTAAAAAATGCGGGAATAAAAAATGGGAGGCGGACGACCGCGCTCCCGGGATGCACTTATTCGGCTTTTTTGCTCAGGGTGATCCTCTTACACCCCTTGATGGCCGTGAGCCGATGGCGGCGTGGGATGGTCTTGGTGACCTTGTTTAGGACAGCCTCAAACTGCCCGGTGTCCCTGCCAACGCAACGGATAAAGGCCAGGTCATGATTCGCGACGAGTGTTCCAGCATCAACATCCAACACTGCCGCGAAAGTCAACACCGCCTCAAGCGGTATATCCTGCCAATCAGTAGATTCTCTCTCAATTGGAGAATCAGCTTCAAATTCCTCGGTGATGGTGGCGATCAAATCACCTCGAAGCACTGCCCAAAAAACAAAACCATCACCCAGTTTAGCTTCGATGCCAGCGTCGTCGAGAAGACGACAAAAATTTTCCACCTCTCGGAAGGTCAAACTGCCGTACTTGTAACCCACTGACTTCACCGACGGCAAACCTTCCTGATCAGCCAAAAAGGCTAAAATCCTACGGCCGTGAGCTTTTGCCACTCTCGCCAGCTCTTCCAAATCCGCCAAACGGTAGTCTCTCCGATACTCTCTCATAGCATCCTCCTTTCCGACTAGTTGCCGGAAATCCGATTTGCCACCTACCCGGTAGCTGGGATCTGCTTTGTTTGAGCAGTATATTTATTCCTAACACAAATAATATAAAAAGTCAATGATAACAAAAAAACAAGATTTGTTCTCTTGCTTTCTTATTTTCTTGTTTTTTTATTCTTTTTTCTCCGCACTAGCAATAATTGAATCAAAAAATTTTTCTACTGAATCATCGCCAAAAAAATCAACTTTTGATTTTATCCCATCACATCCACTACCAATTAACACATGAAAAGCCAAGTAATCGCGAGCATCAGAATATTTAGCCAATAAGTCTCTAGCCAAATCATCAAATTTCGTCTGAGCTTCTTTGCGACCAATCATGTCACAAATCCGCTCATTCTTTGTCTTGAGATGCTCTAACATCATTTGTTGTTCTAACTCGGGATTTTCTGGATTAGTCATATATCTAATAGCCTCTAATTTTCATTGCTACCGCCACCCGCTTGATGCCCAAAATAAAAGCAGCGGTGCGCAGATCAATTTTCTTTTCTTTGGCGATTGATTCAACACTAATAAAAGCTTTATCCATGACTACTTTTAGCCGTTTAGCCACTTCTTCTTCACTCCAATTTTCCCGATGCAGGTTTTGCAACCACTCAAAATAAGAAACCGTCACCCCGCCCGCATTAACCAAAACATCGGGGACAACAATTATCCCCCGCTTGTTTAATTTAACATCCGCTTCGGGCGTGGTTGGGCCATTGGCAATTTCCAAAATTACTTTAGCTTTGATCTTGCCGGCGTTTTGGGCCGTAATCTGATTTTCCAACGCCGCCGGGATCAAAATATCACACGGCATTTCTAAAAGCTTGGCGCTAGCCATATGTTTATGTTCCACTTCATCACAAACCGAACCAGTGCAGTAATAACCATCAACCAAGCCTTTTTGTTTTTTAATCTTCATTGTGCTTTCTGGGTGGAAAGAATCACCATTGGGTGAGTAGATACCGCCTTTAGAATCAGCTAAGCCAACTACACGGTAGCCAGCTCGATTAACCAGCTGAGCAATATGATAACCGGCATTACCAAAACCTTGGATAATCACTCGCAAACCACCTTTTGACTTTCGTACGGGCAAGTCGCGACTTGCCCCTGCTTTCATTTTCTTAACCACGTTTTCTAAAACATAGAACGCACCCTGAGCTGTCGCCGTATCGCGACCAAGCGACCCGCCGATTTCTACCGGTTTGCCGGTCACAACGGCTGGTACTGGATAACCTTTAATTTTGGAGAACTCATCCATGATCCAAGCCATAATCTGCGGATTAGTATAAACATCGGGCGCCGGCACATCTTTAAGCGGGCCAATATATTCCTGAATCGCCTGAACATAGCCTCGAGTCATCCGTTCCAGCTCGCCAACGGACATTTTTTTGGGATCAACTTTGATCCCGCCTTTACCGCCGCCAAAGGGGATATCCACCACGGCGCATTTGACCATCATCCAAAAAGCCAAGGCCTTAACCTCATTAATATCCGATTGCGGATAATAACGGATGCCACCCTTAAACGGACCACGAGCATCATTATACTGCACCCGATAGCCTTCAAAATTCTTGATCTGGCCATTATCCATCTTAACTGGCACAGTAAAATGTAACGCTCGCTTGGGTGAACGAAGTTTATCCAAAATCTCCGGATCAAGATCAAGATATTTGGCAGCCAAGTCTAGTTGTTTTAAAGCGTTGGTAAATGGGTTGGCAGTTCGCGGTTCGCGGTTCGCGGTTCGCATATACAAAGTTTAGAAAATTTTAATATTGAATATTTTATACTAGTTTTATTAACTAATTAGCAAATACAACTTTATGATGATTAAATCATACAAAGACCTACTCGTCTGGCAGGTAGGAATTGAGCTAGTAATAGCTACCTATGAGCTAACAGAGCAATTCCCGAAAAAAGAACAATTTGGACTAACCTCGCAGATTAGAAGAGCCTCAATCTCTATCCCATCTAATGTCGCCGAGGGTTATCAACGTAAAACTGATGGGGAACTTTTACGTTTCTTATTGATTGCTCTCGGTTCGGCCTCTGAACTAGAAACTCAACTTTTTTTAGCCAAAAAATTGAAAATGACATCCGAGGAATACTTTCTAAGAATAGATAATTTGTTAACACGAGTACTCCAGCTTACCAACTCTTTTATCAATAAACTACGCAAGGATACCGGGCGAACAGCGAACCGCGGCCAGCGAACCGCGGCCAGCGAACCGCAACAAACTAACCGCTGACCTTTAAATATTGCTCCAGCCCCCGGGCAAACACCATCATCGCTTCTTTTAACTCCTTAGTATTCAAAACGTAAGCGATTCTAATTTCATTTTGGCCTTTGCCCGGCGTGGAATAAAAATCCTCGGCTGGCGTGACCATTACTGTTTTACCTTGATAATTAAATTTGGTCAACAGCCATTTGACTAAATCCTCACTATTTCGGACTGGCAACCCGACTATCAGATAAAAGGTGGCTTCCGGCTGGAATAAAGTTAACCCCGGTATTTTCTCAAGTTCACCATAAACAACATCGCGACGCCGGCGGTATTCTAAATTAAGCTTTTTAATATACTGCTTGCTATTTTTCAATACAGGCACAAAAGCCAACTGCTCTAACGTGGGTGAAGAAAGCCGCGCCTGAGCGAATTTTAAAATATTAGCCATCAGCTCTTTATTCGACGAAATTAAACAGCCAACGCGAGAGCCACAAGCCGAAAACTTTTTAGACACGCTGTCAGTAACAATCACCTGCTGACGAACGGCTGGAAAGTCCAACAAACTCGGTGCTCGCTGGCCAATAAAAGTTAGCTCACGGTAGGTTTCGTCAGCGATAATAAACAACCCGCGCTTTTTAGCAACTTTGACTAAAACACTTAATTCTTTTTTGCTGTAAATCCGGCCAGTCGGATTATTAGGATTGATAATTACAATTGCTTTGGTCCGACGGGTAATCTTTTTTCTCAACTCCGCCGCGCTGGGTAGACTAAAATTATTATCTAGTTTTAAAGTGATCGGCACCAGCTTTACCCCAGTCATTTTGGCAAAACTTTTGTAGCTAGAATAACCTGGCTCAAAAATAATTATTTCATCACCCGGATCAGCCACGGCCAGCAAACTAAAAATAATTGCCTCACTGCCGCCAGTGGTGATCATAATATCTTCGGTCTTAACTCTGATTCCCCAATCAGCATAAAACTTTTGCCAGGCTTGCCGCGCGGTTAGGTAACCCAGTGATGGCGCGTAAGGAATTAATCTGTCTTTTTTCTGAAGTTTCAAAATCTCTTGCCAAACCGAAACCGGTGGCAAAATATCGGGCTGACCAATATTAAGCTTAAAAATCTTAAGCCCTTTTTTTTCGGCTGCCTCAGCTAGGGGCAAAAATTTACGGATTGGCGAAGCAATGGTTTGTCGTGCCCGTTTAGAAGTTTGTAACATATCTATTATAAAGTATGCGGCATACAGTATTTAGCATGCAGACGTCGGATACCACCGTTCCTAAAAAATGATCCCTACATACTGCATACCGCATACTGTATACTATTTTTTCTTCTTGCCCCAATCAGGCAAAATCGTCTTACCAGTGGTTTTGGAAATATAATTAGAAGCAGCCAGCGCGGCTTTGGCACCATCGCCAGCGGCGATAACAATCTGTTTGTAAGGCGAAGTGGTTACATCACCCGCCGCAAAAATACCCGCTTGATTAGTCTGACCTCGCTCATCAACAATAATTTGGCCGGCTTCAGTAAGATCAATTAAACCTTTTAGCCAATCGGTTTTGGCAATATGTCCGATCTCCAAAAAAGTTCCATCGACGGCCAACTCAAAATCAGCTTTTTGACCGGTTTTATCCTGAATAACAATTTTTTCTAATTTTTTATCACCTTTAAATCCAACTATATCAACGTCCAAAATCTTCTCTAGATTATCAAAAGTATCTAAACGTTCAACCAAAATAGAGTCGGCGACAAAAACTTCGCGCCGATGGAGTAGATAAACTTTTTTAGCGATTTTGGTTAGCTCAATTACCGCCCCAATAGCTGAATTACCGCCCCCGACCACCGCTACTGTCTTACCCTTGTAGAACGGCGCATCACAAGTGGCACAAAAAGAAATACCCCGGCCCTTAAATTGTTCCTCGCCAGTAACGCCCAAACCACGGGGCGTCAAACCAAAAGCCAAAATAATCGCTACAGTGGTAAACTCTCCCGTATTGGTTCTGACTTGATAACCACCATCAATCAGCTCAATCTTTGTCACTTGGTCAAAAACAAACTGGCCGCCAAATTTTTCCACCTGCTGACGCATTTTAGTGATCAACTCTGGTCCAGAAATAAGGTCTAGGCCTGGATAATTCTCAATCTCGTGAGTCATCGCTACTTGGCCACCAAGGTCTTGAGCGATAATTAGCGTCTTTAGCTCTTTGCGTAAAGTATAAACCGCGGCGGTCAAACCCGCTGGCCCACCGCCAATAATTATCACTTCATATCGAATATTAGACATACAAAAAATTTAATGTTAGTAATAAGCAGTTTACTACATTTAACCTTTTAATTCAAGAATTCAGCGATTTTTGGGCATCCCAAAGGTTCTCTACGAATATAACGCCTCAAAGTTCTAAATCCATTTGGGGTCTGGGGCGCCCGCCTACCCGCTTCGACTCGAATCGGGGCGAGGACTCGACATCTAGTCGAGGCTGGGATGCGGAGCGGAGGAATGACAACCACACAAAACCTGCTCTAAGTCATTCATTACACTCAGAATAAACTCCGTCGAAGGGGTCGGGATGACAATAAAAATAAAGTCGGTGAAATTTACCCTGGATGAGTACAGCGAAGCAAAACTGGTCGTAACAACAATAACAAAAAAGCGGCTCAACACCGCTTTTTAAACCTTGAAGCGTTCTTTATTTAACAATCTTTTCCAACTTCTCCCGGAGAGCTTCTTTAGATTGAACACCAATCATCCGCTCGATTTCCTTACCTTGATTAAAAATAATTAAAGTCGGCACTGACATCACGCCATATTTTTCTGCCGTCTGCGGGGCTTGGTCAACATCGAGTTTAGCAATCTTAACCTGCTTATCTGCCAGCTCTTTAGCTAATTCATCAACAATCGGCCCTAACATCTGACAAGGCCCACACCAAACTGCAAAAAAATCAATTAACACTGGCACGGTCGATTTGAGCACTTCGGCCTCAAAATTATTATCAGTTAAATTTATTTCGGACATACTTTTAGCAATTAATAATTAGTAACTAAAAATAGTTTAGCCGCTAACCACTACTTTACCCGCTTCTCAATTCTTTCCTCGCTGTAAACTTCCAGGATATCGCCAACCATTAGCTCCGTTTTGCCTTCAAGCCTGATACCACAATCTGAGCCGCGCTCAACGTCTTTGACTTCTTCTTTACCAGCCTGCAGGCCGACAACGCGCAGCCGTTCCAAATCAAGGTCATTGCGCTTGAGCCGGACTTTAGCGCCGTTCTCTATTTTACCATTTTTTACCTTGCCGCCAATAATCTGATTATTTTTTACTTTCTTAAAAATCGCTAGAACTTCAACCTTGCCCATCTCTATCTCCCGAATCTCCACCTCAATCATCGAGTTAAGTCGCTCTTTAACTAAGTCTAAAAGTTCATAAATAATTTTGAAAGTTTTAACTTCAATATGTTTTTCTTTAGCAATCTCCACCGCAATCGGCTGAACCAAAACGTTAAACCCCAACACTAAAGCATCCTGGCCCTCAGCTTGTAAAACATCGGTCTCGGTGATATTACCTAACCCTCGACCAATAACTTTGTAGTTTAATCCTTCAGGAAACTCCAGTTTTTCCAAAGACTCAACGATCGCTTCGGCCGAACCCAGGACATCAGTTTTTAAAATAAGTTTTAATACTTTACTTTTTTTGTCTTCTTCCTCGTCCGACTGGCTAGTCGACACCGCTGCTTTTGGTTCAGCCGGAGCAACCCTCTTGTTTTTTCTAACTTCCAGACTCTTGGTTTCGGTGACTATCTCAATAATATCACCAACTTGCGGCGGCAATTTCCAGCCCAAAATCTTGACCGGCATACCCGGCGGCGCTTTGGTGACATCTTTACCTTGCCAATCGCGCATCGCCCGCACTTTACCATAAAAAACACCGCCAACACTTAGAACATCATTAACCTGTAAAGTGCCACACTTAACTAACGCTGTACCAACTGCCCCTTCATTACGATCCAAATGGGCCTCAATCACCACGCCAACAGCTAACCGATCATAATCAGCGGTCATCTTGTCCTTCTCCATATCAGCAACTAAAAGAATAGTTTCCAAAAGCTGATCAATGTTCTGGCGCTGTTTAGCCGAAATCGGCACGCAGACCACCTGACCGCCCCAATCCTCAGGCAATAAATTTTCCCGCGCTAAATCTTGCTTAACTTTTTCAATATTGGCTTCGGGCTTATCAATTTTATTGATCGCTACCACAAAAGGTATCTTAACCGCTTGGATAATTCTAATAGCCTCAATCGTTTGCGGCTTAATCCCATCATCAGCCGCCACCACCAAAATAGCCACATCCGCTACCTTGGCGCCACGCGACCGCATGGAGGTAAAAGCTTCGTGACCGGGCGTATCAATGAACGTAATCGCCCGACCATTTTTAGTTGCCTGATAAGCACCAATATGTTGGGTGATACCACCAAACTCTTTATCAACCACATTAGTTTGTCTAATTGCATCGAGTAATTTAGTCTTGCCGTGATCAACGTGGCCCATTACCACGACGATTGGCGGCCGCGGTCGCAGATTGCTCTGATCACCGGCCGCTAAAATTTCTTTTAATTTATCGTCATTAGATAAATCAGCTAATTCATCAGGCGCCTCGGTTTTTTCTACTTTGAGGCCCAAATCTTCAGCAATGATGGCTGCCGTGTCAAAATCAATTCGCTCGTTAAGCGTCGCTAAAATGCCGTTACCCATTAATTCTTTAATCACCTGATTGATTGGCAAACCAATCTTCTCGGCAAACTCTTTAACGGTTAAAATTGCCGGCAAAACAATCGGCCCACTCTGTTCCATCTGCTGTTTGCGTTCTTCTATTTGTTTTTGCTTGAGCTCAGCTAATTTTTTGGCCTCATAGGCGCGATAGAGCCGGGGCCATTCTTTAAGAATTTTTTGGGCCACCCGCGGATCAATCTTAATCGCCCGCTGACCAATATCAAAACCAAACTGCGGCAACAGCTCGAATAATTCTTTAGTATTGACTCTTAATTTGCGGGCTAATTCAGTAACATTCATTAAGGCTGGATTATTTTAAATTAAGTATAAATAAGTTTATCTTGTTTGCAGTGATAAGTCAATTAAGATATTATGAGAACGAATATGTTTATACTTATCAATAAACCCGCCGGTTGGACATCGCATGACGTGATTGGCCGGCTGCGCCGGATTACTGGCGAAAAACGCATTGGCCACGCCGGCACGCTTGACCCCTTTGCCACCGGTCTTTTGATTGTGGCCATTAGTCGCGAATCAACCAAACAAATCGATCAATTTGTAAAACTAAACAAAGAATATCTAGCCACAATTAAACTCGGCGCGACTACTGATACTTATGATAAAACTGGAAAGATACAGAAAAGCAAAGAAGCAATAAAACAAGAAAACAAAAATATTAAAAAGGCTTTAGAATCGTTCATTGGCCCCCAGTTGCAGATCCCGCCAATGTTTAGCGCCAAAAAAGTAAACGGCAAAAAACTCTACGAATTGGCCCGACGAGGCAAGGAAATTGAGAGAAAACCGAGCCAGATTAATATTACTGATTTAGAAATTATTGACTATCACTGGCCGGATTTGAAAATTAAAGTTAACTGCTCCTCTGGCACCTATATCCGCAGCTTGGCCCATGATCTGGGAATTAAGCTGGGTTGCGGCGGGTATTTAGAAGAATTAACTCGAACTAAAATTGGTAATTTTGATTTAAAAAATGCAATTACTCTAGATAAATTAACACCGGAAAACTGGCAAACGCTAGTTCATAGTACAGAGTACACAGTACCCAGTATCTAAATTCCCTCTTTTTTATTATAATACCCCATTCCTTAAGAAAACTGGGGGTATTAGTATCTATGTATTATGTACTCTGTATGGAGTTTACCCTGAGCAAAGCGAAGGGTACTATTTTTATAAATGAAGAAGGACCTTTCGCGTGGTTAGCTAGGGTCCTTCGTTAATGGCATTTTGGCCGTGAACGCTGGCCCGCCTAGACTCGCGTCTGGCGAGGCTGGGAAGCGTTTCTGGCACTGGACTAAGCTCAGCAAGCGGGGGCTGAACTCAGACCGAGTAGGTGCCGCTGTGATCAGGGCACCGACGGCGGAACAATGGAAAAGCCGATGGTCCAGTACGTTCTCTGATAGTACTGTTTGTCGGGTTCCTGTTCCGTGGTTGGCATGTCCTCGTTGAAACCGCGGAGACGGCGATAGGCCTCGCGGTTGTCCGGATCGGTGTAATGGGCGACGTCAACGAGTGCGCCGCCCCACAACCGTAGCCTCCAGCCCGTGCTGGGATAAGCCAGGTTGAACCCGATGGTCGGACCGACGAGAAATTTCCACCCCTCGTCGTCCGGAAGAAACTTGCAGGCGGTCTCCTCGTCGATCACGTCGTGATCGACGCGTTCGAGGATGGCGCGCTCGCTGGCCGTTTGGTAGTGGTACCATCTGGCCATGACGCCGAGGAAGGCAATGCGGTGGATCTCGTACCCCGAGCGGGCTTCGAGCAGGATCCGCTCCAAGGGCTCGTTGCCGTAATCGGGCATGTAGTGCCCGTCCACGGCGAATTCAAACCCATGAGTGGTCACGAAGACTCCCGGATGGAGATCAAACGTGACTGCCATGGCGCCAGCGCCGCCCACCCCGCCGAAGAGGTGGACATTGAGGATTCCGCTGAACCCGCGATAGACCATTCCCAGGCCACCTTGGGTCAACGGATATGCCCCATCCAGGTCGAAGTACATCGGATCATCCCAGTTATGAGAGATGACGACCCGACCTTCGAGGGCCAACGCGACGTTGTGCGGCCCATCCTTGGACAGGTAATACATCGCGTCAATGTCCGCGATGATCGGGCCGGCCTTCTCGCTCTCGGCGTGGGCGATGGTGGCGGTGAACAGGATGGACAACAGGACGATACAGACGATACAAATGATGCGTTTCATGGGTTGCTCCTTATCGCTTTTCGGTGATAGTGTCGTCAGATTCGATCTTTCTTACCCGGACTATGACTAACCGGGTAATAGCCATAACGGCCAGGCTGATGCCCAACCAGATTGCCGCGTCGGCCCGCTGCCCGCTGATAAAAATCAGTCGCAGCAGGTGCTGGAACGCGCACGGGAACATCAGAACGAATATGACCCAACAAATTTGGGCAGTGATTCTCAAAAACATGACTTGCCTCCGTTGATTCGTGTGATTCGTGTTATCTTTGAACAAACCTGACGGTTTGTCCGTTTTTTCCGCTATATGTAAGCAGATTCAAAATCTGCCTATTGGAAGGTACAATCACCCTCGCTTTAGCCTGAAATGGCTAATTTGAGTGTGACAATATATAATAGCATAGTTTGAGATAAAAGTCAATGAAAACCACCAAAAAACAGCTTAATTTAGCTATTTTTTGGGTTTTGACAGCCTAAAATAGCAACGGTGCGGGCCCAATCCCGGACACCCCCTCCTAACCTCCCCCTTTGCAGGGGGAGGGCCGGTCTCCTCCCCTGCTAAGGGGAGGAACAAGGTGGGGTGTCCGGGATTGGGCCTGCACCGACGTTAGCATTTCAAAAAACGGTCCTTTCGGGCCGTCTACTGTGTACTGGGTACTCGGTACTATGGACTAAATTAATGTTTAAACGCCCTAATCCCAGTGAAAACCATCACCAAACCCTGTTCATCCGCCGCTTTGATTACTGTTTCGTCATTAATCGACCCACCCTGTTGGGCGATAACCGCCACACCGGCTTTAGCAATCAATTCGATACTATCAGGAAATGGAAAAAAACTATCTGAACAAAGCACGCTGCCTTTAACCTTATCACCAGCTTTTTTAATCGCAATCTCCACCGAATCAACTCGCGACACCTGACCGCAACCCACGCCGAGCGTGGTTTTATTTTGGGAGATTAAAATAGCGTTAGAATTCATATTCTTCATCACTTGCCAGTTAAATAATATTTCCTCAATCTGGGCTTTAGTCGGTTGATTTTCAGTTACTACCTTCAAGTCCTCTTTTTTCAAATGATAAGTGTCATAATCTTGAATCAACATCCCACCCTCTACTTGCCGCAGGTTTAAACCGATCTTTTCTGATTTAATTTCTCCCAGCTCAAGAATTCTAATATTCTTTTTTTGCTGCAAAATTTCTAGCGCCCCAGCTTCGTAGCTTGGCGCCATCACTATTTCGGCAAACACTTTATTGATCGCTTCAGCGATTTTTTTGGTTAGTGGCCGGTTGAGCGCGATTACCCCGCCAAAAGCCGACTTACTATCCGCGTCATAAGCTTGCTGAAAAGCAATATCAATATTTTGGTGGACTGATACGCCGCAGGGGTTACCATGTTTAACCACCACCGCCACTGGCTCAATAAATTCTTTAACAATATTTAGAGTGCGATCGGCATCAACAATATTATTAAACGACAATTCTTTGCCGTGCAAAATTTTAGCGTTAATCACATTACAGCCACTATTATCAATCTCTTTATACGCCGCGGCGGCTTGATGCGGGTTTTCACCATAACGACAGTCATAAAACTTTTGATAATTTAAATTGAGTTGAGCGGGAAATTTGCTATCGGTCACCGGCCACCGGCCACCGGCTGATAGATAATTATAAATTGTTGAATCATAAAGCGCCGTATGAGCAAAAGCGCGTTGCATCAATTGCTCACGCAGTTCATAGCTCAAGCCGCCTTTAGTTTTGAGCTCGGCCAACACTTCCGCGTAGTCCGCCGGATCAACCACCACGCCAACCCAGCCACAATTCTTGGCCGCGGCGCGCACCATGGTCGGTCCGCCAATATCAATATTTTCAATCACTTCATCCAAACTAACGCCGGACTTCTTAATCACTTGCGAAAATGGATAGAGATTAACCACCACTAGATCAATAAATTCGATCCCCTGACTTTTGGCCACGACTTGGTGCTCTTTATTGTCGCGCAAGGCTAAAATGCCACCGTGAATCTTGGGGTGCAAGGTTTTGACCCGACCGTCCATCATCTCGGGAAAACCAGTGTAGTCGCTGACTTCTTTAACCTTGATTTTAGCTTCTTTTAATTTTTTAAATGTCCCGCCGGACGACAAAATCTCCACGCCCATCTTATCTAGCTCTTGAGCGAACTCGACTATGCCGGTCTTATCAAAAACTGAGATAAGAGCGCGTTTGATTTGAACTAGTGATTGATTCATAGATATTACTGTTCGCTAACTGCGATTTGTTTAAATTACTATTTATTAATATCGTTTTTTATACTCACTCAAATGAAACAACAAAGATGAAGTAAAATTATTGTTTAATTTTGCTTCCAACTTCAGTTTATCAGTATCAACAAAAAAACATCTCGCCACTTCGTTCGGATCAGGTCTAAATGGACCAGAGTCGACTATTCTAAAAACAGTGTGTAGCTCATGTTCTTGATCATTCTTATACTGTACTTTATACAACTCTTCAAATCTAACATCTTTAAAAGGCTTTTTACTACTATATAACTCTTCCCAATACTCTCGTTGTGCCCCCACTAAATAAGTTTCCCCTGCTGCCACATGGCCACCGGGGAAACAAAATTTACCTGGATTGGATCCCTTAGTAGCGCTACGTTTAGTAACTAGAATCTTCTTGAGAGAATCATCTTCAAAAACTAAAAGAGCGCTTCCTCGATGGAGCAGATAATCAGCATGACATTTAGACCTTAACGCCTGACCAGTTACCTGGTCGTTCTGGTTGACAACATCAACTAATTCGTCGGACATAATTATTATTTAACGCAATCTTTTAGAATTTTAAACACCTTCTTACTAGCATCCATTTCTGCTTCGACGCCTATCGGCAATATAGTACTCGGACATTTGTGCCCAAACTCATAAATCTTTAATATCGGAAAATTATAATCTTTAGTTATATCCAATAAAATATTCTCAAAAAGTATTCTACCACCATCGGGACGAAACTCCTTTTGTTGGTGATCGAGATGATAATAATCACCAACGATAATCCCATTAATTTTATCAAAAATTCCCGCTTGCTTGTACTGAGTCAATAGCCAGATTGATTTTTTGATATTTATATCATACTCCTCCATTAATAAAATAGAATCTCTAACATCAGGAAAATATTTGGTGCCAAGAAGTTTTAAAAAACAAATAATATTACCGCCCAACATTTTTCCCGTCGCTTTGCCCTGGCGGACAGTTTGCCATTTGGATATTTGACCAACATTTAAATCACCATCAATCAATCTTTTTTTAAACTCGTCTTGAGAAAATTTAGAATCAAAATATTCATTTTTATTACCCACCTTAGCATCGGGACCGTGCATCGTGACTAGCCCCGTCATTTTATAAATCGCGTTAAGAAAAACCGTGTTGTCGCTCAACCCGATAAATATTTTAGGATTGTTTTTTATCATTGTAAAATCTAAATAATCCAGAACTTGATTAGCCGTATTACCGCCCGTGGCACACCAAATAGCCTGGACCCTATGATCAGCAAAAAATTTATTAATATCATCCGCCTTTTCTTGTGGAGTACCAGCGGAAATACCATATTTATCAATCTTTCTGGCATTTTTGCCCCAAACAGCATTCAACCCAAAATCTTGCTTAAGTATATTAATGGCATTATCAACCAATTTTTCTTTACCTTTATTTAAAAAACTAGAAGGACAAACCAAACCTATAGTATCACCTCTTTTTAATCTTTTCGCTAACATAAATATTATTTTAATCCGTCTATCCACTGATCAAATCTTCCACCGACTTCTTCCAGATGTCCGTTAAAATCATGATCACCGCCTTTTATAATATGCATTTCTTTCGGCCCGGACAGTTTATTAAATAACATCTGCTGGTGCGCTGGCGAAACAATCTTATCACTATCGCCAACTAGCATCAAAACAGGCATAGTGAGCTGGTCGGCCTTGGGCAATAAATCATATTTTAGCCGATCAACCGCATGCGACCAGGGCAGTTTTCTAACTTGGCCAGGGACGGTCGTGCTTTCCCTAATCTGCCAGCCGCTCTCTTCCCAGTCTTTAAGTTGCTCCGGCGTGTACATTTCCAGGCTTAGTTTACCAGAAACCATGCTAGATATTAGGGCCAAGACTCTGACTTTGGTTGGATTATTCTCGGCATAAAAGCCAACACACAGACCACCCATGCTGCTGCCGGCTAAACAAAAAGGCTCTTGATACCACGATTGGGTCTTAGCCCAATTTATTACATCTTCCAAATCTTCATAGTAATTAGTCACCGTGGCGTCTTCATAATTGCCATCGCTTTCACCACAGGAATTGGTAGAATCAAAGCGCACTACGGTGTAACCGTTATTTCGGGATGCTTTTGCAAAAGTAGCCACCATCGGTCGTTCTTTAAATCCGCCCAAACCGTGCATAATAAAGCTAGGCCTTTTTGATCTTGCGCCTCTTCAACCAGAACAACCACTTTTTGCCCATGACGATTTTGAATATTCATTTTCTCCATATATTACTCTTTGGCCCAAAAATCAATATTAAAATCTTTTAGCTTCTCCACTATACTGGCGATTGGCAACCCGACGATGGCATAAAAATCACCTTCCATTTTATCGATCAACAGACCACCAATCTCCTGTAGGGCATAAGCACCCGCTTTATCCAATATACCACTATGCTGCAAATAACTATCAACTATCTTGTCATCTAACTTTTTAAAATAAACTTTTGCTTGGCTAAAATCAGAAAATTCTTGGCTGTCTCTAATAAGACTAAACCCAGTGTACACCAGATGACTTCGGCCGCTTAGTTTCTGCAACATGACTTTAGCCTCGGCAATATCGCGCGGTTTACCAATTACTTCGTTGCCTAAAACAACAATCGTGTCACCGCCCAGTACTACCCGACCGGGATTTTTAGCAGCCACGGTTCGAGCTTTGCCTAAAGATAAAAATTTAACTAGCTCTGATGGCTCTAAATTCAGAGTCATATCTTCTTCGTAGTCGCTCGGTATTACTTCAAAATCGATGCCCATTTTCTCTAAGACCATCTGCCGCCGGGGCGAGATTGAGGCTAAGATGATCTTATCCATAATAATTTATTTAATCACCACCTGGCCATCAACAACGTTGATTTTACCTTCAGCAAAAAGCCGAACGGCTCGACAAATTACATCTTGCTCGGCCGCCTGGACTTTGTTTTTGAGTGACTCAACAGTTTCATCGGACGCGACATCAACTTCTTGCTGCAAAATAATTGGCCCAGCATCAGCTTGCTCGGTAATAAAATGCAAAGTACAGCCGGTTTTTTTAACGCCAGCCTTGAGTACTTCTTCGTGGACATTCTTATCCATACCGCCAGCAAAAGCGGGCAAAAGCGACGGATGAATGTTCATGGTTTTATTACCCCAAGCATCCACAAACGACTTGGATAAAAAGCGCATATAGCCGATTAGTAGAACCAGATCAATTTTTTTCTCGGCCAACACCCTTATTAATTCGCGATCAAACTCCTCGCGGCTCTTGCCGGTGCCATTAATAAAAATCGCTTCGATATTATTTTGCCCAGCTCGGGCTAGGGCGCCCGAGTCAGCTTTATTGGAAATAAAACAAACAACCTCAGCTGGAATTTTACCGGCCTGAGTTTCTATAATTAACTGCTGCGAGGAAGTGGCATTAGTGGAGGCTAAGATAGCGACCCGCAGTTTAGACATATTTAATAAAATTTTTAAATCTATTTAATATCCAATATTCCACACTATTAATAGGGTTGTGGGCCTACGCCTGGCGGCGATATTTAGGGTTGACTCCTGAATACGGGGGTTCGATTCCCCCTGGGTCCACGCCCCGATTGACAAAGTGATAAAACTAACGATATAATAATGATGGAGTCAACCTTGAATACCGCTCAAATCCCCGGCAACGGGGATTTGTTTTGTTTTAGCTTTTTAACTCTTCAATATGATCAACCCGCTTTTGCAGTAATGCAGCCGTACCAATATCTTTTCGATAAAAAATTTTACCCTTGACCGCGGCCACACCAGACTGAGCGATCCTTTCGGCGTCAGCTAAAGTACCAGCCACACCCACCATCGCTACCGCGCGCGAACCAGTCATTATCATTTGACCATTTTGTTCCTCAACTGAACCTAAATACATTTTAACGTTTCGAGGAACTGAGCTTAAATCAATTGGCTCGCCTTTAAGTGGCGCATCGGGATAACCCTCGGGCACAACATATTTACACACCGTCGCCTGTTCGGAAAATTCTAACTTGATTTTACCTAAAGTGCCACTAATAATCCGCTGGCAGACTTCTACCAAATCGCTAGCCAGAATCGGCATAATATTCTCGGCCTCGGGATCGCCAAACCGGGCGTTATACTCAATCAACCGTACGCCATCTTTGGTCACAATAAAACCGCCGTACATTACACCTTTATAAAATTTTCCAGTTTCTTGTTTTATCGCCGCGGCCATCTGACGCGTGATCTCTAAACCGACGTTAACATCTTCTGTCTTTAAAAACGGTAATAAATGGTTGGCGTCAGTGTATGAACCCATGCCGCCGGTATTTGGTCCTTGGTCGCCATCATAAGCCCGCTTGTGATCCTGGGCCGGTGGCGTCGCTAGTACTGTTACTCCATCAGTTAAACACTGCAAAGAAAATTCTTCACCAACAAATTTTTCTTCAACCACCACGGCGCCATCTTCTTTAATACATTCCACGGCGTAGTCAAAGCCATCATCAATCCCTTGCAAATGTTCGCCAACTACTTTAACGCCTTTACCGCCATGCAAACCATCGGCCTTGACTACAAACTGACCACCGAGCGACTGCATAAATTCTTTGATGCCAATAGTGGACTTAAAAACCTGATAGCGTGGATTGCCCGGGATATTATATTTTTTCATCAGATTGCGCGTAAATGATTTGGAAGTTTCTAGTTGCGCTAATTCTTGATATGGACCGACGGATGGGATACCGGCTTTTTCTAAGGCATCAACGACGCCAGTCGAAAGCGGCGCTTCGGGACCCATGATGCTAAAATTAATTTGATTATCCTGAGCAAATTTAACAATTTTATCCAATTCGCTATATTTACCAACCTCAAACTTCTCCGACAACGAGATTAAACCCGGATTGCGGCTGGATAAATAAGTAAATAATTTAATATTTTGAGGCGAACGCTTGAGCGCTTCGGCTATCGCGTGCTCCCGGGCGCCATTACCCACGAGTAGAATATTCATATTCGTAACATATACATTAGTATGCAGGGATAAGTATGTAGTATGCAGGGGTTAATCCCCACGAATGGCGGGGCCTAAACCCTGCATACTACATACTATATACTAGATACTGACCTAAAACATCATCTGCTCATTAAGCGGGATTTTATCTTGTTTAGCCTTATCGGCTGAACGCTCTTCTTCAATCTGCTGTAAGACCTTTTCATCAACATCGCCAGTTGGGTATTCACCACTAAAGCAGGCTGTGCAGAGTTTAATAATTTTATGATCGCCTTTACGAGTAACCGCCTCAACTAAATCACTTAAATCCTGATAAATCAAAGCATCAGCGCCAATACTTTTACAGATTTCTTCTTCGTTTAGATTATTAGCAACAAATTCCGCCCGGGTCGGCATATCAATGCCATAGACACACGGCCAGCGTAAGGCTGGCGCGGTCGAAGCCAGATAAACTTTTTTGGCACCATGTTTACGCACCAGACTAACAATCTGCTGTGAAGTATTACCACGAACGATACTGTCATCAACAATCAAAACATTCTTATCATTAATCTCTAGATCAATCGGCGATAGTTTGTGACGGACTGATTTTTTACGTTCAGCCTGACCAGGCATAATAAAGGTGCGGCCAATAAACTGATTTTTGACTAAACCTTCAGTATAACGGACACCCAGATTATGGGCACAAGACAACGCCGCCACATTAGCCGTCGAGGGTGCAGGTATTACTACATCAATCGGCAAGTCGGGGTAGAGTTTCCTGATTTTATTAGCTAAATTTTGGCCCATGCGCAGCCGTGCTCGATGAACGCTCACCCGATCCAACATGGCATCCGGTCGCGCGAAATAGACATACTCAAAAATACAAGGTCGGCGTTCTTTCTGACCAACAATCTTGCTGTGGACTTCGTGTTTGGTATCAATGAAGATCACCTCACCTGGCTCAACATCACGAACATACTCAAACCCCAAAATATTAAACATCGTGTTTTCGGAAGCAAAAATATATTCGATTTGAAAATCTTTTTCCCGTTTACCCATCACTAGTGGCTTGATGCCATAAGGATCGCGAAAAACCAACAAACCTTTATTAGCAATATAAGCTACCGAAGAATAAGCACCTTTAGCTCTTCTATAAATCGTTTCCACGGCTTTAAAAACATCAGCCTCAAAATTTTTACCATTATTCCGGCGCAGACCATCTGCGAGAAGATTAAGCAAAATTTCGGCGTCACAGTTAGAGTTAACATGACGGAGATCTTTCTCACTTAGTTCTTGCTTTAACTGAGTAAAATTATGGAGGTTGCCATTATGAGCTAAGGTGATACCATAGGGCGACTCAACATAGAACGGCTGAGCGTCTTCATAATTATTTCCACCAACAGTAACGTAACGAACATGACCAATACCCACATTACCTTTAAGCCGCATAACGTCTTTCTCCCGAAAAATATCACGCACTAAACCCAACCCTTTTTTCATATGAAACTGACCATCAAAAGTACAGATGCCACAAGCATCTTGACCGCGATGTTGTAAAGCTAAAAGACCATCATAGATATCAACCACTGCGTCTTTATTAGCCATGATCCCGACGATACCACACATAATATAGTAAATTTAAGAATTAAGATTCAAGATCAAAGAAAAATTAACATCCTTAGATCGTAAATTTTGAATCCTAAATTTACTATTTAACCAACCTCTTTACTAACTCAACTGATAAACCAATATATGTCTCCGGGGTTAGCTCTAATAACTTTTCTTTCTCTTTTTTATCAATCTCTAAACCCTTAATGAACTGGCACATTATTTCTTTTGTCACTTTCTCGCCCCGCGTTAGTTCTTTCAACTTTTCATACGGTTTCTGATAGCCAAGCTTACGCAGAGTGGTTTGGACGGCTTCAGCTAGAACTTCCCAATGGTTATCTAGCTCAACCCGAATACTCTTGGTATCAACCTCTAATTTTTCTAAACCAGTCAAAGTATTTTGATAAGCAACTAAACTATAAGCTAAAGCCACACCCTGATTACGTGAAACAGTACTGTCGGTTAAATCGCGCTGCAACCGGCTAACCGGCAGTTTATCCGCCATAAACCGCAGTAGGCTATTGGCTAACCCCAGATTACCTTCGCTGTTTTCAAAATTAATCGGATTGACCTTGTGGGGCATAGTTGAAGAGCCAACTTCGCCGGCTTTCTTGTGTAGCTTAAAAACACCACGGCTAATATAGAGCCACATATCTTGATCCAAGTCTTTGACTATATTATTAGTCCGAGCAATGGCATCATACATCATCGCACTAACATCGTGTGATTCAATCTGGGTGGTAAGTAAATTGGGGTTAAAACCCAGCAACTTAATAAAACGCTCAGAAAATTTGAGCCAATCAACCTGCGGGTAAACTAAATTAGCCGCCGCGTAATTACCCACGGCGCCATTAAGTTTACCTTCTAATTTAATTGCTCGCAGCTGGTCTAGACTGCGCGACAAACGAGAATAAAATACGGCCATTTCTTTACCCAGAGTCGTTGGTGTCGCGGGCTGGCCATGGGTTAGGGCTAATAACGCCACACCACGGTTGGCCTGAGCTAATCTTTTGATTACTTTTAAAATATCCTCAATAGCTGGAATAATCTCTTTTTCTACTCCGTTCCGGAGCATCAAAGTATAAGCTAAATTATTAACATCTTCGCTAGTTAGGCCAAAATGAACAAACTCTAAATTCTTGGTTATTTTTAGCGCGGTCAATTTTTCTTTAATAAAATATTCCACTGCCTTAACATCATGATTAGTGGTTTTCTCAATCTCCTTGATTCGTTCCGCGTCGGCTAGACAAAACTTAATATACAAGTTGACTATTTTTTTAGTCTCCTGACTATTATACCTTTTAACTTCTTTGATCTGTGGTTCCCGACCCAAGGCTAATAAATATTCAACTTCAACCAACACTCGATATTTCATTAAAGCACCTTCACAAAAATAACCAGCTAATTTACCGATTTGATTAGCATAGCGGCCATCAAGGGGAGAAATTGTCTGAAGCGAATTTAAGGTCGACATATATTCTAATTAAAATTTAGCCTTCATCTTTTTAATCGCCGCGTTGGTTTTCGTTTTTAACTTTTTATCGGCTAAACCCAAAATGCGAATCGCGGCCAAAGCGGCGTTAGCCGGATCAAGCACCATCAAGACCGGAGTATCAGAGGGCATCTGCAAAGTTGAATGCATATTTAATAAACAATCTTCTTTGGATTTAAACGGCGGACAGGCAATCACCGGATGGATTGAATTAGCCGCCACCACACCGGACAGACCATTGGACCGGCCGGCAATCGTAATATAGCAAATCGCTTCATCACTCGTATTATGTTTTCTAATAATAGCTAAGACTTTCTCCGGCACTTTATGCGCCGAAGCCACGTGTAGAGCGTGTTTAACGCCAAATTGGTTTAAAACGGAAATAATTTTTTGGGCGTGCTCTTTATCAGACTCACTGCCCATGATTATTGGGACTAACATAAGTTTAAAAAATTAATTGATTTCTTCAAAATCACCGGTTTTAGTATTTTTGGTTACCTTACCGCCGACAAAACATTTACCATTCATAGTGACATAAGCGCCGAAGGGTAATGTTTGGACAAAAGCCATAGCACAGCCTAGATTAAATAAACCATCAGAACTACCAAAGGCGTATGGCGACATTGCCCCAGTCAAAACAATAGTCTTGTCCTTAACATTCTCGTTCAAAAGCCTGGCTGTATCTTCCATATGGCTAGTGCCGTGGGTAACAATAATTTTATCCTCCGGGCATTCTTTGCATTGCTTCACAATTAATTGCTGATCTTCGGCAGTCATATTTAGACTATCGATCAACATTAAATTCTTAACCTCAACCTCAATGCGGCATCTGCCCCGAACTAACATCTGGGGTAAGTGAGTTTCTTTAAAGACCAATTTTTCCGTTATCTCATCATATTCCTTATCAAAAGTCCCGCCGGTAACAAAAATTTTGATTTTCATAGATTTTGATTAAATTCGCTGATTAAAGAACTCTAAATGAATCTTCATTATACCTTACCGAAGTACTTCCGTAAATTCTGCTCTAGCCGCTGATTGGTATCTAAACCGGCGATTGGAAATTCAAAATTTTGGCCGGTTAATTTTTCATAAATATCAATATAGCGATAAGATAATTCAATCACTAAATCGTCCGGCGCTTCGGGCAAAACTTCGTCTTTGTACGGATCACAGTGCTCGCGAAACCACAACCGTAAAAATTCTTTATCAAAATATTCTGGCTCTTGGCCGGCCTTAACCCGTTCTTCGTAGCTATTTAAAACCCACCAACGCGATGAATCCGGCGTATGAATCTCGTCAACCAAAATTATCTGGCCATCAGACGTTTTACCAAACTCATATTTAGTATCCACCAAAATTAAACCAGCTTTAGCCGCTAATTCCTGCCCGCGCGCAAAAAGCTGACGAGTGTAATCTGCCGCTTTATCCCAATCTTCTTGGCTCATTAGACCTTCGCTGATAATTTCGGCTGACGAAATTTTGCGATCATGCTCATCTGATTTAGTCGTCGGTGTAATCAGCGGCTGATCAAATTTTTGATTTTTCTTTAAACCATCAGGCAAAACATTGCCACAAAATTGCCGTTCACCTTTTCCATAGGCCGTCCAAACTGCCGTGCTGGTCACACCGGTTAAATAACCGCGAATTACAAACTCCACGGGAAAAATTTGGCACTTTTTACCCACTGTGACGTTGGGATCAGGCACAGCAAAAACGTGATTTGGCACAATATCTCTAGTTTGTTCGAACCACCAGGCTGAGGTTAAATTTAAAACTTGGCCTTTAAATGGCACCGAAGCCAAAATCCGATCAAAAGCTGACTGCCGATCGGTGGTAACTAGAACTAATTTATCCCCCAAATCATAAGTATCGCGCACTTTGCCGCGACGTTTACTACCTAGCCACGACAAATCTGTCTCAGTTAGACAATTTTTTAGACTGGCTTTGATTAGTTCCTTCTTATTCATAATTCGTAATTCTTAATTCGTAATTATTTTCTGTATTTCCTGTGAATAAGGATTAGCTAAAATATTTTTTTGAATTACTTCTTGAATCTTATTTTCTGGACCAGTTAATTGCCATAGGGTGCGCTTGGTGACCCTACCCACACCTTTAATACCCAGCCGCTCGGTCAAGGTCCCGAGTTTACTTTGGCCAATCACATCATCTTTATATTTAACTAAATAATTGGCCGCCTGATTCACTATTTCGGCTTGATCTATATCTGACCAACTACCATCTTTATTAAATTTTTTAAGTCCAGCGGGAAATTTAACGTAAGCAATTTCCTTACTGGTATTAAGCAGTTCATTTGATAAAATAATTTCCTTGATGAGCTGTCGACTGTTGGCTGTTGGCTGTTGGCTAAGCTCAACTTCCCAGTGACTTTTCTTTTTAATATCAACATCGGTATAACCTAGACGTTTAACCGCGCTATCCAGCGTCCGCGCCTCATTATCAGTAATAATTAAATCCACAAAAATCTCCACCGAGTTCGGCGCCGGTTGATAAACCGACAACTCACTAACCTCTTTAGGCTGGTATTCTAACTTTTGACTTTTGACTTTTGACTTTTGACTTATATATTCCCGCAAGCTCTCAAAAATACACTGCCCGTCAGCCGTCCGCTCGGGGTGCGGCATAATCGCCATGACATTACCCACGGGATTGCAAACAGCGGCTAAATTGTAAATCGCGCCATTGGGGTTAGTGGGAAAATCTTCTTTAATCTGACCCTGCTCGTCACAGTAGCGCCAAACAGTCTGACCGTTCTGAATCAATTCTTGGAGTAAACTTTCTTCCATCATAAACCGACCTTCACCATGAGCCACCGGTAAACGAAAACGATGTTCTTTTTCTATATTATAGTTAAAAGCACAGCGACCCTTGGGCACGTCATTCTTAATATTAACCCAGGTGTTATAGAAACCAGTTCCCAGCACTTTGCCGTCTTGGATCCGTTTATTAACTGCCAGTGCCGCGGCTAATTTCTCGCCGGTCACTCCTGGCACTAAGCCAGATTCCAGAACAATCTGAGCACCATTACAAATCCCTAATACTGGCTTACCCTTAACGGCTTGCGACTTAATCACCGCCATCAATGGATCAAGCGAGGCAATCATTCCCGACCGCACCCGGTCTTCATAACTAAAACCGCCGGGGATGATATAACCGTCGTAATTATCTAGTTTGCTATAATCATCATTCCAACGAAAAAACTCACCCTGCATGCCCGCAGCGTTAACCGCCCGCCGAGTTTCATACTCGCAGTTTAGACCGGGAAATTGAATTATGGCAATTTTGATCATATCTTTAGTCCCTCCCCTTTCTAAGGGGAGGGCAGGTGGGGTTGGCCGAGGTTTCGGTGGTAGTTCTAAGATAATTACCACCTTAGTCTCCGGCAACCTCCCCTAGCCCCTCCTTGGAAAGGAGGGGAATATTTAAATAATATTTACTTTCCCACTACCTTTTACCACCTCACCCAGTTCGTAACTATTAATATCTCTAAACTCTAATTTCGTTTCTTTATCAACTATCAAAACCAAACCAATACCCATATTAAAAACGTGATACATCTCCGATTCTATAACATTGCCAGTCTGCTGGATTAGGTCAAAAATTGGTAATACTGGCCAGCTACCTTTTTTAATCTGAACATCAACCCCAGTAGGTAAAGTCCGGGGAATATTCTCAACAAACCCGCCGCCAGTGATATGAGCCATACCTTTGATTTGATCTAAAACCGACAAAATATACTTAGTATAATTAATGTGCGGCGCTAATAAAGCTTCACCAACGGTGACGTTTAAGCCTGCTGGTTGATCAGTAACTTTAAACCCGCCGACTTCAAGCAACACTTTGCGGGCTAGTGAATAGCCATTGGTGTGAAGTCCTGACGAAGGCAAACCAATCAGTTTATCACCGGGTTTAATGTTCCTGCCATCAATAATTTGTGATTTTTCAACAATGCCCATAATACAACCGGCAATATCATGTTCACCCGGCAAATAAACTCCGGGCATCTCGGCTGTCTCGCCGCCGATTAAAGAAACTCCAGCCTCGCAGCATTCGTCCACCATGCCTTTAATAATTTGCTCAAAAATATCTGGGCTTAATTTAGCCGTGGCGACGTAATCCAAAAAAGTTAAAGGTTTGGCGCCCTGAACTAAAATATCATCACAACAATGCGCCACAATATCCCGGCCAACCGTATCGTATTTCTGCATCAGCTGCGCCACTTTAAGCTTGGTACCCACACCGTCGACTGATTGAACTAACACTGGTTCTTTATAATCTTTAGCTATTTGGCTCAGATCAAACATCGCGCCAAAAGTGCCTAAACCCGTCACCACACCAGCACCAAAAGTAGTTTTGACCATGTCTTTTATCCGCCGAACACTCTCGTTACCAGCATCAATATCCACTCCGGCGTCTTTGTAAGAAATTGTTTTAGACATATTATAATAGTTCTTTGATCTCCTTAATTATATTTTCATCAACTTCTAAGTAACCTTTCTTTAAATTTTCTTTTCTAATTCTAGCGCTTTGTTCACCGGGCAGAAATATTTCCTTGACTCCCGGCGCTTTGCGCGAATTTTTCACTTCCTTAATTAACTTTTTGATCTCTCCGCCAAATTCGCCCAGTGGTATAAATACCTGCGGATCAAAACAGAAAAACAAAAATCCACGGGTAGTATTGGGTTCAATTTTAAACATACTACGGGTTAATATCTCCATCATTAATCCTAAAGCATATCCTTTATGACCGTCCCGGCCATCCAGGGGCAACAAAGCGGTAACGAGGTTTGGATCGGTTGTCAGCTGGCCATCTTTATCCAAGGCAGTATCGGTCGGTATTTTTTGGCCTATTTTAGCCGCTAAACGCACTTTACGCATGGCGATCTTAGACGTGGCAATATCCATCACAACCGGCGCATCTTTAGCCGGTATGCCGATAGCAATCGGGTTAGTACTTAAGACGGCATCGATCCCGCCCACTGGCGCTACTAACGGTCCGCCGCCATAATTAAAAACAAAACCAACTAGATTATTTTCCGCCATCATTTGCGCGTAAGTTCCCGGGACTAGATAAGAATGCATATTATAAATTCCCATCATGGCTATGCCATTCTGGCGAGCTTTCTCCATTAAAACCGGCACATATTGCTTGCAAACTATCTGACCCAAGTTTTTCTGACCATCAATATATAAATAACTTTCCGTCTCTTTAATAATTTTTGCCTCGCCCTCGGGTTCAATCTTTTTGGCCACAAAACCTTTGAATGAATTAAGGCCATGGCAAGTCCGGCCAGATATTTCATTACCCAAACACTCATCAACTACTGTTTCAGCGTCTTGGGCGCTCAGACCTTTCTTGATTAAAACCGCCAGACACATCTTTTTTATTTCTTCAATTTTGATCTTCATAAATGTCGCTGTTCGCAATTTGTTGTTTTGTCATCCCGAGCGAAGTCGAGGGATCTAATCTAAAGTACCAGCCAAAGTTTAATATCATTTTAGATTCCTCCACTCCCTCGATGGTCATCGGGGTCGGTCGGAATGACATTTTAATAAACGGCAAACTATAATTTACTTCTTAACCCCTCCAGCCAAACTCGGGCCATTGTTGAAATATCTAAATTAATCCAATCATTAATTTTAAACTGACCATCAGCTGTGGTCTGACCCAGCTTCTGGGCTTGAACACCAAATTGGTTCATGATATCTTTAAACTTTTTTTCATCACTGACTTCGCAAACAAACCCACCCGTTTCGGAAAATAGAAACTCAAAATTTTTGACTTTTGACTTTTGACTTTTGACTTCTATTCCCATCCGCTTTTCTCCGTGTCCGCCAAAACACATCTCCGCTAATGTCGTCACTATTCCACCATCAGAAATATCGTGGCAAGCATTCACCACGCCCTGACTAATACTCTCCGCCACCGCCCAAATCTGATTTTGGACCTGGGTAAAATCCGGTTTGGGTAGATTAGCCCCGAGCTCACCAATCAAATCATAAAGCACTGAACCGCCGAGCTCATCTTTTCTTTCACCAACTAAATAAATCGCGCTACCCGGTTTTTTAAACTCCATGGTGACGGCTTGATTATAATCAGCTAACCGACCAACACAAGCAATAATCGGCGACGGCGCCACGCTACCATTTTTTGATTCATTATAAAAACTAACATTACCCGAAATAATTGGGACAGCATTTTCTGGATATTCTTTGAGGTGTATACCTTTGCACGCCTCGGCCACGCCTTTGGTGCCTTGGACAAACTCCCACATCTGCTCGGGCTTTTCAGGATTACCAAAACAAAGACAATCCGTAATACATTGTGGTGTCGCGCCCACCGCCGCCACATTGCGCATGGCTTCACAAACCGCGTTGGCACCGCACCAATAAGCATCAATCAGGCCATAACGGGGGTTGTGATCAACGGCTAGTGCCATACCCACTTTTTTGATCTCGTCAGGCCATTCTGGCTCTAAAAATGGCGCCAAAACACCGGCATCAGCTTGGCCCGACTCAATAATAGTTTGGCCTTGAACCTGCTTATCATATTGCTCATAAACTGCTAGGCGCGAGGCCACATTCTCGTGGGCCAAAACGTCTAGAACAGTTTTATTCAAATCTAAATTAGCTAATTTGCTAGAATCTGGTTCGGTCAAATTTTTCGTCCCCGGCAAATACTCGCGATTGTAAAGCAGACCTTCAGTCACCTGCTTACTTGGCGCATCAACTATTTTGGTGCCTTGATAATAGACCACATAATTACCATTGGTCACTTTGCCAATCACTGACGCCTGCGCGCCTTCGGATACTTTAGGCAGCGCCCAGCGCTCATTATAATGAGAAACAATTAACGACGTAACATCAGGATGAGCTACCCACATAAACCGTTCTTGTGTTTCGGAACATAAAACCACCGATGGGTGTAAACCAGCCATCGAAATATGAACTTTTTCTAAATCAATATCCGCTCCCATCCCGGCACTATCCACTAGCTCAACCGAAGCACAACAAACACCGCCGGCGCCTAAATCTTTAAAACCAACTTTAGCTAACAAATTTTTTTCTTTCAAAATTTTAAAAAGTTCGTAGGTGCTCTCAAGTAAATGACGTTTTAAAAAAGCATTGGGCTCCTGCACTGCGCCTTTATTTTGTTCTTTCTGCGTTTCGTCCAGCTCGAGTGAAGCAAACGATGCGCCACCAAAGCCAGAATTATCAGTCGGCTTGCCAACCAAAATGATGTCATAACCTAGACTGTCTTTTGGCGCGCGAGAATGAATAACGTCGGATTCTCTTATCACCCCAATTGAGACAACGTTTACCAAACAATTGTCATTATATGATGGATGGTAATATAGATCGCCAGCAATATTGGGTACGCCAATCGGGTTGCCATAGCCAGCAATGCCGCTAACCACGCCATCGTGAATCCATTTAGTTTTGTGAGTTTTAATATCGCCAAAACGAAGCGGATCAGCGCAAGCAATTACCTTGCCACCCATACAGATAACATCGCGGACAATACCGCCAATGCCGGTAGCCGCGCCTTCGTAGGGCACAATCTGCGAGGGATGGTTATGACTTTCATGAGAAATAATAATGCCATAACGATCACCATTGTTATCGCGAGCGATTTCAATAATCCCCGAGTCCTCTTGTGGCCCAAGAATAACATTTGGCGCATCAGTGACAAACTGCTTAAGATGGGGCCGGGAACTTTTATATGAACAATGCTCGCTGCCTTCAATCCCCCAAACAACGGCTTCAGTCAGGGTTGGCGGTCGCTTAAGAATCTCAGTCTCAACTTTGCGCGCTTCAGCCACAGTTAAAGCAATGCCGTATTTTTTTAGCATTTGTTTTACCTCATCATCCGAGTATTTGCTGAATTCGAGAATTGTTTCTTGAAATTGACTCATCTTTAACTTGATTTTTTAGAAAAATTTGCTAAGGTTCTAATTAATCATTGGAGGGGCACATGATAGTCATCAAAGGATTGTTGCTAGCCATCGGAATAGTCGCCAGTGTCGCCATACTATATGTGGTGGCCATTCGGCCAAAAAAGACAGTACCCCGCTGGAGTGGTGTGGTCATTCTCATCGGCGGAATTGCCTTAATTGGACTGGCATTCCTGCTCGAAAAAGATTCAACCATACACCTTTCCACCTGTAGCGGCATAATCGGCGTAATCTTCACCCTCGGAGGAGGCATCCACACTCTTTTCTGGGGTAAAGATTAAACTACCATCCCAACGGTAGTTTTTTTATTTAAAAATCGTTCCTTCACGCTTGGGACTAACTGACACAATATTAATTGGCACGCCCACTTCTTTTTCAATCCGCTCAATATAAGCCCGCATATTGGCTGGCAGAGCCGAGTAACCTTTAGCAACCATTTCGGTTAGTTGTTCATCAGAAATATCATCCCAACCCGGCAACATTTCATAAACCGGCGTGCAGCCGGCATAGATTTCTTCATCAGCTGGCATCTCCTTAATAATCTCTGCGCCGTATTTATAATGAATACACAACGGGATCTCTTTTAGCCCACCTAGAACATCAACCTTGGTCATAGCTAAACTAGTAAAACCGTTTAGTCGCTGGGCGTAGCGCAGTTGAACTAAATCAACCCAACCGCAGCGTCGCGGCCGACCAGTTGTGGTGCCATATTCGGCTCCCCGCTCGCGCAAGTGATTACCCATTTCGCCAGTATCTTCAGTCGGTAGTGGTGAAACACCAACGCGCGAAAGATAAGCTTTAACAATACCAATAATCTGATCAATTTTTCTGGGACTGACACCAGCACCAGTGCAAGCGCCACCGGCAATGGTATTGGAAGAAGTGGTGTGCGGATAAACACCATGATCAATGTCGAGTAGCGTGCCTTGTGCACCTTCAAACAAAACTTTTTGGCCGGCATTAATGGCTTGGTTAATCATTAAACTCGTATCAGTAACATAGGGTTTGAGTTTTTGAGCCATTACCAAATACTGATTTAGTATTTCTTCTTTATTTAGCGCGCCAGTGAAGCTATAAACGTTTTTGAGAATTTTGTATTTTTCATCAAATAGCAAACTAAATCTTTCCCGGAAAACTCTTTCGTTGACCAGGTCAACCATCCGAATACCCGAGCGTTCAGCTTTATCAGCATAGGCCGGGCCAATACCGCGCTTGGTGGTACCAGCGGCCAATGCGCCCTTACTATCATCGATGATTCCATCGAGTAAACCTTGGAAAGGAAAAATCACGTGTGCGCGTTCACTAATAAATAAACTTGGTTTGATCCCCTGCTCAGCTAACTTATCTAGTTCGCTGAGTAGAACAACGGGGTCAATTACTACCCCGTTACCAATGACGATTTTTTTATTATTCAAAACCCCTGACGGTATAAGATGAAATTTATAAGTCACACCATCAGCAACAATCGTATGCCCAGCGTTGTTACCGCCTTGATAACGAACCACATAATCTGCCTGAGCCGCAAAGATATCCGTGATTTTACCTTTGCCTTCATCGCCCCATTGAGCGCCAATGATGACTAGGGTTTTCCAATCTTGATTGTTATTTGGCATAAATATTATTAATTACATCCTGCAGAGACGACTCGCGAGTTGCCTCTACAAGTTTATTTTAATTTAATTAGGCTACATGTCTCGGCCACCCGAACCGTATTAGCTAATAATTTCGCCACTGTCACCGGCCCAACCCCACCGGGAGTTGGCGTTACCAGACTAGCTTTTTTATTGACAGTTTCAAACTCAATATCGCCATACATCTGGCCATCAACAAAACAAACGCCAGCATCAATCACCACCGCCCCTTCCCTAATCATCTCGCCGGTTAGTAAATTGTGTTTACCTACACCAGTAAAAATAATATCAGCATTTTTGGTAAACACTGACAGATCGGGTGTTGATCGGTTGCAAATTGATAGTGTCACTGGCTCATGCGCTAACATTGATGAGAGCGGCTTACCAATTAGTTCGCCCCGCCCCAGCATCACTACATATTTACCGATCCAGTCGATTTGATGATATTTCAAAAATTCCAACATCGCGCTCGGTGTCGGCGGCAAAACCGTACTCTGGTTAAATAAAAGTTTACCCAAATTAAAAAAAGTCAAACAATCAACATCAACCTCGGGGTTGATACAATTGATGACCTTTTTACTAGCAATGTGTGCCGGTAGCGGCAATTGAACAATCAAGCCGGACAATTTATTCTCCGTCTGTATTTTTTGAATCTGACCAATCAGCGCCTCGGTCGTAATCGTAGTAGGGAATTCATAAAGCAAAAAATTAATCCCCACCTCGGCGCAAGCTTTACCTTTGTTGCGGACATAAGTCTGCGATGGTTTATCCTCACCAACCAAGACAACAGCCAGGCTAACTTCTATTCCTTGTTCGTTTAAAAGGGCCACCCGTTTTTTAAGGTCGGCCAAAATTTCAGCAGCAATTTTTTTACCATCGGCAACAATCGCCATGCAGTTTAATTTATTGGCTAAGAACGCCTTCATTATAGAATAAAATTAGCCAAAAGCCAAGGATAAATCGCCTATTTTTACTGACAGACTATAAACAGCTTTTCCCCAATAAAATAAGTATGCAGTATACGGTATACAGCATATAAAATTAAATTCCACCGTCCAAGAATTTAATTGCCACATACTGGATATATAATTCAAAACTATCCCAAAAATATTGACAGAAACTAGAATCTATGTTACGGTAATCAATCAACCAAAAATAGGACCTAACTATAAAACTATTTTGGTTTAACGTACCCTGGGAAAGGAGGGTACCATGGACGAATTGTTCAAGGGGTTGGTGGAAACACTCAGGAGAGTACTCCGAGCTGACACCACCTATCCATCACCGTCAATAATGGAAGTACTGCGTGATATCGTCTCGGTTATGATCAAAATAGCCGAGAGCCAAGAGTTGTCGGAGGAGGCCAGGTTGGAAACATGCGGCTACCTTCTCCAGGTTTCCTCTGTCTTGCCAGCGCATTTTTTCGCGACGGCGACGGAACCGAAGTTTGGTTCCGTTGAGTTAGATCTCGCTGCTTCGCTCATTGAATTGAGCAGAGCAGTCGCCCACATAAGTCTATCTCGCTAACCGACCCGGCGAGTTTAAACAATCGGGTCTTTTTTTATTGCCTAAACCGCTAACCTTGATCAAACTAAAAATCTATGCTATCGTACGGATAGTTTAATTATTAACGATTTCCCACGGGTAGCAGATCTGGGAAAATACCGACTAGCAGTTTCTGGCCAAATTAGACTAAATTTAGCTTAATTTCTCTCTTAATGACAACTATCTCTCCCAAGCTAAAACTACTTTAAAATAGCAAGTAGTAGTCATTGCGGCATATTTTATTTTCGCCAAATAAACTACCTCTCTCTGGGAAGTCCGGAGAAATAATATGGATAGTCTCAACTATCTCTTAATCCTGGCTGGCCTAATTCTCGGCGGAGCTGTGGGTTTTGCTGCTCGTCAATTAATTACTAGCCAAAGAATTGCCTCGGCAGAGCAGAGAGCAGAAAAACTCTTAACCGAAGCCAAAAATAAACAGCAGGAATTTTTGCTGAGCGCTAAAGAAAAGGCCCTAAAAATGATTGACGAGGCTAAGGCCGAAGAAACTACCCGCCGAACCGAGCTTAAGGAAATGCAAAAAAGGCTCGAACAGCGGGAAAATAAATTTGATCAAAAACTGCTCGATTTAGAAACCCAACAACAAAAACTTTTCGACAAAGCCCAACAGATTGAAGATATCAAGAAAAAAATCCAAGAGATTAAAGAGGAGCAGATGGCTAAGCTGGAAAAAATCGCCAATCTGACCAAGGAGCAAGCAGTTGAAGTCTTGCTTAAAAACATTGAAGAAAAGAACCAGGAAACCCTAATGTCTCGCCTACGCAAACTAGATCAGGAAACTTCAGATGAAGTCGAGCGCAAAGCTAAAGAGATAATCACTGGCGCCGTCCAGCGCTGTGCCGCCTCTCACGCAACCGAGATCACAACCACCACCATTAGCCTACCCTCTGATGAAATGAAGGGCCGAATTATCGGCCGCGAAGGTCGTAATATTAAAGTGATTGAACAACTCACTGGTACCGAAATTATTGTTGACGATACACCTAATGCCATTACTGTTTCTGGCTTTTCACCAATCCGTCGACATATCGCTAAACAAGCGCTGGAAAAATTGATTTCTGATGGCCGCATCCACCCCGGTCGAATTGAGGAAGCGGTTGAAGAAGCCAAGAAAAATATCGCTCGCGATATCAAAAAAGCCGGCGAAGATGCTATGTATGAGCTGGGTGTCACTGGTCTCGACCCCAAATTGGTCCAAATTGTTGGTCGACTAAAATACCGGACTTCTTATGGCCAAAACGTTTTGCAGCACTCAATCGAAGTATCACACTTATCGGCATTATTAGCTGAGGAGCTAGATGCCAACGTCACCGTCGCCAAAAAAGCTGGCTTACTCCACGACATTGGTAAAGCGGTTGACCATGAAGTTCAAGGTACTCACCCCGAGATTGGCCGCGATATTGCCAAAAAGTTCGGCTTGCCTGAAGAAATTATTCAACCAATTCTAACCCACCATGAAGACAAACCACCGACACTTGAAGCGGTAATTGTTAAAGTAGCTGATGCCATTTCTGGGGCTCGGCCTGGCGCTCGTAAAGACACTTACGAAAATTATCTCCAACGATTAGAAGAACTAGAAAAAATCGCCACCAGCTTTGACGGCGTCGAGAGATCTTATGCCATTCAAGCCGGGCGAGAAATCCGCGTTTTTGTCATGCCCGAAGAATTAGACGATTCAGCCGCGGCTAAGGTTGCTCATGACGTCGCCAAAAAGATTGAAGAAGAATTAAAATATCCCGGCGAGATTAAAGTGACAGTCATCAGAGAAAAACGGGTGATCGAATATGCCAGATAAACAACAAATTACTATCTTATTCTTCGGTGATATTATTGGCAAGATCGGTCGCCAAGCTCTGATCGCCGCTTTACCAAAATTAAAAGCGGAGTATCAACCCGATCTAACTATTGCTAATGTTGAAAATCTAGCCCATGGCTTTGGCATCAACCAAAAATCATGGCAAGATATTTTAACAATTGGCATTGATTTTGGCACCTCGGGTAATCATATCTTTGCTAAACCCGAAGGGTTAGAAATGCTAGAGAGCTCCCAAATACCAATCATCCGGCCAGCCAACTACCCCGATGGCACGCCTGGCCGCGGTTGGCAAATCGTCGACACGCCCAAGGGCCAGATATTAGTTATCAATCTTTTGGGCCGGGTTTTTATTGATAATGAAGACAAAATCGCCAACCCTTTTCAAGTAGCTAAACAAATCATCGACGAGAATAAAAACAATCCCAAAATTAAAGCGGTAATTATTGATATCCATGCCGAAGCCACTTCGGAAAAAGTCGCTCTCGGTCTATTCTTAGATGGCCAAGTATCAGCAATTGTTGGCACTCATACCCACATCCCCACGGCTGACACTCGAGTACTTAATAACGGCACCGCTTATGTTACCGATCTGGGTATGATCGGCGCCAGAGATTCGGTGATTGGCGGCAGTGCCGGACCGATCGTCCAGGCTTTTTTTGAGACCGGTGATAAAGGCACCTACGAGGTACCCAAAAACGGTACCTGCGTTGTCAACGGCGTCTTGATTGAAATTAATCCCCAAACTAAATTAGCAACTAAAATTACTAGGGTAGACAGTGAAATTGAAGTATAATATAATGAGTTCAGAGAAAATCTAAGTATATACTTAAACAAATAACTATCAGCCCACTGTGGTGGCCTGAAGTAACTAAGGAGATTATATGAACAAAGCTGAATTAATCGATGTCCTGGCTCAAAAAACTAATGTTTCCAAAAAAGAAGTCGGCGATGTAGTTGAAAACATGGTCCAAACCATCATGGACACACTTAAAGGCGGCGGCCATGTTACCTTGACTGGTTTCGGCGAATTTTCCGCCCGTACCCGCGCCGGCCGCGAAGGTATTAACCCCCGAACTAAAGAAAAAATTACTATCCCCCCAGTCACGGTTGCTAAATTCAAAGCTGGCAAAGCGCTCAAAGATCTACTCAAAAAACAATAAATTACCTATTAAAAATCAGTCCACCGCGGCGGACTGATTTTTTTATTTACAAATAAAAAAAGGCGGGCTAAAGATCTAGCGCCGCCGAGCACAACCCGAGAGGGTGCGCTATTGTGATTGTTCATCACGAAACCATTGGGTTATTAGATCTTCCCCAACGATTTCGCTGAGATCCTGGAACTGCGCGCCAACTTCCTCCAAGGAGAGTAACCCCTCCTTATAATTGGCAATAATCTGACCCACAATCACCGGGGCCACAATCTCCAGGTCTTCCTGGGACAGACGACCCATTACCCGAGCCGCCAGCTCGGGTTCCTCTTCATACATGGTAGCCAAGAGGTTTTCGAGAACATTCACCCGATGGTCGAGCTGGCCGTTTGCTTGCTGAAGACAGCGAGCGCCGGATTTTTCGACGTAAACCCAGAACGACAGCCCGAGCACTAACAGGATTAGCGCGATTGCCTTAACCGCCCAGACGACATCTGAATTTTCTTCTAAAACATCTTCGATCCAAGCATATCTACTAAACATAACCCCTCCTAATTTCCAATCGTTTCCGGACCAAACGAAACACAATATTAAATGATATCACATTATTATGTTAATGTCAATAGTTACCCCAAGAAAAACACCTCTGTTGAGCAAAAAAATTAATTAGGGCGATCCAATATCATCGCATACCATTCGACTTACTTCGCTTATTTGAAGTAAACTCTGTCAAATGGTAAAAATAATTCAAAAAAGCGACCCGCCACAAAGGCGGACCGCTTACTAATTGATTATTACCAATTACTATCTACTAACTACTAATCACCTTATCAATCAGTCCGTACTTCTTAGCCTCGTCTGAATCAAGATAAAAATCACGGTCAGTGTCTTTTTCAATTTTACTCAACGGCTGACTGGTGTGTTTAGCTAAAATTTTATTCATTCGATCGTGGATCTTTAAAATCCGCTCAGCGCGAATTTTAATATCCGCGGCCTGGCCTTCGGCGCCACCCATCACTTGGTGCAACATTATTTCTGAATTAGGCAAAGTAAACCGCTTGCCTTTTTCGCCAGCGGCCAAAAGCACTGCCGCCATTGAGGCCGCTAAACCAATACAAATCGTGGTCACCGGCGACTTAACATACTGCATCGTGTCATAAATTGCCAACCCCGCGGTGACCGAACCACCCGGACAATTAATATAGAGCTTGATATCTTTTTTCTGATCCTGAGAATCCAAAAATAATAGCTGGGCAATCACCGTATTAGCCACACCATCATCAATCGGCGAACCCAGAAAAATGATCCGCTCTTTGAGGAGACGCGAATAGATATCATAAGCCCGCTCGCCAAATTGGGATTTTTCAATTACCGTGGGAATTAAGTAAGGCATAATTTTTAATTCTTATTTTCTAATTCTTAATTAATATAGTAGCACCGTTTGAGTTCATAATCAAGAAAAAAGCAGGGCTGGATACCTGCTACCTTAGGGTGTCAACCGTCAGCTTGGACGGCACATCGGCGGTGTATACCGCCCGCTGTCTGCCAGCCACGACATCCTGGAGAACAATCATCTCGGTGCTGCCGGTGCCAAAGACAGCGCCGATCTCTCGCCCCAGGCGCAACACCTCGGTGGGATTCTGGTAATCCGCCTGAGTCTCTAGACAGACCACCGCTTTGACGTCTTTGCCCCAATGTCGATTGGGCTCAACCTGTTTCATACAGCCCTCCTGCGGCCAAAAATAAGTTGGTGCCAAATTGTAACACAAATATAAAAAATTTCAAATTATTTATCTCAACCTGAAAAAAATTTAGAAAAAAGTTTAATTTTATTTAATCTACCATCTTTTATGATGGTGACAGGTTTGTGGGACTGTGTCCGGTGATGAAACTTATGTTTGACACTCAAGTTTAGGGAGCCTGTCCTGAGGAGCCCGCCACAAGCGGACGACGAAGGATTCGACTCTCCCCGGTTCCACACCCTTAAAGAGTCTTTAACCAATTATAAAAACTTTGCTACAATCTAAATACCAAGTGTCAAGTTTGGATATATTATTCACAAATCCGCCTGTCTGGCGGATTTGTTTTTTGATTAAAATAAAAAAACCAGTTGTTAGGGACAACCGGAAAACCCCAAATACTATTTTTGGTCAGACCATTCGATGTCGCCTTCGGCTTCAACCCACCTTACACAGTTTTTCTGTAGAACCGAGGGATGATGCCGATCGTTCTCCAAACGGGGTTGCTCGATTCGGCCCTCGGCGAGCAGTCGGCGGACAATCTTTTCCGCCAGATCGGGGTTGGCACCCCAACACTGATCTCGATACCGCTGAATCACCCTATCCCAATCAACGGGATTGGGGCAACGGGTGCCAGCAATGATTTTGTCTAAGGCATCGAGGGCTACTTTCCCCTCAATAATGTCTTGAATACACCACGAAAGACTTAGTCCAATCATGACAACCCTCCATATATTCCAATTACATACAACGCGATAATACGATCTTACTTTGTATCATGCCATGACTAAAAAGTCAAATATACTCACCAAAAAAATTAACAAAAAAATAGCCATTCTAGGCTACTCATTCCGCGTCGGCTGCTGGGTACTAGGTACTAAGTACTAGGCACTATTCCACTATTTTCCACCCTTTATCTGTTTCCACAATATGTCCAGGAATGGTAAACCCAGCGGCTTTTTTGTGGCCACCGCCGCCAAACTTTTTAGCAATCTCGGCCACATCAACATCATCGCTAGTAGTTCGTAGGCTACCCTTAACTTTGCCGCCTTCTTCTTCGCGCAGAACCAAAATGGCTTTACTCGTGCCCAGACTGTTGAGAAAATTAGCCACACCCTCAGCGGCTTCTGGTAAGAGATGCTCTTCTTCCAAATCTTTGAGCGTAATCACGGTCGTTGCCAGACTAGTCTCGGGATCTTCTTGCAACCGGAGCAAAACTTTACCCCAAAGCCGCAAGATCGGCAGTTCTTTATTCTGCCAAGTGTTAGCCGTAATTTGCTGTAACCTAGCGCCTAGACGTAATAGTTCGGAACCGACTTCCATGGCGGTAAAAGTCGTTGCTGGATTGGTAAAATTTTGGGTGTCGGTCAAAATACCAGTTAATAAACAAGTGGCCATATCTTTATTGACCTCGGCGCGCATTGCTACTAATAAATTATACAAAATCTCTGAAGTCGAAGAAGCCATTGGCACGACCAAAGAAATATCTTTAGCTTCATCCTGATTAGGATGGTGATCAATATTAATAAAAGTTGTCCCTTGCTTTTTAGCTTGATCTAATTTTTCCGCTAGACCAGAATTTTTAAACTCACCAAAATCCAAGAGAAAAATTAAATCATAATCATTAATCTTAATTCGTTCTGGCTCGATTTCTAATTCCAACACCGCCGGCAGATAAGCCAAGCTCTGAGGAAAATAGTATAGAGAAAAAACCGTGCATTTTTTGCCCAGTGATTTTAAATATAAAGACAAAGCTAAAACACTCCCCGCCGAGTCGCCATCAGGCCGCGGATTACTATGACCCAAAATTAAAATATTCTTCGCTGCTTTAATTTTTTGGTTTACTTTTTGAGCTAAGTCCTTTTTAACCATAGATTTATTCAGTCTCTTTTTCGGCCTTAATCTCTTGAAGCAGCTGCTCAACCTCGGCTACCTTAATCGCAGTTTTATCTAGACGCAATAATAGTTGTGGTGCGAACTGTAAATCGATTTCTTCTGCCAATAGTCGCCGCAACTCTCGATAGTTACCTCGGACTAAACCATAAGCCACGCCAGTAGCGGCGGTCGGAGTGACGGTCAGCCAAATCTTGGCATATTTCAAATCCGCCGAAGTTTCAACTTTAACTACGGTTATCAAAACGTTTTTGGGTAATTCAATCTCGCGGATGATAATTTCACCCAGCTTTTGACGAATCAGCTCGCTAACTTGTTCAGTTCGTTTAGACATAAGAATTAGTCATATTATAACATAAATTGCTAAATGTCCAGCTATCGGCTTTACTGACAGACGACTGGCTGATATTATAATGTCATTGCGAGGAGCTCCGACGTAAAGTCGGAGCGACGAAGCAATCTGGTAAATATCAGGAGATTGCTTCGTCACTCCACTTCGTGGAGTTTACCCTGAGCGAAGCCGAAGGGCTCCTCGCAATGACATATGAAAAAACTACTCAAAAAAATTCTACCTAAATCAATTCTTTCCACTTACCATTATTGTTTGGCTTGGTTAGCCGCTTTGGTTTATGGTTTTCCCGCTCGAAAATTGATTATTATCGGCGTGACTGGCACCTACGGCAAAACAACAACTAGTTATCTAACGGCTCAACTACTGGAACTAGCTGGTTTTGAAGTTGGCCTAACCTCCACTGCTTTGTTTAAAGTTGGGCCAAAGGTTTGGCTTAATGACAAAAAAATGACCATGCTTGGCCGCGCCCAAACCCATCGTCTGCTACGCCAAATGGTCAAAGCCGGCTGCCGCTACGCAATTGTCGAGACCTCCTCCGAGGGTATTCTACAACATCGCCAGATTGGCATTCATTATGATATCTTAATTTTTACCAATCTCTCGCCCGAACATCTCGAAGCCCATGGCGGTTTTGCCAATTACAAAGCAACTAAACTCAAGTTATTCAAAAATTTTGCCAAGACACCAACCAAAGAAATCTACGGCCAACCAGTTCCTAAGGTGTTAATCGGTAATTTAGATAATGAACATTCGCCAGACTTTTTACAATTTAGAATTAATCATAAAATCGGTTTTGGCATCACGCCGGTCCAGCCCAACCTCGCGCCAGAAACCCTAATCGGCACTGACATCCAAGCTGATCTAGCTGGCCTAAAATTTAAAATTAACCAACGTCAGTTTGCTTCACCACTACTAGGTGAATTTAATATTTATAATAACTTAGGCGCAATCGCCGCGGTCTATTCTCAAGGCGTGACTTTAGAAAAAATTTCTGAACTCTTGCCTCAGACTAAACCCTGTCCGGGCCGGTTGGACCTGATTAATGAGGGCCAGCCTTTTACGGTGATTGTCGATTTTGCCTTCGAACCAAAATCCCTAGAAAAACTTTACAGCGTCGTTAAACTTTTTAAAAAACCCGATTCTAAAATTATCAATTTATTAGGTAGCGGCGGCGGCGGCCGCGACAAGGCACGTCGACCAATCCTTGGTGGGTTAGTTGCTCAGAATGCCGACCAAGTTGTTATTACCAATGAAGATCCCTATGATGAAGATCCGTTGGAGATTATCAACCAAATCGCTGCGGGAGCTAGAGCCAAAGGCAAAGTTGAGAATCAAAATCTCTGGCTAATCTTGGATCGACGCGAGGCCATTAACCAGGCCTTAAGTCTAGCCCAAAAAGATGATATAGTTCTAATATCAGGCAAGGGCTGCGAACAAGCGATCGTGACTAAAAATGACCAACTAATCCCCTGGGACGATCGCCAGGTGGCCCGCGAAGAACTCAAAAAAATCGCTAACAGCTAAAACTATATGGAACAAAATAACCCCAGATCTGATTATGGGTTTAAATCCAGACTCTGGCTCTGGTTGCTTATTTTTGCGGCTATCGTTTTTTTGCCGCTCGGCGGCCTAACCCTTTGGCTTTGGCTAAGCCAAACACCGGCCCCAACACCAGAACTAATAGTTAATGAGCAACTAGTTGACGAAAATATTAACGCCCCCACCTTTGGCGGCGGTTTGTCACTAGCTGGCGAACGTGAAGCTCAGACCGAAGAGGAAGCTGAGACGTTCTTGGGCTATATCACCAGTATGGAAGAAAAGTTCGGCGTCTATTATCTTTATATTGATTATATTCAATGGCTAACTGGTGATGAGGCTAAAGAAGCCGCTTTAGAAGATGGCGACTGTACTATCTTAGAAGCTTGTGCGCCCAATAATTTTTATATTCGTAATGACAGTAAAAAGGTCCGCCGCTTAGAACTAGCCCCAGATATTGACATCCGTATGCAGACTTACAGCTACACTCCCGATGGTAATTATAATATCAGCGAAAAAATCGATGCGGTAACTTTTAAAGCCATTTTTGATAAAGAATCAGAGTCACTTCTTAAAAATAGCCCCTACCGAGTCGAAATTAAGGACGGCAAAATATTCAGAATCATTGAAAAATACGTCCCTTAGATTAGCTAATTTTTCCCTCCCTGGGACAACCTGTGTATAACATCCGAATAAAAACAGCCTATTTTAACCTCGGCTGTTTTTGATTATATCACCAATATCAGCCGACTAGTCTAAAAATTTAGCTAAAATAGGCTAAATTATCTATATTTTATCCACAGATGGCTAGCCCCTTGACAAGCCAGGCCTTTACCGCTTGACAGCTTTTTGGTGAACTGTTAATATATTGATTACTTTTGTACCTATTTTAGCTGATTATCTTCCCCTCGCAGGATCAAACTCCGAGGGAAAATTTTTGGCCATTTAGGACAAGAATCTTCTGTTTGCAGGTCAAATCCCCCGCTATTATAAGTCATTAATTTTAGAGTGGTGGGTAAAAGTTATTAAAAACTTTAAACAATTAAATAAAACCTCTAACTGGTCCACCGTAACCTAGTAGGTAGACCATCAAGAGAGGCCAATTTTTTATGCTTGCTAAAAAAATCATTGACAAAAGCCAACCTCGTAAAACCTTTACGCCAGTCAAAGACGCGATGGAGCTGCCTAATTTAATTCAAATCCAAAAAGATTCTTATAACTGGTTTTTAAAACAAGGCCTCAAAGAACTGTTTGAAGAAGTCTCACCGATCAAAGATAATTTTGGCCGCAGCCTGGAACTTTATTTTACCGATTATTATTTAGACGAGCCTAAATTTGATGAGGTAACTTCTAAGGAAAAAAACATTACCTACGAAGCACCCCTCCGAGCCAAAACTAAATTAGTTAACAAAAAAATTAATAAAACCCAACAGCAAGAAATCTATTTGGGTGATTTTCCGTTGATGACCGACCGCGGTACTTTTATTATCAACGGCATCGAACGGGCCGTTGTTTCCCAGCTAATTCGTTCAGCTGGTGTCTTTTTTACTTCTGAAGCCTCACGCGGTCGACGTTGTTACGGTGCCAAAGTTATCCCTAACCGTGGCGCTTGGCTCGAACTAGAAACCGACGCCAATAATGTTATCTGGATCAAAATCGATCGCAAAAGAAAAGTAGCCGTCACCTCGCTGCTCCGTGCTTTCGGCTATAGCAGCAATGAAGAAATCCATGATCTATTCAAAGAAGTTGATACTGATCCCGATATTAAATACATTGCTAAAACATTAGAAAAAGATACCGCCAAGGATGTTAATGACGGATTAATTGAGGTCTACAAAAGAATTCGTCCGGGCGATCTCGCTACCCCGGACAACGCCCGATCATTACTTTATGCCATGTTTTTTAATTTTGACCGCTACGATTTTGGCTCAGTTGGCCGCTATAAACTAAACGAACGATTTGGCTTTAAAATTCCTAATAATAAAGAAACTAGAATTTTACGCCGCGAAGATCTAATTGAAATTATCAAAGAAATCATCCGCTTAAATCTGTCCCAACGCGAACCAGATGACATTGATCACTTAGGCAACCGTCGCGTTCGCGCCGTTGGTGAGTTGATCCAAAATAAATTCCGCATTGGTTTGGCCCGGATGGAACGTATCGTTCGCGATCGTATGAGTACTCTCGACCCTCAGAGTATGATGCCCAGTCGTCTGATCAATGCCCGACCAGTTATTGGCTCAGTCAAAGAATTTTTTATGTCCTCACAGCTCTCCCAGTTTATGGATCAAACCAATCCACTGTCTGAGCTAGAACATAAACGCCGATTGTCCGCCATGGGTCCTGGCGGTTTATCTCGCGAACGAGCCGGCTTTGATGTCCGCGATGTTCACACTACCCACTACGGCCGTATCTGCCCAATCGCGACACCCGAAGGCCCAAACATTGGTCTCGTCGGTCATCTAGCAACCTACGCCCGAATCAATGATTATGGTTTTATCGAGACACCCTACCGCAAAATTGAGCACATCGCGCTGGAAGAAATAAAAGACAAGGGTGGCAAAACGCTAGCCAAAAAAGGCGAAGCCGTTACTGGCGATAACTGGAAATTAATCAAAGAAAAATATCCTGAGTTAACTAACAAAACTAAACCGCTAGCTAGCGGCGAGGTGGTTTATCTCAACGCTTTAGCTGAAGAAAAGGCAGTTACTACTTCAGCCACCACACCAATCGACGATAGCGGCAACTTTTTGGCTGAAAAGGCCGAAGTTCGACGTTATGGCGAACCGGAGATGGATTTTGCCTACAATATCGACTACATGGATGTTTCATCTCAACAAATTGTTAGTATTGCTACCGCCTTGATTCCTTTTCTAGAACACGACGATGCTATTCGCGCCCTAATGGGCACTAATATGCAACGCCAGGCTATACCTTGTATTAGATCCAATGCGCCGATTGTTGGTACTGGCGTCGAGAGACGGGCGGCCGTTGACTCTGGCCACCTGATCACAGCTGAGAACGACGGTAAAATTACCGAAGTTGATGCTAGCCATATCGAGATTCAAGAAACCAAGGGCCATTTAAAAAAATATCAGCTTAACAAATTTATCCGCTCTAACTCTTCTACCTGTATTACTCAAAATCCCTTAGTTAAAAAAGGTGAAAAAGTCAAAAAAGGACAAGTCTTGGCTGATGGTCCAGCCACTGATCATGGCGAACTGGCGCTGGGTCAAAATATTCTGGTCGCTTTTATGGCTTGGGAAGGTTATAACTACGAAGACGCTATTATTATTTCCCAAAGAGTAATGAGTGAAGATTCTTTTACTTCTATTTACATTGAAAACTATTCAATCGATGTCCGCGATACCAAGCTCGGACCAGAGTTAGTCACCTCGGATATTCCTAATGTTTCTGAAGAAAAATTAAAAAATCTGGATGCCGAAGGTATTATCCGCATCGGCGCTGAAGTTTCTTCGGGCGATATTCTGGTGGGTAAAATCACTCCCAAAGGAGAGACCGAACTCTCGGCTGAAGAAAAATTGCTTCGGGCGATCTTTGGCGAAAAAGCCCGCGATGTTCGCGACAGCTCGCTCTATCTTGAACATGGTGAACATGGCAAAGTAATCGATATTAAATTATTTTCTCGTGAAGCTGGCGACAAGCTACCGTCTGGCGTCATCAAAACTATTCAGGTAACCATTGCCAATCTGCGCAAGGTCCAAGCTGGCGACAAACTCTCTGGTCGACATGGCAATAAAGGTGTAATTTCCAGAATTGTTCCGATCGAAGATATGCCTTTCTTAGAGGATGGCACGCCGATTGATATTATTCTCAGCCCTCTAGGTGTCGCCAATCGTATGAATTTGGGCCAAATTTTGGAAACCCACTTGGGTCTAGCCGCTAAGGCGCTAGGCTATCGTTTGGTCACCCCAGTCTTAAACGGCGTTACTGAAGAACAAATCAGAACTGAACTTAAAAAAGCCAACCTCCCTGAAGATGGTCAGCTTGTTCTTTACGACGGCCGAACAGGCAAATCATTTGATAATAAAATCACCGTTGGTATCCACTATATCCTTAAGCTTAATCATATGGTGGAGGATAAAATCCATCAACGATCAATCGGCCCCTACTCCCTCATCACTCAACAACCACTAGGCGGTAAAGCCCAATTTGGTGGTCAACGATTTGGTGAGATGGAAGTCTGGGCATTAGAAGCCTATGGCGCGTCTAATATGCTGCAAGAAATATTAACCATTAAATCAGACGATGTTCCTGGACGCAGCAAAGCCTACGAATCGATAATCAAAGGTGAACCAATTAAACGTTTAAATATTCCCGAATCGTTCAACGTCTTGGTCCGTGAGTTAAAAGGGCTCTGCTTAGATGTAGAATTACTCAAAAATATTGAGGAAGAAGATTCTCGAGCTGACAAAAAAGCAGACCATAAAAAATAGATAATCAATTATATAATATAGTGAATAACTTTATGTATAAAACAACCACGGCTGTTGACTTCGACGCTATTAAACTCAAATTGGCCTCGCCCGAAACTATCATCGGTTGGTCACATGGTGAAGTAATCCGACCAGAAACTATTAACTATCGCACCCAAAAACCCGAAAAAGATGGCCTCTTTTGCGAACGCATCTTCGGCCCTTCTAAAGATTGGGAATGCTACTGCGGCAAGTACAAAAAAATCCGCTACAAAGGCATCGTCTGCGATAAATGCGGCGTCGAGGTTACTCGTTCTTTAGTGCGACGTGAACGCATGGGCCATATCAAGCTAGCCGCCCCAGTTTCTCATATTTGGTTTTTGCGTAGCGTCCCTTCCAAGATTGGTCTGGCCATCAATATGTCACCGCAAGCGTTAGAAAAAGTTATTTACTTTGCTAATTTTATTATTACCAAAGTAAATGATGAGATTAAAGAACAGATTCTTGATCAGCTTAAAAAAGAATTCAAAGAAGCCAAAAAAACCATTGAAAACAAATTTATTAAAGATGTCGAAAAAGTTAAAAACGACCTAAAAGATAAATCAGAAACCACCGTCGACGAAGCAATCAAAAAAACTAACGAGCTGCGAGACGGCGATCTAGCTAAACTGCAGGAAGAGTTTAGCGAAACCGAAAAAGAAATTAAAGACATCAAAAAATTAAGAATAATTTCGGAGCACGAATATCAACAGCTCTCGCTCAAGTATGGCCCACTTTTCGAAGCAGCCATCGGCGCCGAAGCGGTCCAACAATTACTCAAGGAGATTAACGCCACTCAACTAATCGCTCAACTAGAAAAAGAAAAGGAAAACACCCAGGGGGCCAAAAAAGACAAACTAGTCAAAAGAATAAAATTGCTTCGTAGCTTGGAAAAAAACCGGATCCGTTCAGAATGGATGATTTTGGATGTCGTGCCAGTAATTCCACCCGATCTCCGGCCAATGGTACCCCTAGACGGCGGCCGTTTTGCTACCTCCGATCTTAATGATTTGTATCGTCGGGTAATCAACCGCAACAACCGTTTAAAAAGGTTGCAAGATCTAAACGCGCCAGAAGTTATTGTCCGCAATGAAAAGAGAATGTTGCAAGAAGCGGTTGACGCGCTAATCGATAATTCTGCTCGCCATAGTAAAACTGTTGTTGCCTCGACTGGTCAAAAAAGACAGCTCAAATCGATTGCCGATATTTTAAAAGGTAAACAAGGCCGTTTCCGCCAAAACCTCCTAGGCAAACGTATTGATTACTCCGGCCGTTCAGTTATTATCGTCGGTCCTGATCTAAAGATTAACCAATGCGGGCTGCCGAAAAAAATGGCTTTGGAACTGTTCAAGCCCTTTATTATCTCCCGTTTGATTAAAGACGGTTTTGTCCATAATATTCGCTCAGCCAATAGATTTATTGAGAGTGAACGGCCAGAAGTTTGGGATATTCTAGAAGAGGTGACTCAAAATGCTCATGTTCTACTAAACCGCGCTCCAACTCTGCACCGTTTGGGTATTCAAGCTTTTCAGCCAGTCTTGGTTGAAGGTAAGGCGATCCAGCTCCATCCATTGGTCTGCTCGCCATTTAATGCTGACTTTGATGGTGACCAAATGGCGGTTCATGTACCCTTAACCGAAGAAGCAAAAAACGAAGCCAAAAACCTTTTACTCTCGACTCAAAACTTACTTAAACCAGCCACTGGCAAACCATCAACTCAACCAAATAAAGATATCGTCCTGGGTATTTATTACTTAACTGCCCAACTCGATAAACCACGAACGAAATATTTCAGCTCTGCCAAAGAAGCCCAATTGGCTTACCAAAATGACATCATTGATCTCCGTGAACTGATTTTAGTTAAAGATAAATTCCGATCCAAGAAAGAAGAAAAGATTGAGACGACCGTTGGCCGGATTATTTTTAGTTCTATTGTCCCCGCCAAACTGCCGTTCTATAACCAAACGGTTGATAGCAAAACAATCACTAAGATAATTTCTCTGATTATGGAAACTCAGCCCAGAGAAATGGCAGTTGATTTTTTGGATAAAATTAAAAAACTAGGTTTTAAGTACCTCACTCGCTCCGGCTATTCGTGGGGAATGGATAATCTACCAACGCTAGAAGAAAAGAGAGCAATCATTGAAGAGGGTGACCGCGTTACCGACGAAATCGAAGATCAATACCAGGCCGGTTTATTAACTAGCAAAGAGCGCCACAGTAAAATTATTGAGACCTGGACTTCGCTTAAAGATAAAATCGTTCATCTAGCAACTCAAAAACTCGATAAGAAAAGCCCCGTTTATGCCATGATTACTTCTGGCGCCCGTGGTAGCTGGGGCCAATTAACCCAAATGGTCGGTATGAAAGGTTTAGTTTCTAATCCGGCTGGTGAAATTATCGAGCTACCGGTCAAAAGTGCTTTTAAAGAAGGTTTTAATGTTTTGGAATTCTTTATCTCCACTCACGGCAGCCGAAAGGGTCTATCCGATACCGCTCTAAGAACTGCTAACGCTGGCTATCTAACTCGACGTTTGGTTGACGTTGTTCAAGATGTAGTAATTAAGGAGCAAGACTGCGGTGATAGAGAAGGCGTTATTATTACTAAAAAAGAGAGCGAAGAGATGGTGGAAACCCTGGCTGAACGCGTCTTGGGCCGCTATTGTCTCGAAGATATCAAGGGTCCCAAAGGGAAATTAATTGCCAAAAAGAATGAAATTATCACCGAAGAGATTGCCCGCCAATTAGAAGAGAACGACATCGAGCAAATCCGCGTTCGCTCGGTCCTCTCTTGTCATCTTAATAAATGTCTCTGCCAAAAATGCTACGGCTATGATTTAGGTCATAACAAACTGGTTGAACCAGGTACGGCTGTCGGCATTATCGCCGCTCAGTCAATCGGCGAACCAGGCACCCAGCTAACGATGAGAACTTTTCACACTGGTGGCGTCGCTGGCAAAGATATCACTCAAGGTTTACCACGAGTTGAAGAATTATTTGAAGCTCGACCACCAAAACACAAGGCCTTTGTCACTGACGTTGATGGCATCGTCTCGATTGAAGAAATGCCCAAAACTGTAACCGATGCTTCAGGCAAGGTAGTACTCGCTGGCCGATTTGGTCAAAAAGTAGTTAAAGTCAATTTTAATCAAGTTGAAGAGGATGAATACAAACTAGAAAAAAACTGCCAAATAAAAGCCGAGGACAACAAAGTTATAGTAAAGGGTGGTCTGCTCTATATCGATAATGAAGGTAAAAAAGTGTCTGCCCGCCGAGAAGGTATTGTTAAACTCGAAAAAAACAAAATTAAAGTTGTCGTCGACAGTCTCAAGAGTAAAGAATTTATTATTCCCAGTGAATATTCAATCCTAGTCAAAAATGGCGATTTAATCGGCAAAGGTGATGTCTTAACCGATGGCAGTCTTGATCTTCAACAACTCTTTAAGCTTAAGGGTAAAGAAGCGGTCCAAAAATACATGCTTAAAGAAATTCAGCATATTTACTCTTCTCAAGGACAAAAATTAAACGACAAACATGTCGAGATTATCCTTCGACAACTCTTCTCGCGCGTTTATATCCGCGATGCCGGCGATACTGAACTTTTGCCCGGCGAAATTATTGAGCTTGCCGAAATTGACGAAGCTAATGATGAAGTAGAAGATAGTGGCAAACAATTAGCCAAATACGATGAATTATTCTTAGGCGTATCCAAAGTATCACTCTCCACTTCTAGCTGGCTATCGGCTGCCTCTTTTCAAGAAACTGCCCGAGTCTTAATTAATGCCGCTATCACTGGTAAGGTAGACCGGCTAGAGGGACTAAAGGAAAATGTTATCATCGGCCGTCGTATCCCCGCAGGTACTGGTTTTATTAATGATCAAGATGTCCCAACCGAAACACCCGAGGAATAAATCTATAGTCTCAAAACCCTCCGCTTCGGCGGAGGGTTTTTGTTTAGTCAATAAAAAAACCGCTCACTAGAGGAGCGGGTCCAAGGATAAACACAAAGCAAGCTATTTTCCCAAGCGGGGTTTTATTCAGCACATCCCAGACCACAATCAAATCTATTTTTTAGAAACACTAAAACAATAAAACCAGCGGGGGCTTGAGGGCGTTGCGGCGCCGAGTCCCGTTCCAGCCTCTCTAATTTGTCATCCTGAGTGTAGCCCCTAACCCATGTGTCAGGGGCGAAGCGAAGGATCAGCCTAATTAACATAATATCATTAGGACACCCAGCTGATCCTTCGTCCCGCCACGCGGGACTCAGGATGACAAATTGAAATGGTCTCACGGAGTTTATCTTAAATGAAGTGAATGACTTAGAATAAAAAGACAGAAAAAGTAATAACTCTAGCAAAACTTACCTCAAAATGATATAATATTATAGTAAAAAATAGTTTTAAATATGGCTAGAAGAAAAAGACCAGGTCGCCCCAAAGGCACAACCAAACATCGCTCTCGCAACGAAAAAAACTACGACCAAAAAGAGTACGAGCCGCTCCTCTCGGCCGAAACCAAACGTGGCATTGCCATTATTTTTTTGCTGGCTCTAGGAGCCATCTCTTTGCTTGGATTGTTCGGCTTAGCCGGCACGGCCGGTATCTATATCAAAATCTGGGTCACCCATCTTTTCGGCTGGGCAATTTGGCTCTTCCCAATTATCCTATTCTTATCAGCTTATTTTTTAATTGTTGCTTCACGCTATTCGACCGGCTTCATCAACTATTTTGGGCTGCTGATATTCACCCTAAGTTTTAATGGACTGCTCCACTTGCGTATCCCCCTAGAAGAAGCGGGGCAGGCCGTTACTACTGGCCGGGGCGGCGGCTATTTGGGATTATTTTTATCTTATCCGCTGCAAAAAATAATGGGCTTTTGGGCGACGCTAGTTGCCCTAGTTGCCCTATTACTGATCGCCTTGCTTTTAACCTTTAACACCTCCTTATCTGATATTGCTGAAAAAAGTTTTATTTTTAACTCAGTTTTTAAAAAGATCGGCGGACTATTCCATCGACGGGCCGTAACCGAAAATAATGAAGAAGATGAGGAATATTATGGCGATGAAGAAGATGAGGAAGGATCACCAACTAAAACCGAAGAAAAAACTACTGAACCAGAACGGATAGAAACTGAAGCCGCCAAGATTTTTTCAGCTAAAAAAATAATTGATAAACCTCAGCCAATTTTGGCTAAAAAATTCAAAAAAATCGACATTCCGCTAGATTTGCTAGCTGACCGCAAGGAAAAACCAACCAGCGGTGACATCCGTGTCAATCAAGAAAGGATTAAAAAAACTTTGGAAAATTTTGGTATTCAGGTAGAAATGGGCGAAGTTAGTGTCGGGCCAACCGTTACTCAATATACCCTTAAACCATCCGAGGGGGTCAAACTATCACAAATCACCACTTTGCATAATGATTTAGCTCTAGCTCTGGCGGCCCACCCGATCCGAATTGAAGCACCAATCCCCGGCAAGTCTTTAGTGGGTATTGAGGTACCTAATCAGACTATCGCCACGGTCAGCCTGCGCGAGATCCTCTCTTCCAAAGAGTTTGCCTTGCGCAAATCTAACCTAACCATGGCATTGGGTAAAGACGTCGCTGGCAAATCCTGGGTTGCTAATTTAGACGCAATGCCCCACCTGTTGATTGCCGGCTCGACCGGCTCGGGTAAAACTGTTTGCGTTAATTCGATTATCGTTAGTCTACTCTTCCAAAATAGTCCCAACACCTTGCGTCTAATCCTCGTTGACCCCAAAAGAGTCGAACTACCAACCTACAACGGCATCCCCCATTTACTCACTCCAGCGATTACGGATGTTAAAAAAACAATCAACGCTTTAAAGTGGACAATCGGCGAAATGGATCGTCGGTTTGAGCTACTCGCCAAAGTTGGCCAACGCGATATCCATAGTTATAACCGAACCTATGGCGAAAAGATGCCCTATTTAGTAATGGTAATCGACGAATTAGCGGATCTAATGACTTCCGCCGGCTCAGAAATCGAGAATTATATTATTCGTTTAGCCCAAATGGCTCGCGCCGTTGGTATCCACCTAATCCTAGCTACTCAAAGACCATCGGTCGATATTATCACCGGCTTAATCAAGGCTAATATCACCTCCCGTATTGCTTTTGCGGTTGCTTCAGCGGTTGATTCCCGCACTATTCTAGACCATTCGGGGGCAGAAAAATTACTCGGTCGTGGTGATATGCTTTATGTTTCAGCCAACCTATCCAAGCCAAAACGACTACAAGGAACCATGGTATCTGACGATGAGATCCGCCGAATTGTTGAATATATCAAAAGCCAAAACGGTGAACCAGAATATAATGACAATATTACCGAGAGACAATCAGCTCTAGTCGGCGGCTTAAACTATAGCGACGAAGGCGGCGACGAACTGCTCGAAGATGCTAAGGATATGATTGTCAAAACTGGCAAAGCTTCAGCCTCTTACCTCCAACGTCGATTTAAAATTGGCTACGCTCGGGCAGCCAGAATTTTAGACCTGCTAGAAGAACAAGGTATTATTGGCCCATCTGATGGCGCCAAGCCACGCGAAATTCTGGTCACCGAAATTGATGAAGAAGATGTACCCGATGATTTTATTGAAGACGATGGCAGTGAAGCTGAAGGTGGTGAGGTCCAAGAATCGGCAGTGGTTGAAGAAAAAACTGAGGAGATAATCGAAACCGAAAAGAATGAAGAAGAAGTTGAAGAAGAAAGTAAAGAAGAAGTTGAAGAAGAAGTTGAACCAATAAAAACCAAAACTCAAAATAAAAAAGCTGAAGATAAGGTCAACAAGATAACTGAGGTTAACGAGGACGAATTGATTTAAATTTACTACAAATTTACGAATCTTTGCGAATATACGTATGATTAGTTTTACCGCTAAAAAAATCAAAGACACTCAGACCATAGCCGAAATTCTGACCCAAAGTCGTAAAGAAAAAAATTTTGATCTGGCTAAAGTTGAAAAAGAAACCAAAATCAACAAAAAATATCTACTGGCGCTAGAAAACGGCGAATACCAAAAACTACCCAGCGCAGTTTATATCCAAAATTTTATTAAAAGCTATGCTCGTTATCTTGGTCTAAATACCGAGCAAATTCTACAAATTCTCGGCCAAGAACTAGAAATTTTCTCTAAAATTAAAGAGGGCAAAGAAAAAAGTAATCAAGAAAAGGTTAAACCAACTAAAATTCTGATTACACCCAAGAGTTTACAACGTCTAGCAGCTATCGTCTTAATCGTCGCTTGCCTAGCCTACCTTGGCTGGGAAATTAACAAGATATTCTTACCACCCGAGCTAAACATCGAAACACCAACACCCGATTTAGTAACATCAGAAAAATCAGTTATAGTTAGAGGGACCACTGACTCGGGGGTCAGGATTACTATCAACAGCCAAGAAATTTTGGCTGACCAAAACGGCCAATTTGAAAAAGAGATTGATTTACAAGCGGGTTTGAATACAATCCAGATTAGTGCCAAAAAAAGACTCAGCCGGTCTCAAATTGTGACTAGACAAATATTGGTCCCGGAGAATAAACCTTTAGAAATTATTGAGGGACAAGCGCCGACCAACCAATAAAAGTTTAGATAATTTTAATCTAAGACCTAGTAGAGTACAGCTAACAATTAATACTTAATCCCTAATCAAAATATATGGCTAAAAAAACAACTGAGGAAAAAGCTAACAGATCCCAAGCCGCCGAAGAAGCAATTATGCAAATTAAACAACGCTTTGGCGACGGCTCAATTATGAAACTAGGCGAGGCTAAAACAATGAATGTCGAAGCAATCAGTACCGGCTGTCTCTCACTTGATATCGCTCTAGGAGTCGGCGGAGTACCACGCGGTCGGATTATTGAAGTCTACGGCCCAGAGTCTTCCGGCAAAACCACCTTAGCACTGCACGTCGTTGCTGAAGTACAAAAACTAGGTGGTATTGCGGCTTTTGTTGATGCCGAGCACGCTCTAGACCCAAGCTACGCCAGCAAAATCGGCGTAAATATCGATAACCTACTCATTTCCCAGCCGGATACTGGTGAACAAGCATTGGAGATCGTTGAGACTCTGGTTCGATCCAACGGTGTTGATGTAATTGTGATCGACTCAGTCGCTGCGCTTACTCCTCGAGCAGAAATTGAAGGCCAAATGGGCGATCAACACATGGCACTGCAAGCTCGGCTAATGTCACAAGCGCTGCGTAAACTAGCCGCCATCGTTGGTAAAACAAAAACCGTAGTTATTTTTATTAACCAAATTAGACACAAAATCGGCGTTTTCTTCGGTAATCCCGAAACGACCACCGGTGGCACCGCCCTCAAATTTTACTCCTCGCTGCGGGTCGAAATCCGCCGCGCCGAACAAATTAAACTGGCCGACAGTGTTATTGGTAATCGCGTAAAAATAAAAGTAGTCAAAAATAAAGTCGCGCCGCCGTTCCGAACTTGCGAATTTGATATTATGTATAACGAAGGTATCTCGCTCAGCGGCGATATCTTAGATACCGGCATCGAACAAAAAGTAATTATCAAGAACGGTAACACCTATCAATATGGCGTTAACAAATTAGGAGTGGGTCGAGAAAATGCTAAACAATTTTTACGCGATAACCCTAAGATGATGCAAGAGATTAGACAAAAGATTTGGGCAGAATTTAAAAAAGAATAGTCCATGATGCCTGGTAGGGGCGGCTCTAGAGCCGCCCCTACTTTTGATAATAAAAAAAGGCGGAAGTGGGGTTTACCCTCTCCCGCCAGCCGTTATAAAACGGCCTACTCCTCACAGGTTAAGACGATAGCATCAAGCCAAAAGTCAGCGGCTTGATCACCAAACTCAAATGTCAGTTTAGCCGATGCATCATCGCCTAGAACCGTGAAGTCGTGACTATAGGTTTGCCAGCCACTACTCAGATTGACGCTCTGCCAGAGACCAAGGCCTTGATAGGGGCTATGGTCTTGCTCCAGCGAGATAATCAACGGTAAGCTGTTGCTGGCCGCGGCAGCATAGCTGAGCTGACACTGCCAACCGACCTGGACCGACAAACTCTGTTTGAATTGACCTTGCCAAGCGTACTGATTAGCAGTGGCGTTTGATAGCCACCAGCTACAGTCGCCACTGAAAGCGCTGGAGCAATCCTGGCTGATTTCCACTGTATTGTTGTGGTCTTCTACTTGCCACGGATATAGGCCGCCGATCTCGGCACCGCCATTACCAAGCAGATTATTTGGGTCGTCCAGCGGCTCATCAATCACCGACAGATGTAAGCCGTCGAAATAATAAGTGCCGGTCTGACCACTGAGATAGAAGACCAACTTGGCGTTGGTGTCAGTCTGCGCTGGTGAAAAACGGTAACGATAGCGATGCCACTCTGGCATCAGGGCAAAAGTGTAGCCGCTATCCAGATTCTGCCCAGGTGAATGGTTTTGGATCACCGTTACCTTGGGAGTCTGATAAGCGCTACCTTTAGCCCAGAAGATCAGTTCATAGACCTGACCAGCCTGGAGTGATTGCGTCTGGTAAAGCTGAACGCCGCTGATCGCGCCGCTCTTGCTAACCAGAACTTGGTAAGCCCGCCGACCATCAACGGCACCAATAGTGGTCACCTGACCAGTACCCGTACCCTGAGTACCGCCGGCGCTGCGGAAAGCCCAACTAGTTGCCCCACTCTCAAAGCTGGGATTACGCAACAAGTTGATAGTTGGACTAGGCACGATGCCGACTATCTCAAAGTAGAGGTTATCGAAGCTCAAATCGCCGACAGCGTCACCGTAGAAAAAACGGATGGCCGCCGTTGAATCACTGCGACGAGTGGTGAAGTACCCACTAAACTGTTGCCACTGCCGGTTGATTTGGAAAGTCTGTTCTGGCGCTAGAACGTCACCCAGGCTAATGATGTAACCGTAGTGATCGTAGGTCCGACGCGGGGTCAAGGCGATGGTAACGTTGCGCTCGGCCACACCGCTAGTCGTCCGAGCTTCGGCCTCCCAGTAGTAGATAGCATTGGCTTCGATCTGTAGCGGCCAATCCTCATGATTGGTAAGCTGGGCGTGATAACGCGAAACCTGGGTACCGAGTTTGGTGGTCCCACTACCAATAGCGCAGTTATCGGGTCGCAGATCATCATTGCAACTAGCGGCCAAACGTGGACCGCCAGTATCACAATAGTAAGTCTGCCAACCCCAAGCGCCGCAGATATCGCTCCGGCCATTAAGTAACGCACCAGCGTAGAAATTCTCCCAGCCCCAATCGCGAGCTTGGATCCGATCAACGCAGGTGAGAGCAACCGGCGGAACTTCTTCCTGTTCCTCCATTTCGGCGCGAAAATCGCCAAAAAAGACTTCAATCGGACTAGCATAGCGCAGTTTGCCCAACTCGAAGTATTGGCAAGTACCACCATCAGGGCAAGCAACTTCATTGCTGATCGGTGGACCCAGATCAATTGGGCCGAAGAGACTAGGCGAGGCGGAATAGCAGGTATAAGGACTCGCTCCCTTATAGACGCACCAGAAACCTTCCTTAATTAGAAAGGCTTTTTTTTCTTCCGGGCTCCAAACTAAGGCTGTCTGGCCGTCAGTGCCGTAGTATAAGCCCTGCAGATCCTGGAGCCAAACCCCATACCAATCGTGGACGTATTCTCCGCCCCCATTGTTAGATGGTAAGCCAAGTTTGGCATAACCACCAGCATCGAGGTAAACATCCAGAAAAGCTGGGGAGATTTCCTCATCCCAACCGTCTGGGAAGAAACCGGGGCCGTGGGGGGTATTCCCGGAGACGTAACGATGCGCACCATCGTCTTCGGAACAATCGCAGCCAGTAGGTACGCCGCCGTTTGGCACATCCACAAACGACGAGGGAATCGAATTGCCAGATACACTACCTTGCACCTGGTAGTGAATATGGGCCCCGGTTGATCGTCCCGTAGTGCCGCACGTCCCAAGGATGTATCCTTGCGGCACTTCTTGATCTATCACCACAAGCACATCTTCCAGATGAGCTACGCGGCTATAGAACCCATCGCTATGCTTCACTACTACGGTGTTTCCCCAGCCACTATTGTAGCTACCGTCGTTCGAAACGGCTACTACAGTCCCAGCTACCGAAGTCAGTACCGGGCGACCGGGATCATTATTACTGTTAAAATCCCAACCATACTTCAAGACGTCTGAAGTATGGCCACCCTGATTGTTGCCTTGGGTTACCCACCAGGTTTCACTGACTGAGAAAGGCAGTTTGAACGCGGGGGCCGCACTACCCTGGCTGACGCTTAGGAGTAATGCAACAGCCACCAACCACAAACTGATGCTGAACCGTTTCATCTTCGTATCCTTTCCTGTTGGAGTTTGATGTGAATGAACTAATTTGGAGTATAAAGAAAGACCCCTTATCAGGGTCTAAAATAATTATGAAAAATTATTAAATTAAAAATTAAATATTATTTTTATTTGATTGTTAATTATCAAAAACAAACCAACAAAAAGAATACTTCTCGCCAACATCTATAAGTTGATTAGTATCACGGTTAAAAAGAAAACTTTTTGGTTCACCTTGGTCATATTCTCTAAAAGTCAAAAAATCACCATCGGGCGAAAAAGATAAATCACGCAAACCCCATCGACTCTTATAAATTTCTTTTATATTTTCACCAGATAGATCAGAAATAAAAATAGCTTCGTTAATAATTTCATTATTTTCTTTTTGGTCACCAATAAAAATACTATAAGCTAACAGATTTTCATCGCTGGAGATCGCAACATTAAAAGCACTATTATTAATAACCCTAATAAATTTCTTCAAATTTTTATCTAAAAAATAAATACCTTTTTTGCTACCTGAATCAAGTCCATAGAAAAGGAACTGTCCATCTTTAAGCCATTGAACACTAGAGCCGGAAATATTTTTTTCAATCTGACCAGTTTTAGCTCTGATAATCTTAATCAACCCATAAGGATTAAGGGGACTGCCGCCTAGATCAAAGGCTAAATATTGACCATCGGGCGATTCTTTACCTATCACCCATTCATCAATATATATATTATTATTTAATGGGCTGAAATAAATTTTATTTATATCTTCCAACTCAACTCTATCGAAATCAACCTTTAAATTAGCCTGATAAATATCTGTGCCCCGTTCTATATCTTTATTATTCTTACGATAGCCAAATAATATTCGATTAGGGTATTTAACACTAACAACCTCAATAAATTCTACTCCTAACAATTGATTAAGGTTAATCTCTTTGCTACCTCTGGGTCCAGTAGATGATCTAATTAGATAATAAATGTTATTTGCCCGCTTCTGAGCTTTCACTACCAGCCAATCTCCTGCGCTGTCTAACCAACCGATAATTCTCTCAATTCTAATTGCCGTATCGATCTCCGCCACCTCTGATGTATTATTCTCGGAATCGACTACATATAAACGGTCATTCTTTAAATAAGCCAATTTAAATCTTTTATCTTCTTTCAATCTTTTTTCTTCCAAAATATCAGAAAGATATAAATCATTGACACTGCTAGTATTGATAACATCGTCAACCACCGATTGATTAATATTGGTTGAATGGAGATAGCTAAACAGCCAATATAATAAAACCCCGCCGCAAACAATTGCAGCGACTAAGGTGCTAAAGAATATTTTTTTGTTCTTATCCATACAAACAATATAACATATTAAATCTAAAATATTTCTAAACTTTTGGCAATGACAGAATGGCTAAAATAAGACACTTTTCATCTTCGTACCCCTTCCTGTTGGAGTTTGATGTGAATGAACTATTTTGGAGTATAAAAAAAGACCTATTATCTGGGTCTAAAAAAATTGTTAAATTATTCTAAAGAAAAGATTAAGTTAGATCTAGTCAATAAATTGGAAGGAATCCATTATTTCAGAATCAAAACACTTAGGAAATTTTAAGCCAATAATACATTCTTGGCCCATGCTCCAATAAGCAATCTTTTCGTTCGCAGGATTAGATTTAATAGCAATTGAATAATTAATTGGACATTCAGTTAGGCTTAAATCTTTTCCATCCCCGTTCACAATAACATCATAAGTGACAGAATCATCAACCTTCCTTTTGCCGCCATAACTACAACCTGAACCATATTTTTCTTTGATAAAATGGTCTAGATTATTTTCTGCTATCTTCTGAATAGTTATGTACCAAGAGTTATTTTCGGATATACCACTATCATCAATTGAATTAATAATTTTTACACATTGGTTATTATATTTTTTATAATAATAAGCTTCTCTTATAAAAATATTATTGCCGCGACTAAGAGTTGTGTAGGGTACTAAAATATAATCACTATCAACGTTTTCGCATTCAAAATAATTACCATCATAATAATGAAAATAAGGAACAGCCAATACGGGGAACTTAAATGTGATTCCCAATTTCGTATTCCGATAAGTATTCCAGCACTCCGTATCCAGCTCGTCAGCACAGTCGGTTTTAGTCGGCGGAATAATCTGACCGCTCAGTGACGCTGATTGGTTAGTTGGTTGATTAACATCAATACTATTAACCGCCAACGGCTGACCTGAAAAAAAAGCAGTCTTAATAAACCAAACAACGCTAGCCAAACCAAAAAGCATCAGAAAGATGAGGACCGCGAAGATAAGTTTTGTTTTGAGATTCATATGTTCATTATTGATTAACCGCCATTATAATAAAAAAAGTTAGATTAAAAAAATCTAAACTTTTTCTTAAGCGGTTACATCTCCTCAACGGTCTCAATCCCTAGAAGCGCTAAGCCACTTTGAATGGTGCTGGCCACCTTATCAATCAAAACCAACCGGGCCGACATTAATTTGGGCTGGGTTTGGTCAATTACCTTACAAGCGTGATAAAAATGGTTAAATTCTGAGGCTAAATTTAGCAAATAATTGGCAATTAGCGATGGCCGATATTCATCGGCGGCTTTAGTGATAACATTGGAAAAACGGCTCAACACTTTAATTAACCGCCGTTCTTCAATGTTGGCTAACAGACTATAATCAACTTTGGCCACTAATTTTTTATGACCAGACTTGCGGCTAATCGATCTAATCCGCGCATAAGTATATTGCAAATATGGCCCAGTATCACCTTCAAAATCAAGTACGGCGTCCCAATCAAATTTAATTGGCCGAGTATTGTCGACACTGAGCATCGCAAATTTGATCGCGCCAAAAGCCACCACCTCAGCCACTTTGGCCTTATTTTTTAAACTAGCGTTGCGCTTATTAATCTCCGCCAAAACGCGTTTGATTGTTTCATTACGCAAATCTTCATAAACAATTACATTACCCAGGCGCGAAGCCATCTTACCATCTTGGAGCGAAACCAAACCATGCGCCACGTGATAATTTCTATCCCAACCGGGATAGCCGAGCACGGCCATTGACTTAAACAGCTGGCGAAAATAGAATTCCTGCTCCGAGCCAACCACAAAAAGCAACTTAGTAAAATTGGACACTTTCTTCCGACGTAGCTCAGCTAAGCCATAATCTTTGGTTTGATAGAGCGCTGTACCATCGGACTTAAGCAAAATAAAAACGCCCAAATCGTATTTATCCAGATCAATAACCCAAGCGCCCTGATCTTTTTTGAGTTTGCCGGCTTTAATCTGGGCTTGAACGTATTTCTTACCTGGCGCTTCACAAACACTCTCGGGGAAAAAATAATCCACCTGGCAATTTAGCTCTTTTTTAATCTCTTGCGAACCAGCATAGCTCTGGGCGCACAGCTTTTTCCAAATCTTAACCAATTTAGGGTCCCGCTGATCCAGCCGGCGATTGTACTCTTGGCACTCGGCTTCATATTCTGGCTTCTCCGCTACCTTTTGTGCAGCCTGGGCGTAGATTTCACCAGCCCATTTATTAAAACCGGCTTTGGGCACAGCGCCTTGGTAAAATTTCTCAAAATACCATAGCCAACGCGCAATATTAATGCCCACATCGCCATAGTAACTATAAGTTTTGGTTTTATAGCCGACAAAAGCCAAAATCCGCCGGATTGATTCACCCAAAGCGGCATTACGCACATGACCAATATGGAAAGCCTTAAGTGAATTAGCCTGAAAAACATCCATCAGTACCGTACCGCGTGAGCCCTTAAAACTAACCGGACCAGATAAAACTTGGGTGGTTATCTTTTCTTGATCAATAAAAAAATTAAGATACGGACCAACAGCCTGCACCTCCCGCACCAAACCCTGAGGCGACAAACTAGCCACAATTTTTTCCCGCAACACTGCGGCTAGCTGAACAGGATTTTGTTTGGCTGCTTTAGCCAGCTCAAAACAAGCAAAAGAAAAATCGCCCATCTCAATCTGCGGCGGCTCACTCAGCTCAACCTCAATCCCCGGCCCGAGATTGGTCTGTAAAATTCGAATAATTTCGTCTCTAACTTTATGCAACATAATAGTTTAATCTTACTGTAATTTAGGCTAAAAATCAATTGTCTTCACCCTGTGTCATTGCGAGGAGCAAAGCGACGAAGCAATCTCCTGAATAATCCACCAGATTGCTTCGTCGCTCCGCCAGTTGGCGGAACTCGCTTGGGGCTGGCTCCTTATATTGTCATCCTGACCCCCTCGGCAAAGTTTATCCTGAACGCAGCGAAAGTATAAAAAAAGTGGTCACGTCGACCACTGGTCCTCCAAATCCTCCTGCATTCCTAACCGATGTACGACAGCGTATGGCAGCTAGAACAAACCACGATTCGCCGCCAATCGACGTCGCCGCTCCGGAATGGCTGCAGCGTTTTCTGATCACACTGCTGACAGCGACCATCATAACTGAAGCCGTTAATGTCGTCCCGCGTCGCCGCAGACATTGGATCAGAAGCAAAAGTCACGTGGCAGTCAGCACACTCCGCCACTCGCCGAGGTCCTTCTTGGGTGATAATCACCCGGGTACGGGGGAAGTCACAGCCGCCCCAACACCGACACTTAATCGGAAACTCCCGGACACTCTGCAAGCCGTTAGTGGGTGGCTCGTCAGCTTCCTCGGGCTGATCAGTGTCCGGCTCCTCCGAATCTTCATCGGCCCAGGGACGAAACTTGTGACTACGCCAACAGGTGATCACCGGTCGACGACCTTGTTTGGTCGCCTCCTCACTGATGCCACCCTGACCGACCCGTTCACCACATTGAGGGCAACGATGGTTATGGGTCTGGCCAGAATCAGACATCGGCAAGGCCAACCAATCAATCAGCTCAACCGGGCGATCACCTTGCTTGCGGTAGATTTTGCCGCAACTACCGCAGACGACGACGTCACGCTCGCCCTGCTGAGTCTCAATCCGCCGGACCTTGTTGGCCCGACTGTCCCAACTGTTGGGACCGTTACTGCAGTAAGGACACTCGTGCCGTGGTTCCCGGCTGGCGGCTGTGGCCAGACTATTCCAATCCGGCCGAGCGTCGGCTCTGCGGTAATCACGTTTACAACGACCACAGCGCCGAACCGGTTGGTAACCGGTTAACGTCATGGCATTGGCTTCGTGATTACCTTTCCAGTTGCCGCAGTAGGGGCAACTGTCACAGAACGGCCCATCGGTCTTGCCCAGCGGCAAGTCCTCAAGCCGTATACCTGCCGGCTTGTTAACCGGTGCCGAAGCGGCGAACCGGCTAACCCGTGCCGACTCGCTGCGACGATCACCGTGAGCATGAGCCGGCCAAGCCTGGCCCGGGTAGTTTTTCCGCCAGAACGCCTGCATCTGACGCTTGCGTCCTGACTTCTGCGACCGCTGAACTTTCCAGCCACGCCGCTTATTACACCCCTTCTCGCTGTACCGGTTACACCGGTGTTTTTTGGATTTCAAGATTCCTCCTCTCCGGCCTGGCCGGTGAAATTAGACAATAGGTTTACTCTTTCTTAACACAATCAAATCCAAAAAGCAAGAAAGCATACGACCCGGCAGGCCTAAACAAGAAAACAAAAAAACATACGCGCCTCCCCCGTAGGTCTTTGACCTTTTACGGGGTCGGCGCTAAACAAAAAACAAGATTTGTTTTCTTGTTTTCTTGTTTTCTTGCTTTTTTGATTATTCGCTCACCCGTTCTAAATAATCATTGGTCTCGGTATTGATCCGAATCAAATCGCCTTGTTTAACAAACAACGGGACATTAACGGTTAAGCCGGTTTCCACAACAGCTGGTTTAAGCACTTTGCCTTGAGCGGTGTCACCACGCGCCCCATCAACCGTATCGGTTACTTGGAGAACGATTTTTTTGGGTATATCAATACTCACCGGCCGATCTTCAAAATATAAAACATCAACCTCAACACCTTCTTTTAGATAACCAACTTTTTCAGCGCTCACATCCAAACCTAGATCAAACTGCTCATAGGTCTGGGTATTCATAAAATAAGCGGCATTTTCATCTTTGTATAGATAACTGGCTTTACCGCGCTCCAAATCAGCCTCTTCGGCCTTATCCGTGCCCTTAAAAGTTTTTTCCAAAACAATACCGGTGACCAAATTTTTAATTTTAAAACGCAAAATACTCCCACCGCGGCCCATATGAACCTGCTGAGTGTAGATAACCACATAAGGCTGATTATCCACCTTCATCACGGTGCCCATTTTGATATCACTTATCTGAAGCATAAGGTTCAAAAAAGCAAGAAAGCAAGAAAACAAGTCTTACTTTTTACTTTTGTCTATTTTATTATTTAAATTATTAATTTCTCGCCAAAGCATGGCGCCGATCTCTCCTGCTAACTTACAGACTAAATCGTAATCACTATTCTTTAAATAGCCCTCAACTAAAGAAAAATGCAACAAATATTTTGATTCCTTAAGCGAACCGTAGGAGCTCTCTAAAAAATTTAAGCGAATTAACGGCCGGCGACGGGCATACCCTTCAATATAGTTGAGAATAACCGACAGGGCGGCCCGCCTTAATTGAGAAACCGACCCAAAGAGTTCACTTTTAGGAAATAGACTGCTCAAGCGATAAGCCGAATGAACGTATTTATCCATCTTGATCTTCAAATTTTCCTGATACTCATTCATATTGTTTTCTGGCTTTTTTGCTTTCTTGTTTTCTTGATCTACCGGCTGGTAAATGGCAAGATACACATCACCCGAGCGCGCTTGATAGCCATCGCTAGCTTCCGCTGATGAGTGGCGCAACAACCGCTCCGACGCTGAGGGGCAATTTTACCATAAGAGGAAATAAACCGACGTAGTAACTGAGCATCTTTGTAATCAATATCAGTGTAAGTATTGAGACAAAAATAACATTCCTTCTTCTCCGGCGCTTTTTCCTGTCGTTTGTTTGATCGATTGTTTGATCTAGTATTTGGTCTAGGCATAATTTAGTCTGCGGGTCTTAGTACGCAGTCTGCAGGTGAGGTATGCCGTACTTAGGTATTAAACCCTACAGACTGCATACCGTGACCTGCCTACTGGATAAAAACTCCACTAATATGAATTATTAATTGAAAGTTTTAGCAAGTTAAAAGGGGATATCTTCCACTTTAATTTCTTCTTCAATCACTTCGTCAGCTGGCGCGGCTTCAGCCTTGGGGGCTGGACTAAAAGTCGCGTTACTACCACTCTGACCAGCGCGATCGAGCATAATCATGTTGTCCAAAATAATCTCAGTGCGATAACGGCGAACGCCATCTTGGCCTTCCCAGTCGCGAGTCTGCAATCGACCTTCAACATAAACTTTGCTGCCCTTTTTTAGATACTGACCGCAGATCTCGGCTAGCTTTCGCCAAGCCACAATATTGTGGTACTCGGTTTTTTCTTGTCGCTGACCAGAGGCGTCTTTCCAGACAAAGCTGGTAGCAACGCTAAAAGAAACAGTCGCTGTCCCCTGTGGCGTAGTCCGCATCTCGGGGTCGCGGGTGAGGTTGCCAATGATCATGGCCTTGTTGAGATTCATATTTTTTGCCTTTCGCTAGACCAACTAGTTGGATCGGTCGATCTAGCTAACTGGTCTTTATTTATAAGATTGAATCGTCAATTAACTCATCCAGTTTTTTGTCCAAATCTTCTAGGCTCACCTTGCCTGGCTTCTCGGCTTCTTTTTTCTCTTCTTCTTTTTTATCGACTTTTTCTTCGGCGACGATCTCGGCTTTCAGCTTATCTTCGATCACCTTTAGCTCACGATCTTTGCGTTCTTTCTCGGCAATCTTCTCCTCAGCGGTTTTTTCATGTTTGGCAACAATTAAATAACGTAATACCTCGGGAGCTAGTTTGAGAGAACCGTGCAATTTCTTCAGCTCTTCTGGTAATAAATTAAACTCACAGAGCCAATAATAACCGTGGAAAACTTGTTTGATAGCATAAGACAATTTTTTCTTGCCCAGATTCTCCTCCAAAGTTATCCGACCGTTATGCTCGGCTAAGATCCCTTTAATCTTATTGATTACGCCGGGCATCTCGTCATCGGTGTATTGCGCCGGAATAATTGTCAACATCTCGTAGTGCTTTTGATTTTGCTCTTCGATCATAATATAATTTGATTATTAATTATCTAAACTTTTTATTAATAAGATCTAAAAAACTCCCCAGTGTTCTATGGGAAGCTAAAATAAGCCCTCAGAACACCTTTAATTTACTCGCATATTGCTGTAAATTTAGCCAAATTTGGCCAGTGGAAAAGGTAGGTTCAAGTTGAATAACCCTAGATTATCACACTCAAGCAGATTTTTCAAGGGTCCCGTAGCGACAATTTATGAATTGCCGCTACCTTTTGTTTTCTTGTTTTTTGGCTTTCTTGTTATAATACCCCCATGCTATATTATTTTATTCTCGGCAAAAATCCAACCCTGTCCACCTTGGAAATCACCGCTTGGCTCAAAAAAGAAAAGTGGGAATTTAAAATAAACCAAAATTCCGCCGAAGTTTTGTTAATGGAGATTAAAACCCCATTTGAACCAGCTAAGCTACTCGACCAGCTTGGTGGCACAATCAAAATCGGCCGGGTGCTAACTGAGGCCGAAATCAACAAAATCACCCCAGAGCTGATAGCGAGTCAGCTCACCCCAGTCGCCGGCAAATTCCATTTTGGTTTTTCTACCTATACTCTAGCTAAATCTAACTTCCACCTACCCAAAAACTTTGGTCTAGAAGTTAAACGTCTACTAAAAGAAAAAAACATCTCCTGCCGCTTAGTTACCTCCAAAGAAAAAAATCTCTCCTCGGTGGTTGTCCAAACCAATAATCTACTCAAGAACGGTGCGGAGATTTGTCTCTTAACTGACTGGGACAAAGTTTATATTGGGCAAACTCTAACAATCCAAAAATTCGCTGAGTATTCTCAGTTCGATTATGGCCGCCCGGGCCGCGATGCCCACTCCGGCATGTTGCCACCAAAAATTGCTAAAATGATGATCAACTTAGCCCAGCTGCCGACATCAGCTATAATACTCGACCCCTTCTGTGGCAGCGGCACTATTTTGCAGCAAGCTAGCTTGATGGGTTACCAAAACTTAGTCGGCTCGGATATCTCAGCTAAGGCAACCGTTGACACTCAAAAAAATTTTGAATTTACTAATAGCCCCGAACCGACTCTTTATCAACTTGATTCCCGAACACTCTCCACTAGGCTCAAACCAAAATCGACTGTCGCTATTATAACCGAGCCTTATCTTGGTCCCACGCTTGGCGGCCACGAACCAATGTCTAAAATTAAAAAAATTATTAGTGAACTATCAGACCTCTATTTAAAATCATTTATTGAGTTTAAAAAAATTCTCCAACCAGGCGGTCGAGTGATTATTATTTTCCCAATCATCAATGGCCTGCCAGCAATGAATAATGAACAGCTAGAGCAAATTCAAAAATTAGGTTTTAAAAATACTCTCGAAATACCAGCCGAGCTGAATAATCTAACCATTACCCCTCGCCACTCCATTATTTATGCTCGCCCCGACCAAAAAGTGCAGCGGGAAATCTTTGTCTTTACTCAAAAATAAGTAAGGGCAATTCATGCCTGCCCGCCTCTGGTGGGAATTGCCCCAACAAAAAAAGCCGACCTCGCTGGTCAGTTTTTATTCTGTCATCCCGAGCTGACCTCGAGCGACCCTGAGCAAAGTGAAGGGAAGTCGAGAGGGAAGTCGAGGGATCTAATCTAAGGTACCAGCCAAAGTTTAATGTTGTTTTAGATTCCTCCACTCGTCCCGTAAAGGTGCTTCGCGCCCACGGGACTCGGTCGGAATGACAAACAAAAAATGCCCTAAAATAAAAAAAGGAGGCTGATGGCGCAAGTGCCGGCCTCCGTAAATGACCATTTGGGGCTGGTCAAAGCCCTGCCGTGTTCAGTCGGCGCGGACGTCTTCCCGGCCCGGGAAAAACTTGAGCTCCGAGGGCACAGAAAGTGTCGGCGTCACGATGGTGGTCATAAACCCAAACTGCCGGCTCTTGGCGATGTGCCGGGCGATGAAGTACATCATCGCCGAATTGAACTGGCTGGCCAGTTCCGCCAGCTTGTCTTCCGGCACGGGTACTTCCTCGGTGTGGAGTTCGACCCAGACCATCGCCTGTTCGCCGTGGTCGCCGAGACTGACGATCGGCGGATCGACACAGATGTCTTCCGCCTTGCACGGCATTTCCACAACATCGTTGCCCTGATCGTCATCAACCATGGCGAAGATGTCGTTGGTCTCGATCAGCGTCCTGGCCAGGCCCCCCAGCTCATGGGGGCGGTGTACCAGACCGGTATCACGCGCCGCAATGCTGGACATACGAATTACGATACGCATTGGTTTCCTCCTTGGTTATCACATTTCGACCACCTGAAATCAAACTCTCAAGCCATTGCTGGCTCAATTATCCGACTCCGCCTAAAAAACCCGGAAAAAAGTAGCCCTATTTACTCTTTTCCCGCTCTTTTAGGTACTAATTGAGAGCGTTGAATAATTATGAAACGCTCTCATCCTGAGCAAAGCGAAGGATCTCTTACGGTTTGACTACCACGATAATCACTTAGCTCGGTATGAGATAATTAAATCATTCAATAGTTAAAATTAGGAACTTTAGACCTTAACATATTTTCCATTATCTGTCAACAATTCTCTTTGCCCAAGGAAAATATTACCATCTTCCTCCCCTTACCAAGGGGAGGGTTGGGGTGGGGTCGTCCCTCCCCTTACCAAGGGGAGGGCAGGGTGGGGTTGCCGGGGAAATAAAAAAGGCCGGGAAACTGATCGGCCCATGGGGCTTAGCAGCGCCCGGCGAGATTAGATCACGATGACGCAATTACTGCCCCTCCTTCCTACCGATGTTTTGGTACCGGTCCGTCAGCAAACATTAGCCAAAAGAAAGGTAATAAACAAATTGCCCCTCCCATTTTGGCCATCTCGCGACCGCCATTATATGCCCAGCGGCTAAGGCGCCAGAGCGTCAGCCAATAAAGCACATAAAGCGTCGGCGGCGGTAAGATAATCAACCAGTACACCCAGTAATTGGTAAAGACATCTGTCTTCATAGCTCCCCCCAAGTTAGAAGACCCTACTTATATTGTAGCCCCTTTAAAAAGAAAAAGAAGAGACAGTTTCTAATCTTGTCGATAATATTCAAAAAAAACAAAATACTAGATACCCCTGGGGTCTGGGGCGAATATGGCGCCAAGTCCCGCTCCAACCTTTCTTGATTACGCCGAGGGGTGGGACGGGTAAATCCGTAGGCGGATTAACAATGAATTGCGCCTTATAAGCCCCAGGGCTTTTTTGCCCGCCTAGACTCGCTAGGCGAGGCTGGCTACTTTTTTAGTCATAAAAAAGTAGACAACTTCATAGACGGGAGAGGAATCCCTCCGCTCGGATTTCACCCCGAGCCCTTCGGCGGAGTTCATCAACAAACTGATTCTTCGCCTCGCCCTGCGGGCTCGCTCAGAATGATGAAATAAAAGAAAACAAAAAAACCACCAATATCCTATCCGCGGCTTTTTTATTCTTAATGATGTTCCTATCCTCCTACCGTCCTATCCTCCTAATTACTAAACCTAAAATAAACCGTATCCCCATCTTGCACTACATAGTCTTTACCCTCGAGGCGGACCAGACCGCGCTCTTTACAACCCGCTTCACCGTATTGAACAAAATCCTGCCAATTGCAAACTTCCGCCCGGATAAAACCTTGCTGGATATCCGTGTGAATTTTCCCCGCGGCCTCGGGCGCCTTAGCTCCCCGCGTCACGGTCCAAGCGCGCGTTTCGTCTGGACCAGTAGTCAGGAAAGTAATTAAATTCAAAATCTGATAACTTTTTTTGATCAATTTATCCAAACCGCTTTCATTCATGCCTAATTCTTTGAGATACTCCTTTCTTTCCTCATCATCTAGCTCTGCCAACTCCGCTTCAATTTTGGCTGAGATACAAACCACTCGCTCTGGATCAAGGCCTTCTAGTACGGGCAGGGCAGTGCCCTGCCCCCTACCCACCGCTGATTCGTCAACATTCATCACATAAATCACCGGCTTGTTGGTCAATAAATTCAAATCATGCAACGACTTTTTTTCTTCCTCATTTAAACCCAAATCGCTGACTAATTTACCCTGATTCAAACCATCTTTAACGCGATTAACCAATTCAATATTAAATTCATCTTCTTTACTCGCGCCGCTCTTGGCTTTTTTATTTAATTCCGATAACCGGTGGGACACCGTTTCCAGATCTTTAATTGCTAACTCAGTATTAATCGTGGCAATATCCGACTGCGGGTCAACCTTATTATTAACGTGAATAATATTGGGATCAAAAAAATCGCGCACCACTTGGACAATCGCGTCCACCTCGCGAATATTAGCCAAAAATTTATTGCCTAGTCCTTCGCCAACGCTGGCGCCTTTGACCAATCCGGCGATATCCACAAACTCAATCACCGTCGGCACAATTTTGGCTGACTTGGCCACCATGGCTAATTTTTCCAGCCGTTCGTCCGGCACCGCCACCACGCCAACGTTTGGTTCGATGGTGCAAAAAGGATAATTAGCAATATCAATTTGTTTTTTGGTCAGCGCTTTAAATAACGTTGATTTACCAACGTTGGGCAGGCCGACAATTCCGATGGCCAAAGACATAAATAATAATTTTAATCGCTTAGAATTCTCCAGCCAGAAACAGTATAATGCTGCCAAATATAATTATCTGCTCCTTTTTCTTCCCGTTGTTTTTTCAGCCAATCTTCAACTGCAAACCAGTTGATGCCTTCTTCTTCTGTTGGACAGAATTTTGCATCCCAAACACTTTCGGTAGTAGACATCATCTCACCATTATAAAGTTGCTTTTGAACTATTTCTTGTCTGTAATTTTTGTACCAACAGCTCCAATGGGCTAACTCAATACGCTTATAACCTTCCGCCTCAAAACCATTCACCCATTTATTTATTTCCGGCTCCAGTCTGGAAATCTGTTCATAAGCATCGGCCGAGAAACTATGTAAATATTCAATGTCTAATTCTGTGGTCTGATCAGCCAGATAACGGTCAATGTTAGTCTTGGCGATTTTAGCTTCCATATTTATGCCGGTCATAAACATCAAATAAATAATGGAGATAACCAAACCCGCTTTGACATAAGAATGATAATTCTTCTTGGCTAAACTAAAGACGGCCAAAGTGATCAGAATCAGGGCGAGATAAATGATAAAATGCCAAACTAAAAATCGGAGATGTGTCAGGCCATAGACTTCTTGATAAAGCCACAGACGCTTGAGAGCGGAAGCCACGATCACCATGGTTTGCAGAATAAAAACCAAGATTAATATCACCACCCGATCAACCTCATGATTTTCTTTTTTTCTATAGATAATGTAGCTGATCAGCAAAACTAAAGCGGTAACAAAAGCCAGCTGAAAAAATCCTTGATGAACATACTCGGCGTAAGTGATGCCCCGTTGAGTGATAATCTCGTGACCGCCGAAAAAAAACATCATCTGAGCCATGATAAAAGTCAGAAAGAATAAATTTAAAATCACCAAAAAAACCGTCGTGACTAGATTATCTTTAGACAAAGTATCGCCGGCAGAGGTTTCTGTCGCTAAATTTTTGGCATGATCTTCTTTGAACCGAGGCTGAGACGCAAAAGCATAAAATATTCCACCAGCAAATAACAAGACCAACAAGTCTCTAAAAACTTCCCCGATTAGACGTTCGTCCAGTTTAAAGTCAAAAATACTTGTTACCCATTCTCTATATAATAAATCAGCTTCAATAAATAACGAGCCAAAAATAAAAATAAAGGGAACGCTGATCAAAATAGCCAGGATAATTTTTTTAGTGGTTTCCTCTTTTTTGGAACCAGCCTGACTTTTAATAATTCCTTTCCAGGGTGCGGTGATTTTCGCCAGCCAATAGCTGACAAAAATCAAAATTTCTTTAGGAAAAATTGATCTTACTTTTTTGAGCGGATAGTGCTCCGGCGCTAGCCAGAAAAGTAGCAAAACAGTCAAAAAAATACTGGCCAAAGGCGCGACAACATGAACAAAAGCATTCTCATAAACAAAAACCGACCCGGCATACCAAAGAATAGGCAGACAAAACCACATCGGCCAGAGAGTAACTAGAGACTTGGTGTTAACTAGTCTAAGAATTAGAATAATAAAGATAAACAGAGCGACAAATAGAAAAAAATTAAGGCCTAATTGGTTGCCCGTGTCTATGATGGGAAACAAAAGGTGGCAAGCAACAGCCGTCATCAAAGCCATTAAAGCGATAACATAATTGTTGATTCGAGTCATATAAACATATTTAATACTACATTTAATTATTTGACGGTTCAACCGTTAGACCCAACCTTTGCTTGACCCGTGTCAAAGTATAATCAACATCCTTCACCGTTGCTCCCTTACTCGTGCCCCAGATTTTAGTGCCCAGTTCTAAATTAACTACATTGAAGCGACTATCGGCCACTTTACTATTTTTGACCAGAAAGTCAACCAAATCCAACCATTTTTCTTTTTCCTCAACTGGCTGACCCAATAAACCGGCATGATTATCACCTTGATAAAATAATAAGATACTCAAGATATCGGCGATGAAAAACCGATGTTGGCGGCCAAGGGCTATTGGTCGAGCCAGATAACCTATTGCTGGCACAGTAATATGGAGATAATTAATCAATGGTAATAAATTATTTTTGATCAAATCGGCTTTTATTTTCTGGTAATCACCATAATAGCAAACTAAACTATGAGCCAAATCAAACGTTAGGCCAACGCTATCAAGACTTTTTAACTGCGAAAAAAATTCGCCAAAATCATTTAAATCTGAGCCAAGTTCATAATAACCATTAGCAAACCGAGGTAAACTTTCAAAATTAATAATTACCCTTTTAGCTTGAGTCAGAGGCGCAATCTCGTTTATGACCTGTGCTAAACGCGCCAGCTCGGCTTTTTTATCACCCCGGCTGTGACCGATATGGAGTGTCAGGATAGATGGATACTTTTGATCATCAACTTGACCAATCTGCGCTAGTTGACTAGTTAAATCAATCTGATCCGCAATTAGTGCTAGACTAGTTTTTGATTCTTGAGCATAGTTAATCCGATTAAACTGAAAATCAAAATCGGTCAAACCATGCAGTCGGATGCCATGAGTGCCATTAGTTAATGGCATTCGATGATTAATATAGGTCTGCAAAAATTTTGCCACTCGTTGTGGCTTTAATTGCAAAGTAGGCCAATCAATCACCGGCCGACCAACAAAAGGCCGTGGTTCCACTCCGCTGATTTGCGCTAAAATCTGAGGCACACGCCTAGATATCAATGAATAAAGCTGAAGTGATTTATAGGTTGACGAGGGTAAAATAATATTCATATTGGTCTATATTGTAACTGACTTCCAATAAAAACAAAAGTTTATACTAACTACTCAATTGACTTCGAACTAATTCCCCACAAAAATTCAAACAGCTGCTTGAGGCTAAACGCCAAATCGGGTGAAAAAATAATAAAAGCAGCGTTCTCCTTGGAAGTAGAGATTACCCCAATATTATTTTCATAAACATAAATACTGGATTGAAGATCAACATATTCTGGTAAATATTTTATCTGCCGCAGATATTCTTGTTCTTGCACAAAAACAGCCGGGATATCAATCGATTTAGATTTTATTCTGAGCGAACGGCATTTCAAACCCTTGCTAACGCGCCTCTTGACCCAGCTCTCCATCCACTTAGGATCAACGGTCTGCAAAGTCAATTGCGGCGGCGAGAAATAAACGTATTCCTTTTTAGTCGTGGCCAAGATATCTTCATAAACTTCACGAGCGGAAAAAGGACCACTATGTATTTGGACAAATGGCTTTTTGTTTTTAGCAGCGTAGATAGCCAAAAAATCCGGCAATAAATCCTTTAATTGCTCTTTCTGGTGCTCAACCTTTTTGTAGAGCTCTTTAGGATGAGTCGGAATGAAAATCTTCCTTTTACCCTGCAGAATTGAGGTAATGTAGCCTCGTTCAGCTAAAACCCGCAAATTATCGTAAATAGCGGTCCGACCCAGCTTTAAATCAACCGCTAATTCATAGGCGGTCGCTTCGCCGCGACTAAGCGCGGCCAAATAAATTTGGGCTCTTTGTTCGTCTAAACCAGTGGCTAAAAGCCAAGCCAAAAGATTGTTATTCATATATTTCAATTATTTTTGACAAAATTACTGTTTATTTATGTCTAAATTAAGCCAAATATATACTCCTATCGCCTATTATTTAAATATATTTTACCAAATATCCAGCTTTTAGTATAGTCAAATTAGTAAAGTAATTTTTAAAATAAACACGGTCTGATTAAAACCTAAGAATATGAACGCAATTCATTCGCCTAAAATCCAATTCTTTACCTATATGAGCTCGCCTAGGCGGCAGAAGTCGCGCTGATTTTTATGGTTGGGTGTGTCCGAAGCCCTAAATAATAGATCCGCCTTCTGCTGGCGATTTTTTGTTGCCTCGGAAACATCCTAACAATCATTTAAGTGTTAAGCCATTGGCACCAACACTCACTCAGGGGGGGACAATAAAAACAAGAATTTATTCTGGGAGATGAGACAGCCATCATCTCCCTCTTTTTTTCTAAACTAAAGAGACCTATATTTATTCACATCATCTCGAGCGAGCCCACGGGACGAGTCGAGAGATCTAAAGGGATATTTCCAATTATGTACTATCGAATAGACAGATCCCTCCACTCCGCCCCGACATACGTCGAGGCTTCGGTCGGGATGACAGACAAAAAACACCATTGATTTCTCAATGATGTTCTTTGGTGGACCCGAGGGGATTCGAACCCCTGACCTTCTCCATGCCATGGAGACGCGCTAGCCAGCTACGCTACGGGCCCATGCTTTAATCTTGTTTTTCGCGATAAACTTTTTCGATGGCTCTAAAAGAACGTGAATTAAACGGCTTAAACTCATAATCTTCTGCTAACCAAGCCGGGCGAGCAAGATTATCGGGTGCGTCAGGTATATTCAACCGAGCTAAACTTGCCTGATACCTAGTCTCTACACCATGACGATAATCAACCATTAAACCAACTAAGGCTTTTCTCAACTCATCAAAGTTATTGCCACTAAACAATTGCTCAATTGCTTGATAGGTATCCTTAACTGCTGGAATATCCAAATATTTTTGAAACTCTTCTGGCCTAAGTATATAACAAGCGATCAAATCCGCTTGATACTGGCAACCCGGTCCGCTAGATGGCAAAAGCTCTTTCCCATCCTGATGGGCAATACTAGCCAACTGATCCTCGAGAGAATGCCCGACTTCATGAAAAAAACAATCCGGTAATTCGTTACCATCCCAATAATCCATATTAATCGTCACCATGTCAAAATCAATCTGCATATCCGGTCGTCGAGGAGTATTACCGCCTGGGTTATAGCTATCGTTATGGTCCAACCAAACTTTAACCGGGTGATCCAAAAATGGCGCTAAGTGATCAGCCATTTTGGTAAAAAGCGCCCGTGTCTCTGGCTGATTATGATATTCCTTAAAACGCAGCTCGGCCTGACCGTTCTGATAGACTGATGCCTCTCCTTGCTCTGGGGCCTTGGCCTGATCGCTACCACCTCGGGCCTCAGGGTGAAAGAATCGACCAAACAATCCTCGTCCTGCTTCGCGCATATCTTATATTATTTTAGTAATAGCTATTTTAGCAGACTTTTAAAAAAAATCAACTCAGTTGACAGAATAAGTGATTAATCTACAATAACAACAATCCAAGGAGGTTTTAGTTATGAATGCCGGTATTGAAAATCCGGAAATATATCTCGCGTTGTTGCGAGCTACGGCTAATGCGCAAATTCTATACAATCGGGCGGTCTTCTGCCTGATGCACCACGCCTGTAGCCACAGCCACCAACCAAAATTAGAAACTCCCATGATGGCTTTTGCCGATCTCTGGCAAACTGCCAACACTACGCTCCGGCGGCAAAAAGCTCGAGAGTTTCTACAAGCCGCCACCCGGCTCGAACTCGGCTGGGTCTGGCCGGATCAACCGACCGAGGAAGAACCAACCGAGAGGCAACTGGCCGATGCTTTCGCCAATCTGCTTAAGCATCTCAATCATTAGACCCATCCGGGTCTTTTTTTATACCCCTACGAATTTTTATCATGTCATTGCGAGCGTAGCCCCCGACCCGTGTGTCGGGGGCGGAGCGAGTCGAAGGATAGTTTATAAAAAAGACCCGGAAGAAAGAGCCCCAATGGGTTTTCTCCGGGTGGCGAATCTTTACGATCCGCTAGTTTTCAGTTGTCCGTGTGCTTCAGCAGTTGAGCACGGTGACGATCCCCACGGAGGAGTTGAAGCCCAGGCTGGACAGGTAGCTTTCGTCCACGGCGGCGACTTCCTCACGGATTTCCTTCGAATTGACGTCGTTCTCGTTGACGGCAATATCGTTGGAAACGCACTCCGTTCCTTGATCCATCGGCGCGACGTCGTTGTTCGCATCCTTCGACTGTGCGGCGGTGATCACGTTGACCAGGGAAGCGGGCGGCGACACATCAACGGTCGCCGAGAGATTGGGCGCCGCGTAGTTCGCAGCCAACCCGAAGATAATCGCCTGATGGTTCGCAACGACGGCCGGAGTCTCATCGGTGGCCTCGTTCGCGACCTGAACCGGAGCGGCCTGCGCGACGGTCAGCCCGACCATCAGCACCGCCAAACAACACAACGCAATGCACAAAAACAGTTTTCTCATCGGTTCTTCTCCTTTTCGAAGAATTTTTGCCCCACCCTGGCTGATTGAAACCCTAGGGTTCCGAATCTGATACCAAAGCGGTGCGCCTCCTGATTACCCTAGCAATCCCCTACCGATCGATCCAAATTAACCAAACTAGCTGTCATGGGGGTTGACTACTTCCCACTGACTAGCTCCCAAGGGTTAGTTGGGTCTCATGCTTGTTGAGGGATAACAGATCTAGTGCTAGTCTGGCTAGCAGTTTGATCAATCGTGATCGAATCGGTTTTGAAGGTTGCTTTTGGGTTATCATAATAATACTAATTTTATTTTTATTTAGCAAATAAAAAATTGCTTCGGCCGCCGGTAACCAATTGACAGAATGATTTATAAATAATAAAGTGAGTTATTCGGTCTAATTTTGGAATTTGGAATTTTCAACTTTCTTGGAGGGCAGTAAAATGACGACCTTTTCATCTTTAGTTGACTCTTTGGTTGGCTCGGTGGTGGGCACCAAGTCGTTTGGTATGGCCGTGGCGGATCTGTTGGCCTACCTGGCCAAAATGCAGCCGCTGCAGGATCCCAAACAACAGCGGTTGCTGCAGGCCGCCGAAGCATCCTTCCGCGACGCACCAGCAATGAAACCCTGGCTCGCCTGCGTCGCAACTTGGCAAATTCTCGAGGATATTTTCACCGAATTGGCTGACACCCAATCAGCCTTTGAGGATTCGCACCCTGGCTCCGAAGAAGAGACCAGGGTAGATCAAGTCACCAGTGATCTATCAGATGTCCTGAACGATCTACACGATCTAAAGGGGATCGACGATCTCCAAGACGACCAACTAATGGCCGAGGAGGTTCGCCGCTTGACTCACAAATGTTTCCTGGCGATCAACGCCTGGCTGGAAATCATGGGTTGGTTACCTCAGGAGGGATAACCAACCGACGTCACAACCCCGAGGGTAACCATCCCCTCTTTTTTTATTGACAAATCACTAAAAATAATATTAGATAAGCATAACTTTAACTGCGAGGTCACGAGAATGGAAGAAGGGTTTAGCCGGTTACTCAATACCCTGCGGCAATCCGCCGCCGCACTCGAGCGCAGGGACGCGCTTATGGAGATCATGGGAATATTCCAACGCTTGGAAATATTCCAATCCTGCCAGAACTTATTGGCAGGACTCATAGCGTGTTTTGGTCTCTGTCCCCGACTACCGGGACTTGGCCAGCGGCTGTTTCTCCGCCACCTCTTCGTGGCACTCAGCCAGCACCTCGGCACCGAGGTCCAAAAGCGGGAAGCGGCAACCCCGCCGACCTGGGAAGAACCAGCGGGCTACCCCGATATGGTGGTCGCCCTCACCAAGGCCATGCAGGTCCTGGAAAAGGATGCCAACCTGGAAACCATCCACGGAGCAGCCGCAGACGGCTTTGCCGCTCTGTTCCAATGGCTCGGTTGGCTCGGAGCCTTTTCCGGCACAACAGACTGACTAGCACCACGTTGCTGGCCAGCGAGGGTACCCACTCCCTCTTTTTTTATTGCTAAACGACGCAGGTTATATAACCTAAATTTATTTTACGACACAAAATCTAATTTAAATATAAACAAATAATCAAATAACCAGCAGAAATTATCAACCAATTGTTCCACGTGGAACATTCCGTAGGGGCAGGTCGCGACCTGCCCCTACGGATTTGACATCCACCAACCGATGTCCTAAAGTTAAAAATCAACCCAGGAGGATTTTCAAAATGTTTAAACGGGAAGTTTTTCTCAAAGAAAAGTTGGCTGGCTGTCAGCCAACTGATCTGAGGATCTATTACTCTGGCGGGATTGTCAGCGCCCACATGAGCAAAGACAACCGCCGCTTCAGCCACGGGGCAGTCACCAGCCTCATGCCGGAATATGAGATTGAGGTCGGGGAGAAAGAAACCGTGGTTGTCCTGAAAGGGACTCTCAAGGTTCGCTTTCTTCACAAGAACGCTCCGGCGGATGAGCCACGCTTTGACGAACGCTGGACCAAGGTCCATACCGGCGAAACCGTGGTCTTCGAAGCCGGAACTGGCGTCATTCTCGCCTGCGATCAGGAAGAGCCAGTCGAATTCTGGTGCGAATACGGCGACGCGCCAACCAACTCGGAGTAAACCCTTTTCTGGTAAACTCCACCTACCCCCCCCCACCTCGTGGGGTTTTTTATTTCTATTGACATTAAAGCTATTAAAAATTAAAGTTAAATTAACAAATAGGAGGTTGCAAAAAATGGGAAGTTTCTTGGATCCAGAAATAAACACCAAGCCGGAAATTAAGAACAACGGTGGACTAATTAAAGTCTACTACTTCAATCAGTCTCAGTGTTATTTAGGGATCGTGACAGGGGGAGCTGAATATCAGTACACCCCGGATAAAGATGAACCCATCGAAGTCACGGTCGGAACTCTTCAAATTCGCTTCCCACTAAAATACCCTAAACCACGTCAGTACCCGTGGTGCCAAAGGCTCCGAAAATACCACGTCGGCCAGAGAGTTACACTTCAAGCTGGCGTAACTGTCTGCCTATCAACGCTGGAACTTTCAGGAGCCGCTTTCAATGCCCATATTGGGCCCTATCCAACCATCGTCAAAGAGGATGGGCCTCAAAAGGGCTAAATATAGGCAAATATCCCCCATCGGGGATTTTTTTATTCCCTCCCCCTGCTAAGGGGGAGGTGGCCGCAGGCCGGAGGGGGTCTTTGGGGTGGGAGGAGTATCAAAAAACACCCCATTTCTAGAGTGATCTTTGGTGGGCGTAAGTGGGCTCGAACCACTGACCTCTGCAATGTGAATGCAGCGCTCTAACCAGCTGAGCTATACGCCCTTATTTATCGTCTTTTTTAATTGCTTTGCTTAAATAAACTGTAACTAAAACCACTACTACAGTTATTACTACAGCATAAATAAACTTCGCTACTAGCGAACCACCATTTTCTAAAGGAAAAATATAGTCAATCAGACCCTTAATTGCTTCGTTCCAGGCTAAACCCGCAACTAAGCCAAAAGCCGCAATAACATAGCTCAAGGTCCGCTGGCGGATCTCCTGCCTCAAATTTGGATCTTTTGGTGCTTGTTCTTCAGCCATAAATTTTTGTTCAGCGCTTTTTTGGACTCGAGGGGGATCGAACCCCTGATCTCCGCAATGCGAATGCGGCGCTCTACCAACTGAGCTACGAGCCCTCAAAAAGAGCTAAACAGATTAATAATTAAATACTCGGGCATTGTCTCCGCCTTACCACTAGAAATGACCACAAATCTGGCCTTAAGCTTATCCAACTCGTCTAACGTCCCCGATAGGAATTGAACCTATATCTAGGGCTTAGGAGTCCCTTGTTCTATCCGTTGAACTACGGGGACATCAGGCGAATTGGGCTTAGGAGTCCCTTGTTCTATCCGTTGAACTATTGGGGCATATTCGCCTCTATGAGGAATGAAATCCTTCGCTCCGCTCAGGACGGAGCCTACTTATTTTCTTACCGCCCCCATGAGGAATCCCACCCTCACGGGTGGTGGCCCGTTAGGGCCAGAACCTTAAATATCCGCCCCCATGAGGAATCGAACCTCAATTTTGGGATCCGGAATCCCACGTCCTATCCATTAAACGATGAGGGCCGAGTTGTTCCACGTGGAACAATTTGTATGGAAAATTCATGAATTGCCAATGCACAAACTAAGTTTTTGTTTATAATTAGATTAAATCTAGCGTCGTAAAATTATTTAATCTACTTTTTAAATAATTTTAATCTAATTTTGGCTAAACAAATTATTAGTGGTATAATTCTAGCTGATAATTAATAGAAAATCAATTTTATGGAACTGCTTTTTGGTCTGGTTGTCCTAGCATTAACTGGCGCCGTTGTTATTTTAATTTATCTTTTGCTGAAAAAAAAGCCGGCTAACCAAAACGACAGTGGTTTAGTGTTGATTCAAAATCAATTAAATGAGCTAACCCGCACAATTGATACGCGAATTGGCGAATCATCAAAATTAATGCACGACTCCGTCCGGACTCAGTTTACCGAATCGCAAAAACTAATTAAAGAGATCACTCAAGAGCTCTCACTGGTTAAAGAAACTGGCAAACGCGTTGAGGGCTTTGCCGATCAACTGCAGAATCTTCAAGATATTCTCAAAAATCCAAAACAGCGTGGCATCCTGGGCGAATATTATTTAGAAACTGTTCTTAAAAACATTTTACCACCAGCCTCGTATCAAATGCAATATAAATTCAAGAATGGCGAAATCGTTGACGCGGTAATTTTTATTAAAGAAAAAATTATTCCCATTGATTCTAAATTCTCACTAGAAAATTATAATAAAATTTTGGAAGAACGCGACGTTAGCAAAAAAGAAGAACTAGAAAAAATATTTAAACAAGATCTCAAAAACCGGATTGACGAAACGGCAAAATATATTCGACCAAATGAAAACACGATGGATTTTGCTTTTATGTTTATTCCATCCGAAGGAGTTTTTTATGATCTATTGATTAACCAAGTCGGCGCGATCAAAGTTAATACTGCTGATTTGATTGAATACGCTTTTAAACAAAGACACGTCATTATTGTTTCACCAACTTCCTTTTTTGCTTATCTACAAACTGTTTTACAGGGTCTGCGCGCGCTGCAGGTTGAAGAAAAAACGCAAGAAATTATTAAGCAGGTTAATAAACTAGGAAAACATCTTAGCAACTATCAAACTTATTGGGATTCACTAGGCAAAAACTTAACTACCACCGTATCAGCTTATAACAAAGGTTCGCACGAGTTTCGCCAGATTGATAAAGACATCATCAAAATTGCTGGGCAGGGGACTGAAACGGAAATTCCGGAGATTGATAAACCCAAGGAAGAATAATATAAATAAATAGTAAAATAATTTTAAAAGCTATAAAAATCAAAGTGCTAATAACCAAGCCACCCACTTTGTGAAAGTTGCTCCCAGCTGCTAACTAATTAAAACCTACTGATTTAAATCTTGACTGAATAGAATAAATCCGCTAAACTAAGCCTACTTTATACTATTAAAAAACTAACTATTTCCGGCTGCTGGGCACTAACCACTAGCCACTAACCACTAGCATATGCCAATTAAAGAAGCTTCCAAAAAAGATCGACGTCAAACAGTCAAACGCACTACCCATAATCTTCAGATCAAAACCAAGATTGAGCTCTTAGGTAAACAGATCAAGAAGGCCCTGGGTAACAAAAACATCGCTGAAGCAGAAAAAATATTTAAAGAATTGCAAAAATCAGTCGATAAAGCGGTTAAAATCAAGATTTTTAAAAAGAATAAAGTTAACCGGATAAAATCGCAAGTAACCAAAAGAATAAACACCCTCAAGAAGAAATAAACTACCAAAAAATGTAGAGGTACGTCTACTAAACGCCTCTACATTTTTATTTCTCTAAAAATCAATTAAACTACTCAATAATCGGCTCAGCCAAATCTATCTCCGGATAATTTCTAAATTGAGCTGCCAGGTCCTCAGCGTTTTTCATCAAAGGTACTGCTACTCGATACCAACTTTTAAATTCGTCCATATCCGGAAAAGCTAACTCATAATTATCAACCCCTAGCTCTTTTAGGATTTCCTGCATCCTCTGCTGACTAGTTGCTTCTTTAAATTGAACCGCCAAATAACCAGCCCGCTGCTCAGTCTTTACCTCGCTTTGCGACTGGTCTTGATTAAGACTAGTTTCGACATACTGGATCTCATTAGTGCCACTTTTAGATGTTGGCCAAGTAATCTGATAAAACATCAGCCCAGCCACAACCACCAAAAAAATCAGAATTAAAGATAATAAAACAGTATTAACGAGCGACGGTTTAATAAAATGCGATTTGATTTTTTGTAAACACATAGTTAATTTATTATTTTACTTAATAAAAGATCAAAAATTACCGGCACAGTGGCGTAATTAGTCTTTATTCTAACATCAGCGTCTAACAATTGTCTATAGATATCTTTTAACTTAGCCGCCGAAAAATTTTTGATTTGGCCAAGAGCCTTCTGGGCAACAAACGGGTGTACACCCAGCTGACTAGCCACCTGAGTTTTAGTTATTTGACGATTGGCTTCCGCTAGCTCCCGAGTCTGAAGCAAAATCCGAAACTGTCTGGTGAGCATGGTCAGAATATAAAGCTCATCAGCGCCAGAATCAAACTGTTCCGACAGCAGCTGGTGGGCTAATCGACTATTTTTGGCAGCAATCGCATCAATTAGATGAAAAATATTATCATCGAATCTACCCCTAACTAATTCGGTGACATCTTTTTCTTCAATAGAATTATCACCAGCGTAAGCTATTAATTTATCAATCTCTGAATTAAGCTGCCACAAGTCATTACCAACCAGACCAGCTAACCGTTCTAAAGCCGTCGAGCTAATCTTACCACCACGATTTCTAAACTCCACCCGCAACCAATTACGAAGCTCACTGTCTTTTAATAACTCAAACTCCTGAGCATATTTTTCTTTGATTAAACGCTTGGATAGAACACCGTCTCTTTTAAAATCATCAGTCTCTAAAAATATTAACAAAATATCTTTAATCAAATCTTCCTTACCCAGAATTTCCAAAATCTGTTTGGTCAATTCCTGGTCCGGCTCGTTGGATAATAAATTATCAATAATCACCATCCGCTTACGCGCCAAAAACGGGGGAGTGGCGACCGCCTGGTTAAATTGAGCAATATCCAAATTTTTGCCTGACAAATAAGTTAAATTTAAAGACGATTCGTCAACCTCTTTGACGAACTTCTCTTTGAGCTCATTTAATTTTTGCCGCGCCCGGAAGGTATCCGGCCCGTAGAGGAAGAAAATCATATTTGGTTGACCGTCATTGCGAGCGTAGCGAAGCAATCTCCTGAATAATCCACCAGATTGCTTCGTCGCCCCCCGATAAATCGGGGAGCTCCTCGCAATGACAATAACAACAGTTTAGCTCAAAATCTAGCGAAAATCAACTAAATATGCTAGGTTAAACTAAGTATGCCTAAATGTTTAATCTGCCAATCTAACTTTACCATCGAGCCTGACGACCGGATTTTTTATCAAAAAATCAATGTACCCGAGCCGGTCGAGTGCCCAGCTTGCCGCCAGCAGCTGCGCCTTTGTTGGCGTTGCGAACGCAGCCTGCACTTCCGACCCTGCGACCTTTGTGGTAGACAGCATATGTCTAGCTATGGTGCTCACACTACCTTTCCGGTTTATTGCCTAGACTGTTGGTATGGCGACAGCTGGAATCAACTTCAAAACGGCCGCGATTTTGACTTCTCTCGCCCGTTTTTTGAACAATGGGGTGAACTCCAAAAAATATCAGCTCGACCGAGCCTTTTTATTACTCAAGGTACGGTTTTTAACAGCGACTATTGTAACGCCGTCACGGCGATTAAAAACTGCTACCTGGTTTTTAGCGCTTTTGAATGCGAAGATTGTTATTATTCCAGCTTTATTCGCGAATCGTATAATCTTTTTGATTGCACTGAGGTATATTCGTCTGAACGATGTTACGATTGCATCAATTGCGACCAATGTTATGGCGTAATTGCTAGCGATAACTGCAAAGTCTGCCGCGACTCGGCTTTTCTCTGGGATTGCCACGGCTGCAGTGACTGTTTGTTGTGTACCAATCTACGTAATCAAAAATTCTGTATCAATAACCAGCAACTAACCGAAGCCGACTATCGCGCCAAAAGAGCCCAGATTGATCTGCGGTCCAAAACAATCTATGACCAGAGCACTCAAAAATTAAAGGAGCTCAAAAAACAAGCGATTCATAAATACTGCCAAGGATTTAATAATATTAATTGCTCTGGCGATTATTTGACTCGCTGTAAAAATTCTAAATACGCCTATGACTGCTTCGAAAATGAGGATTGCAAATACGTCACCCGGCTTAATAGCGGCAAAGATTGTTTTGATGTCGACCATTTTGGCTCAGATGGAATAGAGCTAGTCTACTATACTGCCAGTTCTGGCACCCGCTCGTTTAATAATAAGTTCTGCAACCAAGTCTGGAGCACTGTCCAGAATATGGAATACTGCGATATGTGTCAGAACGGCTCGCATGACTGTTTCGGCTGCGCCTGTCTAAATAAAAAGCAATATTGCATCCTCAATAAACAATACTCACCAGAAGAATACGCCAAGCTTAAAGAAAAAATAATCGCCCACATGCGCCAAACCCCGTATAACGGAACGGGGCAAGCCGGTGAATATGGCCGTTTTTTCCCGCCCCACCTTTCCCACGTTCCTTATACTGATTCATTTGCGCAAGACTATTACCCACTAACTAAGGAAAAGGCGCTAAAACTTGGCTTTCGCTGGGAAGACGATGACTCTAAATACCAACCCGCTTCCTGCCCATTGCCAGATGATTTGAATGAAATCAAGAATGATATTACCAAAGAAATTTTAGTCTGCACCAACTGCGGCAAGAATTACAAAATCATTAGTCAGGAATTGGAGTTTTATAAAACCCTCAATCTGCCCCTACCCGACCAATGTTTTAACTGCCGACTACTGGTTCGTTTGGCTCGCAAAAATCCCCGCGTACTCTATGATCATACCTGTTCTAAATGCGGCAAGATGCTAAAAACTACTTATTCTCCAAACCGGCCAGAAAAAGTTTATTGTGAAGAGTGTTATCAGAAGGAAATATATTAAACTTCCCGTCATCGCGAACGAAGCGTAAGCGGAGTCGAGGGATCTAATGGTTAATTACCAATATTCTCGGAATATCCCATTAGATCCCTCCACTCCGCCCCGACGATTACGTCGGGGCTTCGGTCGGGATGACAATAAAGACCTATGCCCAATTGTAAAAACTGCCAACAAAATTTCACCATTACCGAGGCCGATCGGCAGTTTTATCGCAAAATGGAAGTGCCAGAACCAACTATGTGTTTTCCCTGCCGACTGCAAAACCTCATGGCCTATCGCAATGAGAGAGTTCTTTATCCAGCTATTTGTGGTCTGTGCAAAAAATCTATTCTCGCTGCTTATCCGCCGACCCATCCTACACCTATTTATTGCTATGAATGTTGGCACACGGATAAATGGGACTCTACCACTTATGGTCAAGATTATGATTCTGACCGATCATTTTTTGAGCAATATGAAAAACTGCAAAATACAGTACCGCCCTTTGCCTTATCGGTTTTTGGCAGTATCAACTCCGACTATACCAATTGCGCCTCTTGGAATAAAAACAGCTATTTGGTCTCCGGCGCTAATTATAACGAAGACGTACTGTACGGCAACTACGTCAACTATGATAAATATTCTTTGGATATTTCTTTTACTCATAAATCTGAGCTTTGCTACGAGATTACCGACGGCGAAAACAATTACCATGTTCGTTTTGCTACTGATAGCTCTAATTGCTCCGACTGCTCCTTTATCCACGACTGCCGCAATTGCGTCGATTGTTTTTGTTGCACTAATCTGCGCAATGCTAAATATTGTATTCTCAATAAACCATATAATGAAGCAGACTACCGGAAAAAAATGGCAGCCATCGATCTGGGCAGCTACCAAACCGTGCAACAATATCTTGGGGAATTTAAACAGCTCAAACTGCTGGCAGTTTATCAATATTATCATGGCAGTAAAAACGAAAACTCAACCGGTGATTATTTTTACTATACCAAAGACTGCCATTATTGCTTCGACGCCACCGAAGTTGAGGGTTGCGCTTATTTACAATGGTTTCATAAAGCGCGAAATTGTTACGACATCTTGGCTTGGGGTTTTGGTGCGGAAAATTGCTATAGTGGAGTAGAAGTCGGTGACAACGTTACCTTTTTAAAATTTACCCGCACCTGCCGCACTGGCTCAAGTAATCTGGAATATTGCCAAAATTGCATCGGTTGCACCGATTGTTTTGGCTGTTACTGCATGCACAATGTCAAATATTGTATTTTAAATAAACAATATTTGGAAAAAGAATACCGAGAATTAAAAGAAAAAATTATTGCCAAAACGAAAAGTAGCGGCGAATACGGCGAGTTTTTTCCAACTAAATATTCTTATTTTGGCTATAATGAAACTATCGCCAATGACTATTTTCCTTTAACTCGCGAGGAAGTACTCAAACGCGGCTGGCACTGGCAGGATAAAATGCCCGGAATTTATGACAAAGGCACCTTAACCGCCGACCAATTACCAAACAATATTAAAGAAGTTGAGGATAATATCACTAAAGAGATTCTGGTTTGTGCTAGCTGTGGCAAAAATTACAAAATTACTCTAGCCGAATTAAAACTCTATAAACAGATTACTGTGCCCTTACCTCGGCAATGTTTTGATTGTCGGCATTTAGCTAGACTAAAACAAAGAAACCCCCGACAATTATGGCACCGCCAGTGCCTGCGTCCCGGCTGCAAAAATGAATTTGAAACCACTTATGCTCCCGATCGCTCGGAGAAAGTTTATTGTGAGGAGTGCTATCAAAAAGAGATCTACTGAGGGAGTACTTGCCCCGTGATCCGCCTTAGGCGGATTTTATGGGGCTATCAGAAGGAAATATATTAAATTCCACTGTCATTGCGAGCCCGCCGCAGGCGGACGAAGCAATCTCCTGGGTAAACCACCAGATTGCTTCGTCGCTCCCGCCTAAAGGCGGTCGCTCCTCGCAATGACGCTAAAAAACTATACCCACCTGCCAAAACTGCCAACCAGCAGTTTTTTGATTTGACATTATTTCTAAAAAGGCTAAGCTTAAACATACTCTCAATAGTTCTTTACCAAGTAGGAGGGGTTTATGAAACCCAAACGCGGCAGCCAGAAGATCGAGGTGGATTTTCTGTACGTGGTGATGCCACGGGCACATCGAGTGGTCTTCGTTGCCACTCAAGACGTGCCCCACGGAGTCAACCTCGAAAAAGTGGTCCAAAAATATGTTTTAAATGAACTCAAAAAAGCGGGGGAAGGACATCGTTTCTTCTGGTATCGTCTCGACAACCACATGAGGCCGCCGAGGAACCGCCCTCGTCCAGGCGATTTCCATGTACTCCAGGTCTATTACGGATCGACGGCAAATCGGGACGCAACCAAGGATATGTCTCAACCAGATTCCAAATGGCTGCGACAGGCTGTCCATGCCCTGCTGCGGCAACTGGCGGCCTAGCCGCTATCAGACACGCTGTGTCCAACCCAGTCATTACGACTGGTTTTTTATTAAAAAAAGTCGCGAAGCGACACCTTTATTTTTAATTCTTAATTTTTAATTTTTAATTTCTTTAGTCTCGCCCCAATTATCTCCCACCTCGATTTTAACCTCAATCGGCACCCGGAGTTTATAAACATTCTCCATCGTTTCTTGAATCAATCTAGCCGCTTTTTTAACCACGCTATTTTTGACTTCAAACACTAGTTCGTCGTGCACCTGCAAAACCATTTTAACTTCGTCGGGCTGGAATTCTTGCTTTAACTTCTGATCAACTTGAATCATGGCTAGTTTGATTAAATCAGCCGCCGTACCCTGGATCGGTGCGTTAATGGCCATCCGCTCGGCGGCGTTGCGCACCTGTGCCAGACCAGAACTGATCTCAGGCAAATAGCGCACTCGGCCAAAAAGCGTTTCCACATAACCATGCTCACGCGCCGAGGCTAAAGTCTCACGGATAAACTGCTCGACACCGCTAAAAGCCGAAAAATATTTGGTGATAAACTCCTGAGCTTGCTCGCGTGAAATACCAGTCCGCCAAGCTAGGCCGTAAGCACCCATGCCATAAAGCACACCAAAATTAACTTCTTTAGCATTGCGGCGCATCTCTTTGGTGACCTCCGAGAGCTTAACTCCATTGATCTCAGCCGCGGTGGCAGTATGAATGTCTTCATTATTTTGAAAAATCTCCAACATTTTCTTGTCCTCAGCTAAAGAAGCCACAATCCGCAGCTCAATTTGCGAATAGTCAGCCGCCAGGATCTGATAACCTTTTTCGGCCACAAACGCCCGACGGATCTGTCCACCCAATTCAGTCCGAATGGGAATATTCTGGAGATTAGGTTCAGACGAAGACAGGCGACCCGTTGAGGTAACAGTTTGATTAAAACTAGTGTGCACCCGGCCAGTAATCGAATCAACTAGATCGGGCAGAGCTTGAGTATAGGTACTCTGGAGCTTAGCGAGCTCGCGGTGCTGGGAAATATAATCAATTATTTCGTGCCGACCACGCAGTTTTTCCAGTTCGGCCGCAGCCGTCGAGATACCGGTCTTGAGTTTTTTTAGTCCACCAGTAGAGATTTTAAGCTTATCAAACAATACTTCTTTAAGCTGCAACGGCGAATCAATATTAAAGTCGGTACCAGCCAACTGATGAATTTTTTGGTCCGCGATCAGACGCTCTTTTTCAATCCGAGCATCAAGCTTAGCCAAAAATTTAGGATCAATTTTAACTCCGGTTAATTCCATTTGAACTAAAATCGGAATCAACGGCATCTCAATTTTTTCCATCAGGCCCAAAATATTTTTGCGCTCCACTTCATTACTTAATTTTTGGTAAAGCTGATAGGTATAATCAGCATCTTCGCAACAATATTCAGCTACTCGCTCAACTGGCACTTGGTCTAACGTCAGCTGGTCTTTGCCTTTGGGACCGATTAAACTTTCAATCGGGATCATCTCATGCCCCAGCTCCGTAAAAGCCAAGGTATCCAAATCATGCGCCCGGCTACCGGAGTTAAGTAGGTAAGAAGCAATCATGGTGTCGAAATAAACTCCTTGGACATCAATCCCAGCCTGCTGCAGAATCTCTAAATCATATTTCAAGTTGTGACCGATTTTTTGGACGTTCTTATCTTCTAAAATCTTTTTAATTTCATCGCCGATGGCCGGTAGCCGATGGCCGATGGCTAAATACCAACCCTCTCCAGCTCGCCAGCTAAACCCAATGCCAACCAACTTAGCTTCCAAGGTATTTAAACCAGTGGTTTCGGTATCAATCGCTATTACTGCTTGTTTCTTTAATTCAACCAAAAAACTTTTTAAACTCTTGGCATCATCAACCAAATGATAACCTTTGGGCATTTTAAAATCACTGCGGGCACCAGACTCCTGCACGGGCAGGGCACTGCCCTGACCCCTACCGACTGCAAATAAATCTCCCTGCTTTTGTTGCTGTTTACCACTCAGCTCGGGCAATCGATTTAATAGCGATTTAAACCCCAAATGTTGAAAAAGCATAAACACCGCTTGATTATCAAATCCGCGCACCGCCGCTTCCTGAAGATTAAACTTGATCGGCGCATCAGTCACAATCGTCGCTAAGTGCTTGGATAATAAGGCATCTTTCTCATGTTCTAACAGCAGTTCTTTGATCCGTGGCTTAATTTCTTCACCTTCTTGTTTTCTTGCTTTTTTGTTTTCTTGCTTTTTTGTTTTCTTGATTTCTTGATACAGGTTCTCCAACGTACCAAACTGTTGCAGCAATTCCGTAGCAGTTTTTTCACCCACACCCTTGACCCCGGGCAGATTATCCGATGGATCACCCCGCAGGCCCTTATAATCAACCATCTGCGCTGGCGCTAAGCCATAACGCTCCTTGACGGCCGCGGCATCGTAGATAACCGTATCGTTAATGCCTTTTTTGAGCGTAAAAACGGCGGTGTCATCGTTAATCAACTGCAATGTATCCATGTCGCCAGTAACAATAATATTTTCTACCTGCCCATCTGTCTGACGACAAATTGTGCCAATCAAATCATCGGCCTCATAATTATCTTCTTTGTAAATCGGAATATTAAACGCCCGAGCTAACTGCTCTACTACCGGAATCTGGGCATAGAGCTCGTCCGGCTGTTTTTGGCGGGTGGCTTTATACTCGGTATATTCTTGATGACGAAAAGTTTTTTTGCCTTTGTCTAAAGTCAGGACAACATAATCCGGCTTAAGATCTTTATAAATTTTGAGCAAAATCAAAGCAAAGCCGTAAACAGCATTAACCAACATCCCGTCTTTACTGGTCAGCGGCGGCAAAGCGTGGAACGCCCGATGGATCAGGGCATTGCCGTCAATAACAATTAGTTTTCCTTTCTTAGACATGGGTATATTTTACCATTTCGGACCAAATAAAAAAACCGCCTAACTTCTCTAATTTGTCATCCTAAGCCCTTCGGAATGACAATTAAAAATACTTTATCCCTAACAACATTAAATTTTTCTAAACAAAAAATCACCCTTCAAGGTGGTTTGGAGGCCAGGAGGGGATTTGTCTCCCTACGGGAGATCCCCCATAGGGGGACACCCCTGATTATCCAACTGAGTGATTACCTATTCTTAATTTAATAATTTCTTTCTGCTGGCTATTGTGTTTCAACTCATATTCTCTTTTAGCAGCTACCAAATTACTAACATAAGCCTCATAATAAACAAGAGCTAACGGCCTTTTGTCTTTTGTTGATTTTACTTCACCCTGATTATGTTTTAAAAAACGGGAACTCAAATCAGAAGAATAGCCAATATATAACCACCTCGGATCTCTTATACTCTGTAGGGCATAGACATAAAACATGCCATAAGTATAAAAAACCAAAAGTTAAATATTTCTAAACTTATCAAACCAAAAAGGCCAGGAGGGGATTTGCACCCCTGCATAGAGGTTTTGCAGACCTCTGCCTTACTACTTGGCTACCTGGCCGAAAAAGAAAAAAAAATTTAAACAATGATCAGGTTTTGTCTCCCTACGGGAGATCCCCCACAGGGGGACAGACCTCTGCCTGGATTTTATCCGCCTTGGGCGGAACTTGGCTACCTGGCCGAAATTATTAAATCTCACCCTATAATAACAAAACAACTATCAAAAATCAACCTTACTTTTTTATTATTACTCAAACAATATAGAATAATAAACCCAACTGGGGTTTGGGGCGCCCGCCTAGACTCGACGTCTAGTCGAGGCTGGAATACGGCGCGCAGCCGAGCTCCGACCTTTTTTGATTACGCCAAGGAGCGAGGCGGGTAAAACGAGCTGGGGATGAACAACGAATCGCGCCTGATGAGTCCCAAAGCTTTTTTGTGTTACTTTTTTAGTTATAAAAAAGTAACAACCACTATTTTTCCAAAAAAAAGAAGCAGGTGGGCTTCTGTCTAGTGTTGTATCCTCCTTGGAAAACACTAGCTAGAAGCTTCCTGCTTTTGGGGGTATATTGCAACCCCTTAGGCGTCATCCTCCTCCCACGGATACCGGTTGTCCGGTTCGGACTCGGGAACGTGTGGCCCCCGCCGTGGCGGTTCCTCGCATTGCTGCTCGGTCCGCCCGCGACGCCGGCGGCGGCGGATGATCAGCCAAACGACCAGCAACAGCACCGGGATGCCAATCCGCAGCGCCCAGGTCTTGATCGCCAGATTCCGCTGGTCCGATTTGGCCTTGGCGTGGCTGGCATTGATCATTTCCATCGCCGCTTGGATGTCAGCCGGCGTGGCTTCGACTGCGGCGTCCTCCTTGAGCCGACGGTTTTCGGCCAGCGCCGTTTCCAGCGCTGCAGCCTGATCAGCCTGCGCCTGAGCGAGCTGGCCAGCCGGGCTGTCGGGCAACGGATCCGCTTGGTCTTCCAAGCCCCGCGGATACCAGACCGACGCCGAAGCGCCGGAACTGGCACCCATCAGCTTGTAGCGACCAGAAGCGGACACGTTCCAGGTGGATTCACCGGGAGGCAATTCGGTCTTTTCTCCAGATCCCTGAAGGGCAAAGACCTTGCCCGAATGGACCGACACCGTCAGCTTGGGTGCCCGCAACGGGTCCATCCAGACGGTCCGCACGACTTCGTTTTTGGGCAAGCTGTACGGCCCGTTCCAGACGGGGTTTGGGGTTTGTGTTGCTGTCTGCTTCGCCGCGGAGTTGGTCTTGAGCGACTCGAGCTGCTTTTTGGCCAGCTCGATCAGCTTATCCAGACCAATCTTGGCTTCACCGGTCAGACCGCCGGCCGTCCGTTCGAGAAGCTCAATCTCCTCTTCGGACAGCGGCTGGCCCGCCTAGATCTTGGTGCGGATTGCCTCGAGCCGGACAATCTTCAGCGCCTGCTCGTAGTCGGCGTACTCCGCCGCGATCTCGGTTGCCACCGTCTGGGCCGGATTAACTTGATCAGTTGCCCACCAGAACGGGGTGTTGTGGCCACAGACCCGGACCCAAATCCCCGAAGGAAAAAGGCCGAGAATCAGGATCACCAGGACCAACCGGACGCCGGACGCCGCGAGGCGTTTGGGCCACATGCCCGTGGGCAGGCCCCACGCACGGCCGATTGCCCAAAGGCAAAGTAGCACCAGAAACAGACCGACGATAAAGGTGACGCTGAAGTGGAGCGGGGTGAGGGTCAGCCCGATGATGATAATCAACGGGTAGACCAGGATGGTCGCGAGAGTCAGGGTCACCGCCCCCCAACCGCGCTTGGCGATTCGCGCCGCCAGATCGGCCAGGTAGAGGGAGATGCCTTTGACCTTGTCCTCGGTAAGACCGAGGAGTGCGCCCAGCTCCTTGACGACCTTGGTCACCTTTTCCTCGAGAAACAGGGCCAAAACACCGCCGACCAACCAGGCGAGTACTTTCTGCTTGCGGGTCATCGGCTTGTCGTCTTCGATTCCGAGCCAGGCGAGGAGCATGGTGAAAAACTGAACGTACGGATCTTTCGTTTCGCCGAGGGGATCGGCTGTGGGCTTGATGTTCTCGGACATGGCAGTACTCCTTCGTTCGTTGCTATCGAGTTGATTCGTTGGTTACTTCTTCTTGGGCATTAGCGCGGACATCATGGACGACTGCAAATGATTGGACATGGCCGTCGCGAAACCCCGCAAGGGAGACCGCTTGATCCAGCCGTGGTCCAAACAATACTGCGTTCGTTGCCAATCGTCCTGCCGCTCCTTGCCCCAACTTCCCATGAGCAGATACAAATACGGCAAGTCGTCGCGACTCTTGGTCGCAGCGACTACCTGCCGGAAATGATCCTGCGCCCAGGTTGGGAGATGGGTATACCAGTTGTTGAAAGCCTCATCGGCCGCTTTCAGAGCCGCTTCATCAAGTTTAAAGACTTTGACGGTCTCTTTTTTGGTTCTCAGCTGAGCACCTTCACGCGCCGGCGGAAGCTCTTTGTCCACGATAACGCTTCCCTCCATGAGGGTATGCGCTTTCTTGGCTTCAACCTCCATCGAGGCGGCTTCGTCTCCGAAACCGAGTCCGCCAACAGTACCAACCGCTTGCGCTTTTCCGGCGCCAGCGATTGTCTGTTTTATGCCGAATAGGCGATCAAGTACGAAGGCGGCAATAGCCGCTACCGTGAAATCGCCAGCATCCGGTACAAAATGACGCAGAAAGCTCTGGACACCAGACGCAGGTTCACTTGCCGCCGAAGCGGTTTTCTTGTCCTCGGACATTTTCGTATCCTCCGTTTCTATCCTGTTATAAACTCTGAAACGACCAAAGGACCACCCTCTAGCCGTTATATTCTCACGCTTATATATTTAGCAGATTAAAAAGTCGTCGAAACGACCCAAAATCCGCCTTTTTCAAGGGACAGTCAGACTCGCTTTAGCCCGAAAGCTAATTTGAGACTAACTTTATATGATAGCATATTTAGAGATAAAAGTCAATGATTTAAACCAAAAAATGGCCAAAATTAGCAAAAAAACAAAAAAGCATACGCCCCGACATAACATCGGGGCTAAACAAAAAAGCAAGGTTATCAGCCTTGTTTTCTTGCTTTTTTGTTTTCTTGTTTTATTTTTTAGGCCGAGTGATCCGCCAATTCGGCGAAAAACGAGGCCGTATGCTTTCTTGTTTTATTGCTTTATTGACCTAAAAAACCGCCCGACCAGGCGGCCTTTTAATTTTTATTTGATATCTATCACTTACTACTAACCGCTACCAGTAATAGTTTTAAACACTAAAGTTAAAATAGCATAGCTAGAAAAAACCACTATAATTCCAATAATCGACCAAACCATAATTTCACGACCTTTTTTGACTCGCTCCTCATTGCCACCGGAAAAAATCCAATAAAAACCACCCAGCACAAAAGCCAAAAAGGCTAACGCGCCAATTGGAAAGATCATAAAATAAGCAACCTGAGCAGCAAAACCGGTTAGCCGCGCCGCCGTGTCATCACTAGCCGAGTCATTATAACTGCGATAGCCCATAGGATCGCCTAAACAGATCGTTCCATCTGGTGTGCCTTCTGGACATTTCACCTCATCAGCCGCTAGAACCGCTAAACTATTGAATAATAAAATAGCTAAACAAGCTGAAAATAAGATCAATTTGATTTTGTTTTGCATATGGATTTTAAAATGATTCTAATCTAATTATAGGATATTTTAGAAAAAAGGGATAGGGGAGAAGGACATCCATCATCGCAAGCGAGCTCACCAGATTTATTATTTTAAAGCTCTGGGGTAATAGATCCAATGGGGGTTTGGGGGTGTTTGCGGCGCCAAGTCCCGCCCCGGCCTTTTTGATCTTTCCCCAGGGGCGGGACGGGTAGAACGGAATAAAAATGAACAACGCCCGCGCCTCAAACGCCCCCAAAACTTTTTTGATTACTTTTTTAGTTATAAAAAAGTAACAACTTTAAAAAACCGCCTCAACGGCGGTTTTAATCTTAATATTTTTTTCTAAGGGTTAATAAATCTCCACTCTCAACCGACGAACACCAAACGCTTTAGCCGCCTCACGGCTCTTCATCCAGACATCAACTCGATAATCATAGCGGGCATTCATCCGGTCTTGGACAGTAAAAACTTGGTCGCCGAAGTAATCCGGCATTTTGATCTCGGTGCCAAAGGGTAAAAAATTAGCCGCCACCACGTCCTCTTGATCATGGAGACAAACGTTAAAACCATTGGCGGTTCGACACGGATCATCATCACACTGATCAACCGTGCTGGAATAAGCCGTGACCGTCACCCAAATCACCCGTTTAGGCTTAGGCGCGGCTTCTGGCAGAGAATTAACGAACTCTTCTGGCTCAGCCGCTAAGGCGGGAGTAAATAAACTTAGCTCCAAAACCGGGGTATCAGCATCAATCGCACCGGTCTGCCGAAGCGAGTGGGCGAGGCTCACTTGCGGAAAGGCAAACTCAAAGATAACTATCGCCAAAACCCCAATCTCCAAATGCTTATTTTGAGCTATTTTTAGGTATTTTTTGGCTGTTTTAACAAAACGTCTCAGGTATTCCATAATTTTATTTAAAAACCCCTAATATACCTTAGGGATTTTCTGATCCGCTATCTTAGCAGAACCAGCCAAAATTGTCAAGGGTAACAAAACAACCGCGGCTTTTTCTAGCCACGGCTGCTAATTAGTTTTTGATAATAGTTTTAACCCTTTTTAGGCATCAATTCACCCAACTTTACCTTGATTATCCCTTAATAACACCCGACTGACTGGAGCGGGTAATGGGAATCTCCCCCTACGGGGGATCACCCGTTAGGGTGAGAACCCACCTTATCAGTTTACCGGCCCGCATCTAAGAACTGGATAATTAGATCAATTTAGCTGGAGCGGGTAACGGGAATCGAACCCGTATTTTCAGTTTGGAAAACTGATGCACTAGCCGTTGTGCTATACCCGCAAAATGGCTACCAATCTTTTATAAAGGCAGACGACACTCGCTCAAATAAATGAGCTCAAATTCTATTCTAGAAAGCTATTCCAAAATATCACAAAATATGACAAGACACAATATATTATCAAAACATCGCACCTAGTGAAACAAAAATCCACCAACGAACATTGGCGGATTTTTTTAGGCAAAGCTGTTAATCTACTCTTTAACTAGTTTGATAAACTTAGCTACGGCTTCGTCTTGAGCCTGCTTCCGAATACCGACAATATGCTCTTTAACCCCTTTTCTGACCGTGGCTGGATCGTCTTTAATATTAGTATAAAATCGATTAATAACATCCATGCCCATCGCCGCAATTGCCTGCATGCCGGCCCGCGCATCAGTCACTTGATATTTATCACCCGCCGGCACCAATACCTGCCGGTCCAACAACTCTTTAATTATCGCCACGGCCGAATAATAATAGCGTTCGCCTTCGCTACCCTTTTCACCCGAGTTGGTGAGTAGATACTCTTCCAAGGCGGCTATTTTAGCTAATAACTGCTGCTCAATAATTTTATCAGCATCAGCTGGCTTATCTTGTTCCAGCTTACGCATTAATAAAGCCACACCCACGGTTTCGGCTTTTAGTTCTTCAACTACTGCCGCTTCATCACTAACGCCCCGCCGCCTTTTGACGTGGCTATCTTCTTCGGCCATCACTGTATGACCAAGCTCGTGGAGAACCGTATCTTTACTAGAACTATTAACAAAAGAATTTTGATCTAATTCTGCACCAGCAATAGTTTTTTTAATCAACGGCAGTTTGCGACCGATCACTGTCTCCCGGGTAACATTTAGATGAGAGACAATCGCCTCAGTACCTGATTCACCTTCAGTCATAAAATGGGCATCCGGACCAAAAGCAAACGGCTGGTTAGTCAAAACAATCGGCGGCACTTGATATGGTTCTTTGAGCGCTGCCTTATTAGCATCAACTATTTCTTGGGCTAGCGGCCGCAGCTCATTTAATACTTGGCCCAGCTCTTTAGTCTCGGGAGTTTGAAAACCAAGCCGCATCTCCACATCCACTTTATCAGCTTCACCAGCCACCATCGCGCAACCCTGAGGAATTATAATAATTGGACAACCGGTCTCGGCCAGTTTAATATAACCCGCCTCTAGCTCACTCCACATTTTTTCTAATTGCTTAGGCGAAACGCTATCGGAGTTATAGACCTGCGTCATCTGGCGCAGATAAGCTGGCAAACCAGCATAAGTCTCGGGTACTTTGCCATCAGTTAATAATTCATCTGTCCGATCAGCTAAAACTTCCAATCGTTTAACCAGCCGCGGCCACTCAGTAGCAAAGACATCTTTATAGGTTTTCTTATTCACCGCATCACTCGCTGGATTAGACTGGAGATCATACATGTATTTAGCGCCAGCGCGTAAACCCAATGTAGTTTCTTCTGATCCGCCCGGCGCATCAGCTAACTCAATCTGTTTGATGTAGGCTTGGTCGATAAATTTACCAACCATACCAGCGGTATCAAGCATCAGTTGGATTTCCGCGCGACCGACACCCATTTTTTCTAAACTCGCCTCGGGTAGTTCTTTAATCCAACGTCTCATTAAAACTACCGCCGCTAGCTGCCGCTCCGAAGAAGCCAGCACTAAACTCCGCCAAGCCTCAGGGATTGCTTCGCGCAAATTCTCAAAATTACTCAGATCCTGAACCCGCAAATTTTCTTCCAATAAACCAGGCGAAGCGAGGGCTTTTCTAAGCTCTTTATTCTCTTCATTGTCCGGAATACCTGCTAGCCACTTAGCCGCCTGCTGGCCCAAAACTTCGGCCGCCGTGCTAAGCCATCGTTGAGCCACCTCGGCGCGAGCAGCCTCAAAAAGATCCTCAACCTTTAGAACATCTTTGGGACATTCGGGCCAACCTTGGGTTTCAACGGTTGATTTAAGTTGATCTCTAATTTGCCAACTGAGGTCAATATATTCAGGCAGATCTTGCAGCCGAACGACATCGGCGCGATCCACATATTTTTGTTCGAGGCCAATGTCGGGAATATCACCTTCAGATAAATCATCAATTCTTCCTTTTCTGATATTTTTAACATCTAACCGATTAGTCATATCGGGGTTAAAATCTTCGCCAAATCTTGGTCCACCTTCTCGCATATTTTTTGGTTTATTTACCATATTATTAATAAAAATTAGTCTTAAATTTATCTTAGGCTATTCGGCCTTTTTTGGCAACCAATCTAAATGATTAAACAAAAAACACCCCGAGGAGTGATTTTATTCAGTACTATATTTTTTATCGAGGTCACTCAGGGCAGGCTTGCCACCCTACGGGTGGTCCCCCGTAGGGGGAAACCTGCGACCTCCGCGTCCCAAACGCGGCGCGCTAGCCCCGCCCAAAGGGCGGTCGCCCTCTGGGCGAAACTGTACGCCATACCATAGCTAGATACCACTCTACTCAGCTAATAATTTTCTATAATCAGCTTAACTAATTTATTACCTACACCGGATTTTAAAAATTTTTCCCTTTGCCAAGCATCCTTTTGACAATAAAAACTCTCATAATAAACTAACTCAAATGGTCTATTCTGACTAGTCCAACTATTACTCCCCAAATTATGTTCCGCTAATCTTTTTCCCGGTAATTTCTATGTTACGCCAACATAAGATTTACCGTTCTTTAGACTTTTTAAAATATAAATAAAAAACATATATCTTTATCGGGGTGACAGGGCTCGAACCTGCGACCTCCGCGTCCCAAACGCGGCGCGCTAGCCAACTGCGCTACACCCCGGCGATAAAAATTGAAGGAACAATTCGTACGCGCTAGCCCCGCCCAAAGGGCGGTCGCCCTCTGGGCGAAACTGCGCTACACCCCGATAAAAAAATAATGTTCAGGCAATAAACGCAGAAAACTCGATCCAGAGTCTCCCCCACGCAAATGCCGAGGGGCAGCCCTTCGCTTCGCTCAGGATGACAGACTGCCGACCCGTTCGTCCCGATTGTCATCGGAACTCAGGGCAGGCTCCAGGATTTTCTATAAATTTATTCCTGCTAGTCCGGAGTTTATCCCTTTACAAATGCCGAGGGGCAGGATTGAACTGCCGACGCAAGGATTTTCAGTCCTTCGCTCTACCACTGAGCTACCTCGGCAAAAATTCTCGGCATTTGTAAAGGGACTCTACCACTGAGCTACCTCGGCAAAAATTCTCGGCATTTGTGTAAGGGAAACAATGTAGTTTTTAGTCCAAAATTCATCCTCAACGGATAAAAACTTCAACACTTCAGCTATCTTAACAACTATCTGGTACAAAGTGGGCGTACCTGGGCTCGAACCAGGGACCTCGTCATTATCAGTGACGCGCTCTGACCAGCTGAGCTATACGCCCACTCTACACCAGACCCAAATTGCTTCCATTGATTATACAAACAACACGAATTACAGTCTAATATAATTTATAAAAAAAATCAATACCATTAATTACTTAAAAACGCTCCATTAAGAAGCGCTTCTAATTTAACAACCAAAAAGTGATAGAAACCGCAGTATCCGAAATAACCACACTTTTTACTCAAGAGTAAAAAGTTCGACTAATTGGTGCATTTGCTCACCATATCTCCTTAGAAAGGAGGTGATCCATCCACAGCTTCCGCTACGGATGCCTTGTTACGACTTCGTCCCTGTCACCAATCCTACCTTCCTCCGGTTACACCGAAGTTCGGGTATTATCGGCTCCCTTGACGTGACGGGCGGTGAGTACAAAACCCGAGAACGTATTCAACGCGCCATGGCTGATACGCGTTTACTAGCGATTCCGGCTTCATGAAGTCGAGTTGCAGACTTCAATCCGAACTGGGGCCGGGTTTGATGGGATTAGCTCCGTCTCGCGACTTGGCAACCCATTGTCCCGACCATTGTAGCACGTGTGTCGCCCAAGGCGTAAGGGCCATGCTGATTTGACGTCATCCTCCCCTTCCTCCCAGCCCTCAACGCACTTCGCTTCGCTCGTGCTAAATTCAAAATTTAAAATGCAAAAATCAAAACTTTGGTATGCGCCTTTGGCGCATTTTAATTAAACTGTCCCAAGGGGACACCTTAATTTTACATTTTGATTTTTGAGTTTTGAATTTAGCGCGCGCAGCGCGCTAGGGGCTGGGCAGTTTTCTGTGACACTTGTAACACAGAATGAGGGTTGCGCTCGTTTCCCGACTTAACGGTACATCTCACGACACGAGCTGACGACAACCATGCAGCACCTGTCTCTGGGTTCCCGAAGGCACTCCGCCGTTTCTGGCAGATTCCCAGGATGTCAAGCCTTGGTAAGGTTCCTCGCTTGTTGTCGAATTGAACCACATGCTCCACCGCTTGTGCGGGTTCCCGTCTATTCCTTTGAGTTTTAAGCTTGCGCTCGTACTCCCCAGGCGGGGTACTTAAGGTGTTAACTTTGTTAAACGACACTGACAGGGTCGATACTGCCAATGTCCAGTACCCATAGTTTACGGCGTGGACTACTGGGGTATCTAATCCCATTCGCTACCCACGCTTTCGTCCCTGAACGTCAGGGCCGTTCCAGCTAGCTGCCTTCGCATTTGGTGTTCTTGCCGATATTAACAGATTTTACCCTTACACCGGCAATTCCGCTAGCCTCTCCCGGCCTCTAGTCTAATAGTTTCAACAGCAGTTCCGGAGTTAAGCTCCAGGATTTGACCATTGACTTATTAAACCGTCTACGGACTCTTTACGCCCAATAAATCCGGATAACGCTTGAGGTCTCTGTATTACCGCTCCTGCTGGCACAGAGTTAGGAACCTCTTATTCCTTAGATACTGTCAAATATTCATCTCTAAGAAAAGCCGTTTACAACCCGAAGGCCTTCTTCCGGCACGCGGCGTCGCTCCCTCAGACTTTCGTCCATTGGGGAATATTCTTGACTGCAGCCTCCCGTAGGAGTCTGGGCAGTGTCTCAGTCCCAGTGAGGCGGGTCATGCTCTCACACCCGCTACCCGTCGTTGCCTTGGTAGTCTCTTACACTACCAACTAGCTGATAGGGCATAGGCCCCTCTCTAACCAATAAATCTTTACATGGGAATGACTTAAGTCCCCCCATGACTATCAGGAATTAGTTCCGATTTCTCGGAATTATGCCTGAGTTAGAGGTAGGTTACCAATGTGTTACGCACCCGTTTGCCACTCCTTGGCTTGCGCCAAAGCGTTCGACTTGCATGCCTTAGACACGCCGCCAGCGTTCATCCTGAGCCAGGATCAAACTCTCAGTTAAATACTGATAAGTTGTCCGTACACTAACAACACCAGTTGCTAATGTTTACCCCGTAGAGTCTACGGGTTTAACTCTCTCAGTAGAGTTATAAGAGAAAATAAAGTTGAATAGATAGGTTACTTCGCACTTACGATTTACTATCACTTTTCGATTGTCAATGTTCCTTTTCTCACCTCTTAATTTTTTATCAAATTAAGAGACGAAAAAACAGTGCGGGCCAAATCAACGACTTCCACTGGGGAATGTCTACTCAGCCATCACTGTTTTTCCGTCTACTTTTCCCCTGTCAGGGGAAAGTTTAGATGAATTGTAATAATGTTTTTATGGAACTTTTTATGCCTTGCCTCGCCGGTGCCCTAAAAGGGCATAGGCGGGTTATTTTTAAAGCCCTCTCATTATATACCTTTGCTAGACCCTGTCAAGGGTGAGACAACAAGCCAATAATGCACAAATTATACCCAGTCAATTTATAACCTAAATAGTAAAATAACCATTGTCCAAACCCTTGACTAAATTGATTGTCCGTGTTACAGTTACTAATCCATTTCTCACACCAAGGAGGGCACTATGCCCAAAGAACGACCGAGTGTGTTGGCGTTCATCGCCTATCTGGCGGAACACCAAACGGAATTTCACCTGGGCACCTGGTACCAGGTAGGCAAACCAGGCGTCGATGCGCGCGAAAATGACCTACTCGTGGCCAACTGCCGCGACAAAGCCGAAGCGGAACACATAGCCGCCGACCGCGACGGATTCGAGGTCAAAGCCATCGTCGTCCTGGCCATGGACGGCTACGATGCGGCCCTGCAGCTGCATCTCGCGACCATGACCATGACGCTGATCTACATCGGCGTCGCTGACGAAACCGTCTAACACCGGTTACTCTACCGCTCAAAGCCACCCCCGTGGCTTTTTTTTATTCACTAATTATTATAACAACATAAACCTAATGGGGGTTTGGGGCGAATACGGCGCGAAGCCGAGCTCCGACCTTTTTTGATTACGCCGAGGAGCGAGGCGGGTAGAACGAGCTGGGGATGAACAACGAATCGCGCCTGATGAGCCCCAAAGCTTTTTTGGTTACTTTTTTGGCTACAAAAAAGTAACCTACCTGCTAATAAAATAATACCTGTTATTTTTTTAACCACGCCGCTAGCGCCTGTTGAGCTAACTCCAACCGATTGGCAAAATCTGGCTCCTTAATCTCAAAACTAATATCCTTGGAATAATTATCTAAAATCTGTCGATGATCACCCAGATGTTTATCCAGATATTCCAGCGCCCAGTTATATTGTTTACTTTGGTACAACTGGCGAAGAAATTTGGGGGATAGCTCAATATTAATCAAAAAATATTCGTAACCGACTTCGACCAACTTGGCCTTTAATTCTGGCCAAACCCGATCAACACTCGCATCATAAATAAAACTATCTCCCTTAGCTAAAATCTCTGCCAAGCGTTGGTCACGAATGACCAAATATTTAGCCTGATCAAAAGCGCCGTGGTCTTCAATCACTTCGGTCCGCATGATGTCATTACTAAAAATCGGCAAATTCAAATTCCAACTCAAATAATGAGCAATCGGCGTTTTGGAACAACCCGGCACGCCGGTAAATAAAACGATAAACTTTTTTGATAATATACTCATTCTAATAAACTTAGAGTTCAGACTGATTTACATAAGTATGCAGTATGCGGGAATTAACGCCCACGGACAACGAGATTCAACCCCTGCATACTGCATACTAAATATTATTTCTTCCGATTTTTCCTCCGCCACTCAGTAATTTTTTGGTGGTCGCCCGAAAGTAAAACCGGTGGTACGCGCCAAGACTGCTTACCCGCTTTAAAAACCTCCGGCCGAGTGTACTGCGGGTACTCGGCAAAATATTCTAATTCTTTGGAAAAAGTTTCTTCCTTAAGCGATTCTTGTTTACCCAGAACTCCGGGGATTAAGCGCGAAACCGCCTCAACTACCACCATGGCTGGAATCTCGCCGCCAGAGAGAACATAATCGCCAACCGAAATTCGCGCATCAACCAGTTTTTTGATCCGCTCATCAAAACCTTCATACCGGCCGCAAAGCATAACTAATTGATCAAGTTGAGAAAATTTCTGCGCCATTTTCTGATTAAACCTTTTCCCTGCCGGATCGAACATTATCACCAAACTTTTTTTGCCCTTTTTTATCTTCTCTAAACATTTATAAAACGGCTCAACCATCAAAAGCATGCCTGGTCCGCCGCCATATGGTTTATCATCAACGGTGTGATGCCGGTCTTGAGTACAGTCGCGTAAATTGTGGATTTTAATCTGAATCTTTTTCTTCTGCTGAGCAATTTTAAGAATCGACTCACTAAAGTAGGAGCTAAAAATTTGGGGGAAGATTGTGATAATTTCGAATTGCATACGCTATAGTACTTAATACATAGTACACAGTACAGAGTAAATTGACCAGCCAGCAACATTTGGCTGATGTACTCTGTACTCAGTACTGTGTACTATTATAAAACAAAAACCGTCGGTTTGTCACCAACGGTCTTCGTTTTATTCAATGAACAATTTTAGATTTTGAGATTATCAATAGAGTCAGTGTCGACGTCAGCACTAGCGGCGCTAGCAGCGCTAGCCATCGCATGGCGAGAACCTTCTGGTTCGTGGATTTTTAGATTAACTCGCGCATTCAAACGAGCACCCACGATTTTGAGCAAGGTACGAATTGATCGAGCAGTTTGACCCTGCTTACCGATGACATAACCCATATCGGCTTGATTGACGTGTAAGGTGATTAAAACACCCATCTCGTCAACTTTACGTTCGGTTTTGACATCATCAGGATTACCGACGATCGCTTTGACAACATCCTCAACAAACTTCTGATCCTTTTCCATAGGAATTTTAGATTACTTTATTGTTAAATTGCAGGACTGCCGACCCTTCTTTGGTCCCAAGCGGGATTAGAGAATACAGCCTGATAGATAATATTATATACAAAACAATCAACTAGTCAATTAAACTTTTGGCTCGTTCTCAGCGGGCTTTTCCTCGGCCGATTTTTCCTCAGCAGCTGCCGCTGGTTTTTCTTCGGCTCCTTTTGCGGCCTCTTTTTTCTTCAACCGAAAAGCATGCACCTTGGCCCCAGTAATAACACCTTGGCTAACCAAAAGATTGTGAACCGAAGCTGACGGCTGGGCACCTTTAGATAACCAATATTTGATTCTCTCGGTTTCTAAATTAACAATTTTGGGATTAGCCCGACGATTCCAAGTACCCACAAATTCCAAAACATCGCCCAAGGCGTCTTTGGTTTTTTCAGCTACTGTTAAACGGAAAGTCGGCGCATTCTTGCGGCCAAAACGGGTTAAACGAATCATCAACATAATTGAAAGGTTAAGGATTAGGGTTAAAGCAAACCAACGTGTTTGCCCATTGTAGGGACATTGTCCTAATTTTGACAGTAGCCCCAGGATACCAAAATACTTTGTTTTAGTCAAGAATCTTGACGGCTAACCATCCAACGGGTAATATTGATAATTCATCAACAAAGGGGGGAACCAATGGGCCAATGTCCATTAACAACTTTAGCTGCTCAGAAGAAGATTGACCTGCCCGGCGAACGACAGCTGGAGTGGATCTACAACCCAGCGCTAAATGAGGTCTCTTTCCGGCTTGATCGGGCAGGTAAGATCGTTTGGCTGATCAGTCTCCATCCACTGCCTGGCGGACGATATGAAGAGACCAGTGTCGACATGCTAGGTAAGTTGATCGGGCGACGATGGCAAATGGCTGATGTCAACCTGGAATACCAGCTGGTCCAGGCCATCATCGAGGCGAACGCACTACTCGATGACCAATTTCCGCTGGTCCAACCAGGGATCTACCAGGCGGTCAAAGATTGGCTGGGGACGATCCTTGAAGTTGGCGGCATGGTCAACTTGGTGCTTTGGCTCAAAAAAGTCGGACCAAAATCTGATGCCGGTCGGCTGTTCATCTACCGGGCCAACAACCATCAACCGCCGATTCTAACTGGCCGGATCAACAACGCTGACGGCCTGGCCAGACTGATGGCCAAAACCCGGGCTGACGAACAGCCAAACATCTGCCGCCGGTTGCTGGAATTAATCCCGGAAGAAATCCGGGAAAACGCCAGCAGTCTCCGGCTGGCTGCGGAGATCGCCAGCAAACGCGAAGACTTCCGCGTCTATATGCTGACTGTCTTCAATAAACTAATTGACTTGGCCAAATAACGCCAAGAAGATTAGTACCAACCGCCTCACCGCGGTTTTTTTAATTCTCCCCTTTTTAAGGGGAGAATTAAAATGGGGTTCTACCTCTCCTTTCTGAGGGGAGGGCAGGGTGGGGTTCTATCTCCCCCTACTAAGGGGGAGGTGGCCGCAGGCCGGAGGGGGTTACTTGGCGTACTGCTGCCCTTCTTCCAGTTTAATCGACAGCATTTTGGAAACACTATCATCACCCATGGTCACGCCATAAAGCACATCGCCCTTGGCCATGGTGGTTCGATTATGAGTCACAATAATAAATTGAGTTTTGTGCGCCAGGGTTTCAACAATATTAGACAATCGTTCTGAATTGGCTTCATCCAGCGCCGCATCCACCTCATCAAGAACAACAAAGGGGGAGGGATTGCAAGCAATAATGGCGCAGATCAAAGCAATCGCCGTCATCGCTCGCTCGCCGCCTGACAAAGTGTTGAGACTAGAAATCCTTTTGCCTGGGGGACAAGCCTTAATCTCCACCCCGCCATATTCTAATTCCTTGCTACCGTCGCCGATTCTAGCTTTTCCGCCTCCGGCGGACCCGCCGTAGGCGGGCTTGTTGACCACCTTACCACTCTCATCCAGCTCTTCTTCATCATCTTCGATCTCGATCATAATTTTTTCCAAACTCGCCTTACCGCCACCAAACAACACTTGAAAATATTCACCAAACTTAGCATTAATATTTTGAAAAGTCTCATCAAAACGCTTATGGATCTCTTCATCCAACTCGCGAATAATCTGTCGCAGACTTTCGATGGCCTGAGTTAAATCTTGATACTGCTCATTTAAAAATTCATAACGAACCTTAATCTCTTCATATTCTCTAATCGACTCATCATCTAGACCACCGATTAACTCGAGCTGCCGTTTGAGCTTTTGAATTTTGTCATAAGCCTCAGCCATCCCGCTCTCGCCGATCGCCGGCTGCTGACTGCTGGTTGGCAATTCAACATCTCCCATCTCTCGTTTAATCTCCCGTTCCAAATCTTCTTTTCGTGTCTCTAGTTTGGCTAGCTCAATCTTGATATCATTAACCTTGATTGACAGATTATTAAGCTCGCTTTGCTGACCAGCAAACTGACGTTGCAGATCAAAAAATTCACCTTTTTTCTCTTGCTGTGTTAGGTTAAAATCAGCAATCGCCCGTTGGCTAGTCACTAATTCTTTAGCCACCAAACCCAAAGCCTCTTGGGTTATTTTTAGTTCCGCTTCTAATTCTTGATCAATTTTGATCTCCTCATCGGCTGGTTTCCTCACCTTACCCAACAAATCCTTAAGCCGGCCCTTGACATGATGAATTTGGTCTTTGACCTGGCCTAAGTGAACCAATTCTTTAATCTGATCAACGTGGCTGATCAACGCTTCGTGGAGACTAATCAACTCTTCAATATACTGAGCCATCTCTTCAGCACCCAGGGGAATAAAATCCTGCTGGGCCTGCTCTTTGGCTAATTGAATTTTACTCTGCAAGATGAGCTGCCGTGACTGGAGCTGATTTTTCTTATCCAAAATCTGATTAAACTGCTGCTGTAATTTTTCAAATGCTTCCTGACCCGAATCTTCCTGCTCTAGTTGATTAAGCTTTTGTTGGATTGATCCCAAATTCTCGTGCTTAGCCAGTCGACCATCTTCAATAGCTTTAAACTCGCTCTGATATTTTTGCCAGTGTTCATTAATATCAAAATACAACTGACCATAATACTGTTGCTGGATACCGCGCAATTCCGTCTCAATCTCGCCACGCTGTTCAAGCCGCTTGACCAATCGACCGAGTGAACGATAACGCGGCCCTAATTCCTGCAAAGTCACGTCGGTTGTTTTAAGATTTTCCTCAGTCCGCAAAAGTTTATTCAGGGTCTGGTCCCGCTTGATTTGGTATTCTTTAACCCCAGCTGCCTCATCAAAAAACTCTTTACGCTCAGACTGGGTAGCCACCAAAAAATGATCCACCATGCCTTGGCCAATAACACTATAAGTCCGCTGACCAAAATTGGCCTTGGCCAATAGAATCAAAATATCCCCCAAGCGCACCCGACTCTTATTCAATAAATATTCGCTTTCGCCGTCACGATAAAGCCGGCGGGTAATTACCAACTCAGAATAATCAATCTGAGCTTGGCCATCCTCATTATTTAAATACAAAGAAACTTCGGCCATACCCACCCGGGATTTTTTATCCGAACCAAAAAAGATGACGTCTTCGCTCTTTTTACCCCGCAACGTCTTCATCGACTGTTCACCTAACACCCAGCGGATAGCGTCAGCAATGTTGGATTTACCGCTGCCATTAGGACCAACTACCGCTGTGATGCCTTTACCTTTACCATTAGCCGAGGGGAATTCTAAAATCGTCCGATTGGCGAACGACTTAAACCCTTGGATCTCGAGTTTTTGTAAATACATAAAAACAAAAAAGTTGCTTCTATTTTAGAATAAAAACAACTTTGGCGCAAACGTCAGCTTGCCCTATGCCGCTTTCTTCGCCTGTCCCGCTGTCGGTTGTTCTTCTTTTGATACTTGCTTAACTACAGTTTGAGATTTTTCCACTCCCTTAATAAAGATCACCCGGAAAGTATCATGCTCAGCTCTTAATTCCAAACCAACCTGGGCATCAGCGCCCTGAATAGCCCTTAGATCATAATCAGCCCTAAGAGCAACTAGTTTTTCCTTGATTCCTTCCAGGGCGTGGTTACTGATCAAAAAATATTCGTCAGCGACTTCAGCCACGGTTTTTAAAAATCGAGAATTGGCCGCGCTATCCGGCTTAATGCGCACTGTCTCATGTTCATAGCTCCGCAAAATATCAAACAGTTCTTCCACCCGATCCTTAAGTGTTTTTTCCTTCTGACTCTCGGCAGACGCGGCTTCGGCTTTTTTATCTTTGGGTTGGTTCAAAGGTCGATCGGTCTGAATTAAGTCGCGCACTTTGGCCGACTCAGCCTCGACCATAGCTTGATCCTCAGGTGACAATCGATCTCTTACTCCCTGGCCGATTCGTCGCGCCACTTCGTTTAAATTATGACCAGTCAAAATATCAACCCGAAAAGTTTCATCATTCACCCCGTCGGCCATCGCTACAAAATCGACCTCGCCGCCGCCTAGTATTATATTTTCCTGTTGGCGAATATCCAAAACATTCATCCCAACTTGCTCTCGGATCGTTTCAAACTCTGTTTTGCCTTCCTGTTTGGGTTGGTCCGAATCTTTTTCGGGGTCTAGATTTTCCGCCTGTTCATCCAAAAGAGCTGGCTCTTTTTCTTCCGGTGGAATATATTTTTTATTAATTGGCACAATCTGGGCCATAGATTTTTCAAATTATTAATCCAAAAAGATGACTTTATATAATCATCTTAGATTAAAATGGTTTTCCCAGCAAATCATTCAATTAGCCAAAGCTCAACCAGGCCGGTTTAAAAATCAGCAACAACCCGAGGAGTAAAATGACCGCGCCACCGATCAAATTGGAATATTTAGTGTATTTAGTTCCAATATTAGTCACGTGTAAAGTTACCATGGCAGCAACAAAAATAATCAGGTCATCAAACATGAAGAATAAAACGTAGACCAAAATATATAAATACTGCTCCCAGCGGGAAATATTATTAATCGCCAATAGGGAAGTAAAAATAGCCGGAAAACCAGCCGAGCAAGCTAGTTCAACAATATTAACGGAGAAGGCTAGAAGGGCAATGCCCGCCAGAGCCAAAAGTAAATTCTTCTCCATTATTACCCCTTTTATCCGGTCAAAAATTTTACGCCGTTTTTCTGATGAAGTTACTTTACAAACTGGACCGATTTTACGCGTCCGCCAATAATCCCGCAAATTATAAATACCAAAAAGAACAGCAAACAGACCGATGCCAAAACGAATATACCAGAGATAGCCCAAAAATAAGAAAGCCTGCAGCCAAGCGGTCATAAATAAAAAGTAAACCGCACCCGAAGCAATAATAAAAATACCGCCGATCAACCAGCGCCGTCGCTGAGAATCCACTCCCAAAAGTAGGGAAATCAGAAAAACCAGCACCCACATGGCACACGGGTTAAACCCGTCTAATAGACCAATCACCACCGCCAAGAGAGGCAAAGAAAAATAGCTTAAATCTTTAGTGCCCACAAAGGGTATTTTGAGCAAAACTGGCTTATCCAAGCCTTGAGCTGCCGGCACTGCTAACTGGCTGCCATTATCGTGTTGATTCAAGAGATTTTTGGCCGGACACTCGCCAATCTGACCCGCCTGACATTGACTAATCAAACCCAAAATTTCCTGGCCGGTCGTTGCGTCATCTTGATAACCAATAATGTGTTGATCACCGATCAGGGTAATCGGCACACCAGCGACAGCGATCGGATGGAGTTTGGCCACCTCAGCTAGTAGCTTGGCATTATCTCGATCATGCCAAACTTCATAATAATGAATAAAAATTCTATCACCAAAATCTTTTTTGAGCTGATCCAAAAACTGTTCTTCCGTCGCACAATGAGGACAACCATCACCATAAAAAAAATAGATGTCGACGGGTTTGGGTGTTTCGGCGGCCTGGCCAGCCCAAACCGGCACTAGCAGACTAATAGCAACAACCAAGAAAAAAATCTTGCTCAATATTCTATTCATATATAAATAATCAATTTAAGGTAAAAATATTTTACCACACTCAATCAAGTGTAACAAGCAATTAATCACCGGCGGCTTCTATTCTAAAACTATACTCTTTCCGATTTTTAGTTTTAATTTTAAAACCATAAAGATATTAATCCAGTAGGGGTTTGGGGCGAATATGGCGCGGAGCCGAAGTCCCCATCTGGTCGATACTGACCAGGGGACGAGGCGATTAAAACTAATTTCAAACTAAACAATGAATCGCGCCTTATAAGCCCCAAAACTTTTTTGGTTACTTTTTTGGTTGCAAAAAAGTAACATATTAAGACAATTTTAGTAACAATAAAAACATCCCCCGATTTAGCGAGGAAGTCTTTTTTTGAGAATTTTATTCAGAGCCTTGGAGGGGCGGCGCTGGCGATTGATCACTTTACCTTTTTTAATCTGTTTTTGACGAGCAATTTTAGCGCTATTACCCCATTTAAAATTATTGGGCATATCAGAAGTTTAGTTACTAAGTAGCTACAGCCTAGCAGAAAATCCACTAACTGCCAAGACTACCCCATCACCAGGTGTAAAACCCAGACCAGGGCGATGCCGAGAATAAAAATGCCAAAATTAACCAAATTATCTCTCAGGCTAATATTATGCTTTACTTCCGGAATCAAATCTGAACAAGCAATATAGATAAAATTACCGGCAGCAAAAGGCAAAAGCCAAGCCATATTAATCTGCCATGACAGTAAGTAGACTAATAGACCGCCGGCCACCGCTGTTAGAGCAGAAATAAAATTAAAAAACAGCGCTTTACTCTTTGACCAACCGCCATGTATTAATACACCAAAATCGCCCAGCTCTTGTGGCACTTCATGCGCCACAATAGCTAACCAGGTAACCAAACCAACCTGAAAATTAAAAAGAAACGCACCAGCTAAAGCCATGCCATCAATAAAATTATGAACACCGTCAGCCACTAAGATTAGGTAAGTCACGGGGTGCTTATGCTCCGACGGTGTCTTATGGCAATGATGCCAATGGATAAACTGTTCCAGAAAAAAGAAAAGTGAAAAGCCCACCAACAGCCAAAAAAAGATCCCACTGTCCACCCCCAGCTCAGCAATCGCTTCTGGCAGAATATGAAAAAAAACGCTCCCCAATAGAGTACCAGCTGATAGCGCCACTAGCGGCAAAAGGATTTTCTTAAGCATTGATTCCTGAAACCACAAAACCGTTATGCCAATTAATGAAATTAAACTGACGGCCACCGTGCTGATAACAATCCAAAATAAAATCATAAATCAAAAAGTTATTTGTTACATTTTGGGCAAAGACCCGTTAATAATAATTGGTGGGAGACATCAGTAAAATTTTTAACCTTAGAAAAATCATGATGACACGGTACACATTCAATTTTCTGACAACGCCGGCAAATGATATGATGGTGCGGCTGTTTAGCTAGATAGTAGTATTTCTCTTTGGCTGTCGTCTCTTGAAAAATCAAACCGATCTTTTCTAATAAATGCAAAGCGCGATAAACTGACGCTAAATTAAATCGGCTGCCGAGACTCTGCCAAATTGCCCGGGCCGTCTTGGGCAGGTGATCGTGCGCTAATAAATCCAAAACTGCCAGACGGGGTTTAGTTAGTTTAAAACCGGCTCCTTTGATGGTTATTTTGTCCATAGCTTGATTGTATAACTAATAGCCAACAATTGCAAATGGTTTGCAATTACTCAAAAGTTTAATTAGCTGCTATAATACCCTTACTAATAAAGACGGCCCAACCTATCGACCAGGTAGGCCAGCCGACTAATCTAAAAATATGTTAGAAAATAAATGCGATTACGCTGGAGACGGCGGCAGCTGCTGCTCGCACTGGCGCTCACCCAAAACCTGGCTAGCCGTTCTAGCTGTCTTAATGCTGGGTACGGTAGTTATTGTTGCTATTCTCCGAGACCGGATTGTTAACCAGCCCCAATGGCAAATCTCAGTCACTGGCAAAGCCGAGCTCTATTACCAACCCGACACGGCTAATGTCAACATCGGGGTCCAAGTGGATAAAGCCGCCAAAGCTGACGATGCACTCAAGCAGCTAAACGAAAAAATGGACAAAATTTACCAAGCGCTAACTAACCTCGGTATTGCTAAAGAAGACATCCAAACCCAAAACTATTCAGTTTCCCCGCAGTACGACTATTTAGATAATACTACTAGCCTAAGTGGTTACAACGCCAATCAAACTCTGACTATAAAGATCAAAAATGTTGAAACCAGCTCTGATTTGGTAGCTAAAGTCATCGAAGCCGCTACTGCCGCTGGGGCTAACCAAATCAACGGCGTCAATTTTGAAACTTCCAAGCTAGAAGAGCTACGCCAAGAGCTACGCCTTAAAGCTAATGCTGATGCCCGCAATAAAGCCGGCGCCATTGCCGACTCACTCGATGTTAAACTTGGCGATATTGTTGGCTGGTGGGAAAATTCGTACCCAATAGAAAGTAGCTATTACGGCTACGACAAAGCCATGGGCATAGGCGGTGGCGGTGGCAGCCCAGTCGTTCCGGTCGGCGAACAAAAACTTCAAACCGAAGTCAGCATCAGCTACAAACTAAAATAGAATCGACCTTAAAAACGCTCTCCGTCACTAATGGCGGGGGGCGTTTTATGTTAAGTGTTATACGTTTCATGCTATAAGTTACATGCTATAATTCAGCTATGAAAATCTGGCAAAATAAAACTCTTTGGCTCTTCACCTTAGTCGGCCTGGCCGCTTTTGTCCTAAGCACTATTGCCTGGGGTGACAATTTTTTATCCGACGAATATGAGTTTATCTACGCCGCGAACCAGATCCATAATTGGCCAAGTTTTGTCCAGGTTATAACAGACAAAATCGGTGGCGACTTTTGGCGACCAATACTTTATCTATCTTTTATTTTAGATTTTTGGCTCTACGGCCTCAAACCTCTTGGCTACCATCTGACTAACAGTCTGCTACAAACAATCAATAGTCTGCTAGTCAGTTTAACCATCTGGCAGATAGCCAAACTTTACTGGCCCCGAGCGACTGAACCAAAAAAACTTTTTGTGGCCATAGTCTCGGGTCTGCTCTTTGGCATTTTCCCCAATCATCACGAAACGGTCACCTGGCTGGCTGGCCGAACCGACCTACTGGCCACCACCTGGTATCTTCTAGCCTTATTCCTCTGGCTCAAATATTTGCCAACATTTAATCAACCAGCTTCAGCTGGCGAAAAATGGTTTCTGTTTCTCGCAACCGTTATTTCTTCAGCGCTAGCTTATCTCACTAAAGAAGTAAGTATTACTCTAATTCTTATCCTATTGATCACTGCCATAGTTTATTGGCGCTATTACCGACTAACTAAAATCCAAACGATCAAACTAGCTGCCGATGGGATGGTTTTATCAATCGTCTTCTTTGTCTACTTAATCATCCGCCGACTATTAGTTGGCTACTGGTTTGGCGGCTACATGATTACTGGCTCATCAGCTTTTTTAAATCTTAATCTAACGACTCTAAAATATTGGCTTCTGGCTCCAATTAACATTCTATTTTATAGCTTCAACTATAGTTACTTCCGCCACCTCTTGGCCTATCAGCCCAAAACTTTTGATCTTTATTTAACCTACCTCCCTTGGCTCAAAATAATCATCTTACTGGTTATACTGCTAGTTATCATCGGAACTATTTATTTAGCCAATCGCCGGCGATCTTGGCGATCGGCAATAATTTTAATCAGCCTGGGGCTAGGTTGGATTTATCTAACTATTGGTCCGGCTTTTGGCATGCTCACTTCGCTGGGTCGCAATTTAGAATCAACTCGCTTATTCTATCTACCCTCGATTGGCATTTGTTTCTTATTAGCCCTCTGGCTATCACTTTGGCCTAGGTTCTGGCGCTATTTATTTACTACTGGTCTGACTATTATTTTGATTGCTTTTTACATTTTTAATTATCAACCATGGTCACTGGCCAGCGCTTCAGCCGAATTGATCCAACAGACTCTCCAAAACCAAACTAGCCAATTTCAACCAGCTGATTGGATCTATATTCTCAACGCACCGGACAACCTCTACGGTGCTTATGTCTTCCGCCGCGGCCTGACTCAAATGGCCGCTCTAACTGCGCCAGCACTCCAAAGCCAACAAGTTATTATGACCGGCCGGGGCGTTAGCGGTACTCATGCCGCCAACTGCCTCCTAAACCAGTCAACTAAATTTTGGCTGATGACGCTTGACCCGATTACTGGCCTAGTTCAATCTTTCACCCTCAAAAATACGCCGGCTGATCAATCTCAAAAGTGGCTGACAATCACTGACCGACAATTTGATTATTCCGATCTAAAAAAATTAAACAATAACACTTATCAAGTGATCGGAGATCTGCCCACGATCTCGCTAGCTAATCTTAACCTCGACCCACAAACAATCACCAGTCTTAGATTCAATCTCGTCCCCGTACAGGACTTAGCTAAAAAATCAATTCATCTTTATTGGACAACTACTAGTCAACCAGACTATCATGAATTTTTGCGTCATATCTGGCTAATCACCGACATATCGGCTCAGTCGGAATCAGACCAGGTTATTTCTATCCCGGTCTGTCAGTACCCAGCTTGGGTTTTTGGCGGTCTAATCCAAAATTTAAAAATCACCCTGCCGTTTAGACCGGGTGATACCTTTATCTTAAAGTAAACCTTCTACAATTGATGTGGAATAATTATTCTATCCTTCTTGACCATTTAAGACGTGTGAATAACGATAATAGAATAACTTAGCTGCCTCTGTACAAACAAAGTAAGCCACAACAACAAATAATATCAAAATCAGATGCTGGTTAGTCGGCGCCACAAAACCAAACACCTTCTGACCAAAATGAGTATAAGGAATAATCACTGTTGTCAGTGAAGCAACCCCGGTTAGCCAGAGGATTAAACTGGCCGGACGATGAGCTTTGAAGAATGGCAAAGCTGTCCGAATAGAAAAAAGTAAAACCAATTCAGTCAAAATACTGCCGATAAACCAGTTGGTCTGCAACACCCCCGGAGAGATTCGATAAAAAATTCCAAAAAATAAAAAGTCAAAGGCTGTGCTGACAATCCCCAAAATCATTGCCACGGCCAAAATCTGTTTAACCTGATATTTACGTGGCTGAGCAATCTCGTTCTTATCAACATTGTCAGCAGCGATAGCAATCATCGGAAAATCTGACAGGAGGTTTAGAAGCAAAATCTGCAGCGGTAACATCGGCAAAAAATCAATGAAAAGAGAAGCAATCGCCACCGCATAAAAATTGCCGAAGTTAGAGGTTAAGGTGGCACGAATGTATTTAGTGGTATTAGCAAAAATACCCCGACCTTCCTTAATCCCATCAATAACTACCTTCAAGCTCCGCTGCAACAATATTATATCAGCGGCTTCGCGAGCAATATCAGACGCTCCCTGCACGACCAAAGAAACGCTAGCGACTTTAAGCGCCGGCGCGTCGTTGATACCTTCGCCCAAAAAACCAACCTCATATTTTTCTTCCAAAATTTGGATAATTTTATACTTCTGTTCTGGCGACACTCGGGCAAAAACCGAATAATTATCAATTGCCTCATGTTGCTTTTTAGGCGGCAAATCGACGAACTCAGTACCGGTTATAACCGATGTTGCCGCGTCAACTAGTCCCACTTCTTTAGCGACCGCGCCGGCGACTTCTTTACTGTCGCCAGTCAAAATTTTAATTCGCACTCCCAAATCTTTAGCTTGTTTGACCGCTTGAAAAGTACTCTCCTTAATCGGATCGACAAAACTAATAACACCCAAAAATTCCATCTCTTCTTCCAGACCAGCCAACTTATCAATCGCAATCTTAGCTGTCTTAATCGACAAATTTTTTCTAGCGACTGCTAACACCCGCCGACCCTGGCTCCCCTTATCCACCAGCCATTTAGCAATCTCCTTTTGTTTGGCCGCCGAAACATTCTTAGCTAAAGACAAAACAACCTCCGGTGCGCCCCGGACAATAAGCTCATATTTTTTGTTTTTCTCGACCAGCGAGACATTACGCCGCAATTCCGGATTAAAAGGAATATCACCGATTCTAATCCACTGTTTTAGCTCTGTCTTTTTAGCTGAGGGCAGTTTATCCCACAAAGCAATATCAAAAGGATCGAGTTTCTTTTTATCCAAAGCCGTCGCCGCTAGATTGGCATATAACAAAGGATCAACAGCCCCGAGAGCATAAATCTCGTCAACAGCTAAAATATTTTCAGTGATGGTGCCGGTTTTATCAGTACACAGGACTTCGATACCGCCCAAATCTTCAATTGCCGAAAGCCTTTTGACCACTACCTTTTTTTTGGCTAGATGCAACGCACCGCGTGATAGAGAAAAGGTAGTCACTAGTGGTAAAGCCTCGGGGATGACACTAACTGCCAGGGCGATAGAAAAAACCAACAGTTCCAAAAAATTAGCACCCTGACCCTTAATCAATATATTGGCGACAAAAACCAAAACTAGCGTAACCAAGACCAAGCGCAGAATAAAAGAACTAATTTTGGCGATGCCTTTTTCAAAAGCGCTAAAATGTCTGGTTTCTAAAGTCAAACGACTAATACCGGCCATCACTGTATTTTTACCCGTCGTTACTACCATTCCAAAACCCTTACCATTAACTACCATTGTTCCGGCAAAACCTAAATTGATTGCTTGATATATCTCTTTAGCCTCCTGCTCCAAGACTTCACTAATCTTTCTAACCGGCACTGACTCACCGGTTAAAATTGACTCGTCAACTGTCAAATTTTGCACCTCCAAAAAACGAACATCGGCCAAAATTTTATCTCCAGTCTCTAGAACCAAAATATCACCAGGCACCAGCTCGGTAGAGAGGATCACCAGCTCTTTACCATCCCGTAGTACCTTCGCCTGAGAAGTGACATAATGCTTGAGCAGTTTTAGAGTTTTTTCCGAACGATATTCCTGGCAAAAGCCCAAAATAGCGTTAATTAATAAAAATAATAAAATCATTGAGCTATCCAAAATTTCTCCTAAAGCGAAAGTGAGAACCACCGCTGCCAGAAGTAAATAAATAAAGGGCGACTTAAATTGTCGCAATAGGATGCTCCACCAATGGACTTGACGTGAGCCCAGTTCGTTCGGTCCAAACTTAACTAACTGCTCTTTAGCCTGGATCGGAGTTAAGCCACCAGCCAAAGAGGTTTTAAACTCGCTAACCAAATCAGCCGCCGCCTGGATAGTATAAACGTAAGGATTCATAGATTAAAAAAATAAATAGCTAGATTGCTATTATTTTATCATCTTATTAGACAAAACTACAGATCAACTCTTGGCGACCTGTCTTAGCCGGCTAATCAGTACCTTCTCACCTCTGGTTAGTCTGCCAGTCTGGCGCGAAATATTATAATGGTGATCCGCTAATAAATATAGCCCCTGCCTACCGGCTGGGGTCAAAAATTTTAACAAACGATCCAGTTGGCGCGGACAATTGGCTAAAACCCGCAACAAGGTGGCGGTTACTGGCCGCGAGAGATTAATATTTTTAGCAACAATTTGCGGATATGACTCCAAAGCCAAATGATTGATAATTGATTCCCAAACGATTCTTTTTTTTCCTAGATCAGCAACAACAAAAAGATGAATCTTTTTTGCCCCAGCTTTAATCAACATCTGACTAACTTCCTTAGCGATTGATCCAGTAATTAAAATATCATCAATGAGAATTATTTCTTTACCCTGAATTTTCTTTTTGTCGGCTGGACCAGCTAAAGCATAAAATTTAATTATGGCTTTTGGCCGCTTGGCCGCCGAAAGAATTAGGGCGTAATTATCAAAACGTTTTATTTTTTTAAGCCTAATTATCGGCAAGTGTAATTGCTGACTAATATTATTGGCTAAAATTTCTGCTGTCTGAGGCAGGCTCGGGCTGACTGACGAAGGATAAGCTAAGACAAATTGACGCCGGTCAAACCGACCAATAGTTTTAACAATTAGTTTTGATAATTTTTTAGAGAAATAATTAGTTTGGGTTAAAAAACCTAATTTCAAAAAAGAGAGCTTTAGTAGAATCTCTTTTTTTCGAGGATTATTAAAAATTTTAGTACCATCCAATATACTTTTACAAATTGAGCTTGATTTTTCTTCAATCTTCTTTAATGCCATTGAGGTCGTTGATAAATTATTTCCATCTTATAACTATTTCTTGAAAGAAGTCAACATCCCGGATGACAAATTTAATCAAGAGAATAAACTCTTGACTTAATCAAAAAATCCACTAAGATTGCCCCCAGTGGCAACTTACCTGGAGGATTAAAGTGACAACGTTGATCATTTCTTCGACGTTCCTCTGGGCAGCAGCACGCCTGTTCTGGTTGAGTCTTTACCAACCGAATGAGCAAACGCTGCCCTCTTGCGCCAACACTTTGACGGGGAGAATGCCCGGCATTGTTTCACTCACCGTTAGTGGCCGTCTGCCGCTGGATACTCCCGGTGGGAGAATGCCCGGCGTCACTCACCGCGGGTGAGGTCTTGAATATCCGTTTACCTCAGCCACCAGTAAACGGAGCCTCACTCGCTTTGGAGCTTTGCTCCACCTCGGACAATTTCGCCGCGTCTCGGCAGATTGTCCTTTTTTTATTAACAGATGATACAAACAAATAATATAGATATAATAAAGGTAGCTCATAGACTACCTCTGCATACTATGAAACTCAATACTATAGTTGCAGATAACTATAGCCAAACCAAAAGGGCTGACCTTGGTAAAATTTTTCTGACATTTCAAAATTTTCATAAGCCACCCCGGCCGTTAGTCTCTTACTACCGCAAGGGTTAATAAACCCGCCAAAATAATTCTCTCGGCCGTTAACTCGCACGGCTAAATCATCTTTGTAAGTGCCCGGATATTTCCGCCAATACTGATAAAATTTTAGTTCATCATAGTAAGGTGCCCCACTACCCAAATCGCTCACCCAGGGGCCGCTCTCATCATTATCGCTAGAAACAGTAATACTGCCATCAGCCGCAATTCGTAAACTGTCTAGACCAAAACTAACATACGGATAAAAACACCAGCTGCCCAACTGCTGACCACCAAATAAGTCTTCAGCGTTAGCGATACGATCTTTTAGATACAGATTGCGCAACCGACCTAGATTACCATAAGTCGCCGAAATATTAATGTATTTCAAAGACTTTGTTTTTTCTAGAGGATTGTAGCTACTGATTTTAATTTCGCGCGGTGCTTTCTTATCAATTTCAACGATGAGATAAATTTTAGCTTTGGTGTTATCAAATTCCGACAGACGAAAGACCACTCGCAACACATCATCTCTAATCTCAGCGGCGCTAGCGAGCCCCGCTGGTTTATTCTGTCCGGGATCGAGAAAATTTAAAACTTCCTGGCTAGCTTCACCTTTTTGATTAATCAATTGATCAAGATCGGCAACAAACTGGAGATTATCTGGATAAAACTCAATCCGCTCTTGCTCTGAAGCATCATATTTATTGTCCGCCGACAGTAAAGAGACGCCCAAATAATTAAAAAAATGACTCTGGCCAGTCTGATCGGTCCAACCGATACGCAATAATCCTTGGGCCCAAACACCGCCCGGTTTATAATCCATCTCAGTGCTGCTAATACCAAAAACGATCCCGTCTCTTAGCCCCCACAGCGGATTATCATTATCACTTAGTGGTTGAATCCATTCAGATTGGTTAATGGCCGGCTGGTTAGTAATCCGACTAACTGCCCGCTGCACCCAACCCGACTGCTGACCCCGGTGAACCAAACGCTGGCAACCAACAACTAATAGCAGAATAATAATGATAAATAGCAGGCAGCAAAAAAATCGTTTCATAAGTTAGCTTTCTTTAATATTGATTATCTGACCCTATTATACCAAGCTAAACAAAAATGAACTACCATCGACTCAGCGGCGACGGTTCCGTTCGACTGACTACGCCAGGGTAGTTTTATTATTATTATTTCAAAACGACCAAGATATCAAACTGCCCGGGGTTTGGGGCAAATACGGCGCGAAGCCGAAGCTCCGACCTTTTCTGATTACGCCAAGGAGCGAGGCGGGTTAGTCCGTAGACAGCTAAACAATGAATCGCGCCTTATGAGCCCCAAAACTTTTTTGGTCCGCCTAGACTCGCTAGGCGAGGCTGGTTACTTTTTTGCCCGCCTTGCCGGCGAGGCAGGGTTACAAAAAAGTAACAACTGCAACAACCGTAGCAGGTAAATACAGCTACGGAATTAATAACCCGGGAGCTATATTAGAAAACGTACTCACCAACTGACGCTAGTGACTTATCTGGTTAACTAAAAAGCGGTTACTTTTGGACTAATGAAACGTTACAACTAATAGCGCCGGCTCGCTAAAATAATCTATGCTATACTTAAAGAAATAGTTACCCGATGTAATACCCCAAATAAGGACAAAAAATAATTGCTAAATCTAGATGATGAAGCCAGACGAAGCACAAATTATCATCGCCTGCCAGCAAGGTGATTTAACCAAATTTGCCCAGCTTTATGATCAATATATCAAAAAAATCTATAACTTCGTCTATTATAAAACCAACCATCCGCAAACAGCCGAAGATCTAGTTAGCCAAACTTTTATCAAAGCCTTAGAGAACATTACTAAATTTAAACTCGGCAGTCAGAGCTCTTTTTCGGCCTGGCTTTATCGCATCGCCCAGAATACCGTCATTGATTATTATCGAACCAAAAAAGCCGATGCTAATATTAACGACTACTACGACTTAGCCTCAACCGAAGACACTCAGCTCAACGCCATAACCAGCGAGCAAAAAGCCAAAGTCCAGACCTACCTACAAAAACTCAACCCCGAACAACGCCAGATTGTTATTATGCGGCTCTGGGACGAGCTCTCTTATCAAGAAATAGCCAGCCTCACTCAAAAAAGCGAGGCTAGCTGTCGCATGACTTTTTGCCGAGCAATAGGCCAATTAAAAAAAGAATTACTAATTATCATCGCTTTTATCACGTTATTAATCAAATAAAAATATGAACGACAAAATAAGAATCATCCTTGATGACCTCTACGCCCAAGACTCTAGCCTACGCCAACACGAAGAAACACTCATCCAACTAATCAATGATTTTTTAGCTACCAAGCCCGACGTCCAAATTGACGAACAATTTATCCATCAACTGCGACAAACCCTTTTAGCCAAAGCTCAAGAGCTCGGACACCCACCCAAAAAAGATTTATTGACCATGATTAACCGATACCGAATCAGCAACAAACTGATCTATATCGCCAGCGGCACTTTTGTTTTGGCGCTGTTAGTTAGCTCCTTAAAATATGGTGGGGAAAACAGTCTGACTCTAGACCAAGCGCTTAATTTTGATAACCAACTAAAAATCGAAAAAGCTGAGCATCAAGCTTTTGGTTCCCTAGCCACTCAAGCTAACCTAGCGACTACTAATTATACTAGCCAAGAACTAGGCCTGGCTAGCGCGCCAGTTGCTGATGGTCGCGGTGGTGGCGGCACGGCAACCAAAGTTATAAGTAGCGAAATAATGATCGAGCCAGGGATGATGCCCCCAATAGATAACTGGCAGCCAACTGAATACCAATTTATTTATAAGGGCGAACCGATCGATCCCACCGACACTGAGATAACTGTACTTAAACGGATCAAAATCAACAGTAGCGGCAGTAAACTAGCCCAAGTACTTAACAAAATAACCTTTGGTCTAATCGAGCCAAAAAACTTTACCAATACCAGTGTAGATAACGTCACTATCTCGGAAAACAAAAGTCTAGGCTATAGTGTTAATTACAATTTCACCGAAGGCGCTGCTTCGATCTCTGAAAATTATCCCAAATGGCAGCGCTGCGGCGGTGGCGACTGCCAGTATCAACCACTAAGCCCGGATGATATGCTAAGTGACGCGGTTTTGATCAAATTGGCCGATGAGTTTTTAGCTCAATATAAAATCAATATGACTAACTATGGTTCAGCTATAGTTAGTAAAACCAACCAACGGGATATGCCAGTAGCTAGTGGCGCTCCTAGTGAATACTACTTACCGGAGAATATCACTCTAGTCTACCCGCTAAAAATCGACGGGCAAATAGTTTATAACGAAAACGGCGATCCCGACGGCCTGCAAGTCAATATTAATCTACGAGAAAAAAAAGTGGCTAGCGTCTGGAATCTAAACACTCAAAACTACCAAGCTTCCAGCTATCCGGCCCAAGATAGCGCCGAAAGTATTATTCAACTAGCTGAGCAGGGTGGCTGGCGCAACTACCATTATCCCGCTGCTCCCGAATCAAAAATTGTGACAATCGAGCTTGGCACACCAATCAAAGGTCTGGTCCGAATTTGGAATTACCAGGGCCTGGTTAGCGACGAGCTACTGGTACCAGCCTACCTTTTCCCGATAACCAAAGTAACTGGTGAAGACTACTACCGGACTAACGTGATTGTGCCGCTGGCTAAAGACCTGCTGATCAATGACGTCTATCCGATACCGCTATTAGAAAAAACTAGGTCCAGTATCACTCCACCAGCCGACATTCAAATCGCGCCTCAACCAAACCAATAAAATAAACCGCCGCTCCAATAATTATCGGAGCGGTTTTGTTTTACTGACTTCGCCAGCCTAGTTCCTTATTCTTATTTCAAAACGATAAAGATATTAAACTAATAGGGGTTTGGGGTCGGCAAGGGGCCGAGCCGAGTCTCCGACCTTTTCTGACTACACCAAGGAGCGAGGCGGGTAGAACCGTAAATAGATAAACAGTACTTTGCCCCTTGCCGACCCCAAAACTTTTTTATATTACTTTTTTGGTTACAAAAAAGTAATATACCAACCAAAGTAAATACCCCTAGGACTGCTCCAATCCGATTTTACGTCGGACCTCGCAATGACGTGAACAAAAATTTGGCGGTTCGGCCTAAAACCTCTATAATTAGGTTATAATCTAGCAATAAAATATGTACCATCAACAAATCGCTCGTTCGATCAGCCGATACCAGGTTAATATTGTTATTAAAATTCTGATCATCTCCGATTTTCTGGTGTGGTCAGCTAACCAGCTGCTCGCTCCTATCTTTGCCATTTTTGTCACCGACCAAATCGCTGGCGGCACCATCGAAGCAGCCGGTATCGCCTCCGCTCTCTATCTAGTCTTTAAATCACTTTTTGAAATCCCGGTAGGTATCTACATTGACCGCACTACCTCAGAAAAAGACGATCTCTGGTGTGCCGTCATTGGCACTACTCTAACGGCCCTGCTCTTTTTTGGCTACTCTTTTATCCATACTGTCAACGGTGTCTATATCATCCAAGCGCTGCTTGGAATCACCTCAGCCATATCTTTCCCCGGCTGGTATTCTATTTTTACCCGACATATTGATAGAGAAAAAGCCGGTTTTGAATGGAGTGTTTATGATGTTTTCTTAGGCCTAGGTATGGCGGCAGCCGCAGCGCTGAGCGGGTTTTTTGCTGATCGGTTCGGTTTTAGCTCTCTCTTTATCCTATTAGGAATATTCACCTTACTGGGATCATTTATGTTAATAATGATTAAGAATAAAATTTACACTAAATAGAAATCTATGATCAAATGGTCGCAGCTATCTAGACTCAAAAAAATCGGCGCTGGGCTGGGAGCAATCGTCGGTTTATTCGTTTGCTGTATTATTATTCTGGTCGGCCTGAATATTTATTTAACTAAACAACGAGCCGGCGATAGCCTGGCCCAACGCGTTCACTATCCCGGAGCTAGCGGGGTAATCTCTGGTGATGATTTAGGCTTAGAATACGCTACCGCCACTGGCCTAGCTAATGATGAGGCATCACCAATAATCGAACTACTGGATAATATTAGTACCAAAGCCACCCTGGAGGAGACGGCGACACCTAATACCCAGGTCCTAGGTGCACAACCAGCCTATGCCCAAGAAGGCGAATTGACCCAGAAAAAAATTATCCGCGACGGTTCGCTTAGTCTCTTTGTTATTAGCCCGGAAGATTCAATCCAAAAAATCAGCGACTTAGCGACCAGCGCTGGCGGATTTATTCAAAATTCCCAAATCTATGAAGTCAGTAATGGTAATAAATCCGGCTATATTGTCATCCGCGTACCAGCCACTAAATTTGGGGAAACTGTTTCCAAAATTAAAGAATTAGCCAAAGAAGTTGAACGTGAAGAAATTGAATCTAAAGATGTAACCGAAAGGTTTGTCGATCTGGAAGCTCGGCTCCACAATTATCAAGCCGAGGAAGCCCGCTATTTAGAAATTATGAATAAAGCCGTAACTATTGATGAAACATTAAAAGTCTCCCGACAACTCAGTGCGGTCCGTGAAAAGATTGAAACTCTCCAAGGCCAGCTGCAATACCTTTCCCGCCAAGTGGAAATGTCCACCATCAGCGTCAATCTGACATCTTATGACGATGTTAAAGTCTTTGGTCTGCGCTGGCGGCCGCTTTACCAGATTAAAAAATCCTTCCGCGGGCTGCTTGATGGTCTAACTGGCTATATCGACGCGATGATCGGCCTACTGATGAGCCTCCCGATTATTATCCTTTGGTTAGCGACCATACTAGTAATCGCGATCCTGGTCTGGAAAATCTTGCGCTGGGTCTACCGCCGCTTCATCAAGCGCCAGGCGCCACCAGTACAATAAACAAATTTAGCTAAAACCACCTGACACCAACCAGGTGGTTTTGTTTCCGAATCAACTACAAATTGTGGATAACCCCCCCCCGTTACGAAACAGCTAAAAAATGTTATAATTATAAAAAGTTTAATATAAATATAAATAAACCAAAGTAATATGAACAAAAAGACTTTGGGCTGGCAGATTAGCGCCTTTATTCTTTCTGGCGTTTTTATCTTTGCCGCCTATCATTTTGCTGCTGCTGTTTACGCTCCCGGTGACACTTTAGATCCGGAATGTGAGCCAGGTGCTGAAGGTTGCACGGTCACCGCGCCAGCCATCTCAGGCGAGAATGATGACATCACCTCATTAACTGGTCTAACAGAACTAAACGTCGGCGACGGCGCTTTTACAATTACTGTAGACGAAGAGAACTATGTGGTGAGTATCGACGAAACAACAAACTTCGGGGTAGGCGATGGTGTTCTAGATGTTGATGTAGAGAAAGGCCAAGTCGGTATTAACAGTGAATTAGAAATTACCAGCCCGGGTGGCGAAGAAGCTGACGATATCAGTCTGTCTTTTCGAATAGAAGGCCTAGGTACCAACATCCCAGAAGAAGCGCCCATTGGTGAAGATGTTGCTGGTTTTATCACCTGGGATGATGTCGAAAATGGCGGACTAGATGTATGGGGAGTATCAATAGAGGGCCCGGCTTTAAGTTTTGTTGGTCTAATTACTGGTGAAACTGATGGTCCGGCGATCGGCTTTACGGTAGCTCAAATGAGTGAAGGAGAATTTGCCGCTATTGCTGATGACGCTATTGCTTTTGGATTCAGTAACGGTGACAATGACAAAATCCTCAATATCCTGGGTAATGGCAACGTGGGTATCGGCACTGACGAACCTGATAGCCGACTAACTATTGAATATGAAGATAGTTCGGATCTAGCGAATTCCTTGCTTGATATTACCGTTGGTTCAGACGAAACTCCAATCGCTGGTGAAAATTATGCTGGCGGGTTAAGCGTTAGCATGACCTCCACGACCGGCGCGATGGTCACCAGTTTTGATTATGAGAGTGCTGGTCTGGTAGCGGATGCTTCAGTAGTCGGGAACTATATCGAGTTAAAAACTAATGAAAATGATGACGCCTCTGTTGCCTATGTTGGCTACCAAGCCACATTAACCGAACCCGAGGAAACGGAATCACCAGCGTTTTTAAAAGCCGGGTATACCACTTATACAAATAACGGTGACTGGGATTATACCCTGGCGGCAGTTAATGGCGACTTAATTCTAGCGCCTTATGCCTACGGTGTCGGTAATGGTTATGATGCCTATCTCCAGGGCGGTGACGCCACCGAAGAAGATGGTGGCAGTGTTTATATCTACGGCGGCGCGGCGGCCGGTGAGGGAGATAGCGCTGGCAATGTTATTTTAGCTTACCACGATGATGCTATTCAGGGTAATGTCGGTATCGGTACCGATAGCCCAATGACTTTACTTCATATCCAGAACGATGCTGCCGGTGATATGCCGCTAGCTTATATTTCATCAGGGTCCAGCGAGACGCCAATAAGCGATAACTATGTTTCCGGACTATCGGTCGAAATAAATGCTACGGCCACAGACTACGGCATTGACAGCACTTTCACAAGCCAAGGATTAGAAGCGAACGCAATTGGCCTGGGTTATTTCGCTCAAATTCAAACTAATGCAGCCGATGATGCCACTTCAAAATATATCGGCTACTTCTCCATGATGATGGATACCGTGGGTAGTCCTGCCGAAACGAAAATCGCCTTTGCCTCAATGCCTCAAGTAGGGAACTGGGACTATACTCTAACAGCTCTCGATAGTGATCTAGTGCTGGCGCCCTATGCCTTTCAAACTGTCGGTGGCAATGATGCCTATCTTCAAGGTGGCGATGGGATCGGTGGTGAGGCTACTGATGGTGGCACCCTCTACCTATATGGCGGTACTGGCTTTGGCGGGGGAGCGAACGGCAATGTCGCTTTGGCCTATGATGGCACTGAGGCAGTCGGTTTGGTTGGTGTCGGCACGTCTACGCCGCTTACTCAACTCGATGTCGCTGGCGGTATGCGCGCTATTCAGCTAACTTACGACCCTTGTGATGGTGACGGCTACCCTGAAGGCACTCTATTCTATAACGATGCCAATGATTATTATTGTTTCTGTAACGCGGCCATGGCGGCCAAACAACTCCACTCTCCAGCCACCGCTTGTTTCGAATAATAAAGAAACATAATATTGAGATATGCTTAAAAAAATATCCGCTATCTTAGTTATCGGCTTTCTAGTTGCCTACCCCGCGATCAGCTTAGCTTCGACCACCGATGGCACCATTGACTCCACCTACAAATACGCCTGGGGTGAAAACATCGGCTGGCTTAATTTTGGTAACGAAGGCGGTGATATCCATGTCACCGATAACGGCCTAACCGGCTATGCTTGGAGTGCCAATTATGGCTGGATTAATCTAGATCCAACTACCAGCGGCGTGGCTAATGATGGCGAGGGTGATCTGAGCGGCTATGCCTGGGGCGAAAACCTAGGTTGGATCGATTTTGCTAATGTCAGTATTGATGATGACGGTCAATTCACTGGTACAGCTACTGGCACCATCTCTGGCGTAGTTACCTTTGATTGCACTAATTGCGATGTCCGGACTGACTGGCGACCAGCCAGCACTCGCAGCGGTGGTGGCACCAGTCGAAAATATCCACCGGCTGATACATCAATTACTATTAATAATTACGCTGCGACCACTAGCTCAACGAGCGTCACGCTCAATCTAGCCGCCACCAATGCTACCCAGATGATTATTGCTAACTCCGCCGACTTTGCTGGCGCTAGCTGGGAGACTTTCGCCACTACCAAAAACTGGACGCTGACTGACGGCGATGGCCAAAAAACTGTTTACACTCAGTTTAAAAATACCTACGGTCAATCGGGAATCGTTTCTGATTCTATCACCCTAGCTACTCCCAGCCAACCAGGCGGCGGGACAACTCCGCCACCAACCCCACCAGCTAATAATAGCGAAGAGGGTGATGATCAACAGATTGAAGAACCTCAAACCTACGCCGCCGGCAGCTTGGTTAAAGCACCAGAATTTGCAACGGTTTACTATATCGGCGATGATGCTAAGCGCCATATTTTCCCAGACGAACATGTCTACTTTAGCCACTACTCGGACTTTTCTCAAGTCTTAACTATTCCACTAACCGATCTTCAACAATATCCCTTGGGTGCCAATATGACTTATAAACCAGGCAGTCTGGTTAAACTAACAACTGATCCCAAAGTCTACCGCGTCGATACGCCTAATATCTTACGCTGGATTGTTAGCGAAGAGGTCTTCTATGCCCTGGGCTATAATTTTAGCCTGGTTCACGATCTGTCTGACGCTTACTGGCTAGACTACACAGTTGGACCAGATATCACTAGCTATTAACCAAATATAAGTAAATCTAAAACAGCCCCGTAAAACGGGGCTGTTTTATTACTTCGTCGAAGGTATTAGACGCGGGTAACGTTGACCGCGCGAGGACCCTTTTCAGAATCTTCGACGTCAAATGTCACAGCATCACCTTCATGAAGAGAGTTGAATTCGACACCTTGAAGGCTTGAGGAGTGAAAAAACACATCCTTGCCATCGCCATCATCGGGGGCGATAAAGCCAAAGCCTTTGTCGGTCAGTCTTTTAATCTTTCCGTTCATAATGAGAAAATAGTTGATTAACTGCAAAGTGGGTTGTGCCGCAGAAATTCGACTGCTTTCTACTTATGGCAAACTTTTTGCACCAGCAATATACCATATAACCAAAAACAAGTCAACCACCAACCAGCAACTGAGAAAAATATGACTAAAATGTTATTAATAATATTGACAAGAATTATCAAATGATATACCATAAAGCATCCACACTAAACCAGGTTGGGAGATCCAGAATGCCGAAAAAGTATGACATGTGGAAATTGGACGGGGTTGAACAAGAACGAGCTTGGGAAGGATTGACCCAAGCTGAAATTGACAGCTACGCTTTGGGATTAGAGATGAGCCCGGATCGGTGGGCCTTAGTAAAAGCAGCCCTGCCGCGTTGTCCCGCTATTACTGAACTGATTGAATTTATTCGACCTAAATCAGCCGAAACGGCCGGATAAATTGTTGGATTAATTTTTAGCAACCCGGCTCCAGACCAACCAAAAAGTCTACATCAAATGTAGACCGAGCCCACCAGTGGAGTGGGATTTTTTTGTTAAAGCTTAAAATAGATTAACAAAAAACACTATCTTAAAATAAAATTAAACAGATACCCAGTAAACATAATCCCCAAACCAACGACTCCAGCAAAGAGTAAAATTAGCTTTGTCTTCATTATTTTTTTTAAAATCATAAATTCGGGCAAAGACAAAGCGGTTACCGCCATCATAAAGGATAGAGCCGTACCCATCGCCACGCCTTTTTCAGTCAAGACGCTCACCAACGGGATAACCCCAGCCGCGTTGGAATAAAGCGGTATGCCAAATAAAACCGCCAAGGGTACCGCGTACCACCTGTTGGCGCCAGCATAGCGAGCCAAAAAGTCAGTTGGCACATATCCATGAATAATCGCTCCTAAGCCAACGCCAATAATAATATACGGCCAAACTTTTTTTAAAATACTTAGGGTATAACCCCAGGCATAGGTTAATCGATCCGACCAAGATAATTGATTAACAAAAGCAGCACTATTATTTCTGGTTTTGAAGATAAAATCAGCTACTAGATGTTCAATACGAAGTTTACCAATAATAATTCCAGAGGCAATAGCAATAATCAGACCGCTGATAATATATAATAAAGCGATCTGCCAACCAAACAAACTGAAAAGTAAAACTAAGGCCACCTCATTGATCATTGGCGAGGCCACCAAAAAAGAAAAAGTAACACCTAGGGGAATACCGGCTTCGACAAAACCCAAAAACAACGGCACGGCTGAACAAGAACAAAAGGGGGTAATAATGCCTAAAATCGAGGCTAAAATGTTACCAATATATTCGTTCCTCTTAACCAAGAACTGTCTAATTCTTTCTGGCGGTAAGAAAGAGCGGACAACTGAGATAACAAAAATAATAACTACCAACAGGACAAAAATCTTGATCGTATCATAGATAAAAAAATCTATACTGGCTATAAAAGCTGGCTGGCTAACTAAATATTGGAAGTAATCTATCATTATAAATTAGGTTATATTCTCCTGAAGCAACTTTTTAATCTTCTCTTTGCTCGGCAACAGGCCGGCCAATATTGGCCGACCATTAACCGCCAAGACCGGCAGTGACATCACGCCCATCGCCAAGGCTTTATCAATATCCTTTATATATTCAACCTCAATCGGCCAGCCAAGCTCTTTGGCCGCCTCTTGGGTTACTTTATAAAGCTGATGACAGGTCGGGCAACCCGATCCTAAAACTTGGATATTCATAAAATTACTAACAAAAATATATATTATTTTTCAAAAATAAACAAATCGTCAATTTTGGTTTGCAGCACTCTAGCTACATCATAAGCCAGCTGCAATGACGGATTATATTTCCCTTGTTCCAAAAAAACAATAGTCTCGCGTCGAACGCCCACTTTTTTAGCTAAATCATCCTGGGTTAGATTGTGCCGAGCCCTAAGCTCTTTAATTCGATTTACCATATCAATTATTTTAGACCCGACCGCCGCGGCGACTAAAATGCCAATAAGCTAGGCTAAAAACTAGCGCCATCCCTATAATTCCCAACTCGCCGATATGTCGCGGGGCTAGCCCCCAAGCTGTAAAATAAGACGTTTCAGATAACCAAGACAAAATCAACAACCAATAGATTCCAACATAGAAAGCCCAAGTAGCCGCTTGTCTTTCTAGACCTTTGGAACGTTCATCTTTGAGTGGAAAACCCTGTTTAACCCTTTGATAAACTTTATACAATGAGACAGCCGCCGTCACCACTATAATAATCGCCAATGGCCCGAGTATCGTCACTCTGGAGTAGTCACCCTTAATTAGAAAAATAACTCCCAACGCTATCACCATCAGAATTACGGTTATAGTTAAAATAATAATCAAACCTAACCTTGTTTTGTCATTCATATTTTTTAGATTATTTTTTACCACAATTATAAATTTGATACAAAACCACGTTAAGAATTAGCAAAACACAGACCGAGTAAGAAGCAAAATAACCCGGCACTAAGAGCTCCGGGTGGGTTTTACTTAAGGCGATAGCAACAATACTAACCAAAGCTAATAACAATGAGTAAACAGCAATCGCTACCCGGGCCGCTTGGCCAGCCACCTGGAGATCGCGCTCGTCAGCTAAAACTTCAGTAACACGCTTTTTAAGCACATAAATCAGGCTAACTGCCGCCACAAAACAGATTATCGGCAAAATATAATCACCACGAATAATTGACTGACCAATAATTATAGCCAAAGTCATGGTTAAAGATACTTGGATAATTTTGAATTTCTTCTTAGTCATGATTTTTAAGCTTAAATTGTTAAGTATTCCTAACTTAATGTTATATTATTCTAACATTACTGTCAAGTGGATAAAAATATCAAAGTTGACAAATAAAGCTACAACCGGCAACCTAGACAATAGAAAAGGAGGGCTAGAATGACCAAAGATACGGGCCTGCAATGCCGCACCTGCGGCGGCGCTCTCTGGATCCAGATTTCGCCGGAAGACCTGGAATCGCCAGTGGCCATGGTCCACAACGACAGCTCAGGTGAGCCGTGCCACGGCTCACTCCAGCCGGTAAAGGCCACCTGCCAAAAGTGCAGAGAGACCTTTATCTTGGACCGACTGATCCACAATAAAAGAGGTGTCCTTTGCCCTAAATGTCGTCCTACAAAATAGGACCGAGCCATTTAGGGCTTTTTTATTTAAAATAAGCTAAAATAACAGAGCCCCTTACGGGGCTCTGTCAGTTCAACGAAGAATCGTTAGAACTTAAGCAGCTTGATCACCGCCAGCAGGGGCGGCGGTTTCCTCACTTGGAGTCTGAGGAGCAGCGGCTTGATCGCCACCAGCAGGGGCGGCCTGAGTGTTTTCGTCATCAAGATAAATCATTTCTTTGTGGTTATTTATTAGTATAGGTTTACACTAAACCTTAAAGCTTGTTAAGTATAACAGACTCAACTATTCTGTCAACCCATCAAAGCAAAAAATGTCTAAAATTAAACAAAATTCTAGTCAAACAATAGTGATGGCTATTGACCAGATAAGAGAAGATAAGCCCACTACAATAGCTTCCTATTTTTAGCTAGTTGACAGAATATAGTTATGGGTATATATTCATAATAGATCTAATAAATAATCTCAAATGTATGCCTAACATGGATGGAACCGGCCCAGCGAGCCAGGGACCCAAAACCGGCGGTCAGCGTGGTAATTGCCCCGGCGCTGTTCCACGCTCCCGACCTTTTGATGGCCGGGGCGGCGGTCTTGGCCAAGGTCGCGGACGACGCGGTAATGGTCGCGGTCAGAACTTAGGCCAAGCCTAAAAAAATATAAACCCGCACCTTTTACTCGGTTACCCTAAGGTGCGGGTTTATATCACCAATTTAACAATTAAAGTAATAAATATCAACCAACTATATGCCCCGACCAAGAAACTGCCGTCAGATTTTTATCCAACCCAAAACACTATTCTATAAACCTCAAGGTATCCCATTAAGAGACCTGGCAATCGTTGAGCTTCATCTAGAAGAACTGGAAGCGTTGAGATTAAAAAATTTAGAAAATTTGGAACAAACCGAGGCGGCAGCGCGGATGAATATTTCACAAAGCACCTTTCAACGAACCCTCTCTGCTGCTTACAAAAAAATCAGCCTGGCTCTGGTTGAGGGTAAGGCAATCGCTATCCAGAAAGAGTAAAATAATAAATCAATTATTACAAAAAGTTAAAACCACCGTCTGGTTTTGTTTTTATAGTTTAAATATTCTTGGCCAAAAGTTTTGATCATTTTTTCTTCCTCGTAGGGGATAAACATAAAATTAGTAACCAAGAAAAAAACCACCGGCGTGAGTAACGAAATCAAGTTACCCAAAAAAATAGCTAAACCCAATAAACTAATTACTCCACCCAAATACATCGGATTGCGGCTAAAGCGATAAAGATTTTCGATAACTAAACGAGTGGAATCAGCAAAGCTTTCCGGCGTTTGATGTTTTCTAAATAACAACCAAGATCTTATTATCAAATAAAAACCGACTATAACTAAAATCAGGCCGATCGAATTGTATGGAAAATTAATTAAATTAGCCGAAGGTATAAAATAAAAAAATAAAACACTAATTATCAAACTGAGGTAAAAATAATTGGGCGGGATAGATACAATCTTTTTCATACTCTCAAATCAAATTTAAAAAACTAACACAATAATAAACTCAAAGCCATTACCGCCATGCCGGCAATCAAACCATAAATCACCAGATGATGTTCGCCATATTCCTCGGCCGCCGGTAATAATTCATCTAAAGAAATAAAAATCATAACGCCGGCAATAGCGGCAAAAACAATTCCTAAAATTGTATTATTTAGGAATGGAGATAAAACAAGATAACCGACTAGAGCTCCTACCGGTTCAGCCAATCCCGAAAAAAATGAATACAAAAATGCCTGCCGCTTGCTGCCAGTAGCATAGTAAACTGGAATAGAAACAGCCATGCCCTCGGGAATATTATGAATGGCCACCGCCACAGCAATCATGATACCAAAATGAATATTATTTAAAGCACCAAAAAAAGTGGCTAGACCTTCGGGAAAATTATGGATAGCTAAAGCAACCGCCACTAAAATACCAAGACGAAACAATTTTTGACATTCTAGATGATGGTGGCGATGCCGACGACAACCACCGTGGCCCATATCATCGAGTTGGTGAAACTCATGGGGGTTTTCACAATGCGGCAACAATCGGTCTATAAGAGCGGCCAAAGCAATACCACCAAAAAAAGCCGCCACGGCAATCATTAGGCCTAGCTTAGAACCAAAATCAGTAATGATTAACTCCCGACCGCTGGGAAATATCTCCACGAAAGAGATGTAAATCATCACTCCGGCCGAAAAACCCAAAGCCAATGATAAAAAACGAGTGTTAGTTCTTTTGGCAAAAAAAGCCAAAAAACTACCCACCCCGGTAGCTAACCCAGCGAGGAGAGATAAACTCAGAGCAAATAAGACCTCATTAATACCAAACACCATAAATAGTTATACGACGATTAATATATTATAACGCGCCTCAAACCACCGGCCGAGCAACAGCCTAATTAAAGCCTAGAACCAATAAACAAAATGACAAATATACCCGCGGTATTCAGAACATAAGAAAGGAGATAGAAATTCCTATTAGAAATACCCGACGAAGCAAGTAGCGAGACCCCGATCTCATCGGGCAAGGGAGAAGCAACTAAAACAGCTCCCAAAATAGGCAAAAAATATTTCTGAACCAATAGCGACATTTTAGATTTTAGATAAACAAATATCCTTTGTTGCGCTAGCCGCTCGATTTCATCAATAAAAGAATGCCGGATAAACTTAAATAAAATAAGATCCGAGACTAAAGCACCAAGACCGGCGACTAGGCCAGCCAAGATAATATTTTGTCCTTTAGCTAAGATCAATAAAATTACGGTGGCCGGCGCGGCGGTAAAACCATAAACATAAAGCATACCAACAATAAAAATACCAACATACCCTAGCGAGATCAAAAAATCGTGCCAAGGCTCAAAGTTTCTCTCAATAAACAAAAAATAAGCCAAAAAGACAGTCAATATTAGAGCCAAAAATTTGGGATAACGGAGATAAGAGAATAAGTCTTTTATTTTCATAAACACATTATATCTTATTATAAAACTAAAAACATCTCCTTGCCATTAGAAGCTGGCTAACCGCCCAGAAAATCATAAAAAGGTTATTCTAATATTTTTTTGATTGCTAATAGAGACTCCCGGGCGGCTTCTTCACCGCTAGCCATTATCTCCGGCCCGGCTTGATCAAAAAAATATTTTTTAATGCCCAAAAAATCTTTGCATATTATCTTGGGTTCGATCACAATATCGGCATCAGCAAAAGAATACTCGGCTAACCGACGGGACATTAACCTAAAACTAATATTGATATTTTCGAATAGTGATATCTTTTTTTGACTATCTTTGGGCGGATAGTGCTTGGTCAGGTTGACGGCAATAACTAAGTCGGCGCCCATTTCTCGGGCTAGTCTTGAAGGCAGCGGATCAACGACCCCGCCATCAACTAAAATTTGACCAGCCAGATAAATCGGCGTAAAAATTCCCGGCACCGCCATACTAGCATAAACCGCCTCAGGGACTTTACCTTGTTTTAAAACAACTCTTTTACCCGACACCAAGTCGGCTGCCACTACGGCTAAAGGAATCTTGGTTTCTGAAAAATCATTGTCACCAAGCCACTCATAAAGCAATTTTTTAACCTTTTTTTCGCTGACCACCCCACCTTTAATATTGAGCAAGACTGCCAGTTTTTCTCGTTTTTTGCCAACGGTTATCTCGGTTAGCTTTTCTAAATCGTGGTGCAGGGCATAATGCGCCGCCACCCAAGCACCAATACTCGTTCCAGCAATATAATCAATTGGAATATTATTCTCTAACAAAACCTTAAGGACGCCAATATGCGCTAAACCACGAGCGCCACCGCCACCGAAAACCAAACCAACTTTTTTTCTCTTCTCCATAACCTTAATTTAATAATTCTAGCTCTAGTATAACACAAAACGCCCTTCGGAAAGAAAGAGCGCTTTGTGAGGTCAGTTGATGGATATACTCGGCATTATCAATAACTATTATTCTCTTATCTTCAAAAAATACGAAGCTAAATAACTAGCGACTGGAACAGCGGCCATTAGGGCTATGCTACCAACTAACATTCTTACTATCTCAGTTGCCACAATTTCATTACTGACCACCTGCTCAAACCCTAGAAAAGGTGGTTCGTGAACATTAAACAAAATTAATAATGGAAGTGACGCGCCAGCATAGGCAAAAAACAATGTGTTGGTCATAGAGCTTATATGGTCAACGCCCACCTTCAAACTACTAAAAAATATTTCTCTATTAGAGAATTTAGGATTAGCTCTTTTAAGCTGTTCAACCACCGAAATCTGACTAATAACTACGTCATCTAAAACACCTAAAACACCGATTAAAATTCCGGCCAACAGTAGCCCTTCCAGGTTTAAACTATTACCATATAAGTTAATTAAATAAATCGATTCTTCGCCCGCTAAACCAGACAACTTAACAAAAGATGAAAAAAATACAGACAACAACCCCGCTAAAGCTAAAGAAAAAAATAAACTAGCGTTAGCTAAATGCGCTTTCCTATTCAAACCTTGAGTTAAATAAATAGCTAAAGCTAAAATTAAAAAACCCCCCACAACAGTTATAAAAACCGGGCTGCCGCCGTTTATTATTCTAGGAATAATTATTTTTAGAATAACGACGAAACTGATCAATAGGGCAATCAGAGAACGAAACCCCTTCCACTTGCCAACGATCAAAACACTAATAGCAAAAACAAGAAATAATAAATAAATTTTATTAGTTCTGTAGTAGTCTACTATATATATTTGGCTGTTTCCCTCAAAATCAAAACTTTCCGCTACCAAAACCTTGTCACCTTTTTGATAAATATTATTTTTGACAACTTCAAAATCGTGTACCCCTTCAAAAATAAATTCTTTACCCTTGTAGCCATTTTCTAAGCCTCTAATCTTTATATTCTGTTGAGTATATACCCGACCATCTTCAGACTCTTTTTCAGTCTCTAATAAAATCTCGAGGACCTCGGCTTTGAATATTTTTTCCTCTGGAATATCAGCTCCTTCTTGCGCGAAAAGAAAAGAAGGTATTAATAATAGAACCAAAAATATAAATATTATTTTTTGCATATGAGCGTATTATATCTCAATTCCACTAAAATCAAAAACACCTCCCAAAATAGGAGATGTCTTTTCCTTTGTCTTCGAACTTATGCCTAGAAACAAAGATCAGCTATGTGACGCGTTCAGAACTATAGATGAAGCTTTGCGCCTTGATATTTCTCTAATAATTTCTTAATATCCTTATTAGATTTTATAATAATTATTTTTTTATTACTATGTTTCTTTAATAACTCTAGTGCTCTAGGTTTTCTTTCCTGAGGATATTCTAACAAAATATTTCTAATTAACTTAAGGCTTACTTTTTCTTCACAATTGTTTAACTTATCAATTCTATCTTTTAAAATTCTTCTCTTAAACACTCGCCAGAGACAAACAGAACGATTGATATCTAAAAATATTATTGCATCGGTTGCTGGAGCTATAATATCAAGGGTGCTTTTATAATTTCCTTCTAAAATCCAACGGTCAGTTTTTATCAACTCTAAAACTTTTTTTCGCCATCCACTTTTTTCTGGACTTTTCCATCCTGGTTGCCAATAACATTGGTCTAAACTCACAAAAGGAAAACTCAATATTTCACCAATCTTTTTTGCAATTGTAGATTTACCAGACCCAGAAGAACCTATAATTAAAATTCTTTTCATATAGACGAATTATACCTTATTTCTCAAACCAAAAACACCTCCCTCATCAGAAGGAGATGTCTTTTCCTTTGTCTTCGAGCTTATGCTTAGAGACAAAGGTGACCGACGGGAATCGAACCCGTATAGCTGGTGCCACAGACCAGTGCACTAACCATTGTGCTACGGTCACCATACATTAATTATTAATTACTAATTAATAATTGGTAACTGTTGTAATCGCCCTCAGTAGGAATCCCACCCCTACGGGTGGTGGCCCGTTAGGGCCAGAACCTACAAGAGAACAGTTGCTCTACTACTGGTTTCCAATATTCGCCCTCAGTAGGAATCCCACCCCTACGGGTGGTGGCCCGTTAGGGCCAGAACCTACAAGAGAACAGTTGCTCTACTACTGGTTTCCAATATTCGCCCTCAGTAGGAATCCCACCCCTACGGGTGGTGGCCCGTTAGGGCCAGAACCTACAAGAGAACAGTTGCTCTACTACTGGTTTCCAATATTCGCCCTCAGTAGGAATCGAACCTACATATCCAGCTTAGAAGGCTAGTGTTCTATCCATTGAACTATGAGGGCTCAATTCGCACGAGTAAACCCAATTCTATCATATTTTTTTCAAAAATCAACCCCTAACTCTTTTTCCGCTGGCGACCATGAAAAGCCTTATAGACCTCACGCAAATGTTTATCGGTAATATGAGTATAAATTTGGGTTGTGGTGATGGAAGCATGGCCCAATAACGACTGCACCGAACGGATATCAGCACCAGAAGTTAATAAATCAGTGGCAAAACTATGACGCAAAGTGTGCGGCGTAATCTTTTTGGTGATGCCGGCCAGCCGAGCGTACTTTTTGATCAATCGTTGCACTGACCGCGGCGTCAAAAAACTCACCTCCTCTACTCCTCTGGACTCTGGACTCGGGACTCGGGACTTATTTGCCCGATCATGACTAACAAAAATATAATCCGAACCATCCCGTCGAGTCGCCAAATAGCGTCGTAACCAAAATTTAGCTTGGTTAGAAATAAAAACCACTCGCGGTTTGTCACCCTTGCCCCGGACGGTAAATTCTTCTTTAGCTAGATTAATCTGATCTTTTTGAAGATGGACTAATTCTGAGACGCGCAGACCAGTCGAAAACAACATTTCTAATATGGCTTTGTCGCGGAGCGGAATAATATTGGCAATATAATCATTACCATCTTGATCAATCTCAACTTTATTAATCTGTAACGGCGCAGCTAAAAACCGTTCTAGATCGCTGCCTTCTAAATATTCAATGTGCCGTTCGGACTGCCTCGCTAGCTCAATTTTTTCTGGTGCCAAAGACCTAATATCGTTTTTGGCTAAATATTTAAGAAAAGAGCGCAAAGCAATCAGATGATAGTTCTGAGTGCTACTCTTGAGATTTTTACCATGATCATCAGTAGCTCGATTGAGCCAAAGCCGAAACTGACGGATCAGGCTCGAGTCGACATCTTCAATCTTAAAACTTTTGTTTTTACTTTTAGCCCAATTAAAAAACCGCTGTAAATAAAAATCATAATTACGAATCGTAGCTTGCGCTCGACCACGTTCGATCTCGAGATATTCGAGAAAATTAGTGACTAGGGGATTAGCTGACATAATTAAGAAAGCAAAAAAGCATACGGCCTCTCCGCCGAATCGGCGGATTGGCCTAAGCAAAAAAACAAATATTGTTTTTTTGTTTTCTTGTTTTCTTGATTTATTGCTTTCTCATTATATTTTACGACACTAAAAGAATAAAGGCAAATAAAAAAACCGCCCCAGCTCTCCTATAGCTACAAGCGGCGAATTTATTGTCTTTCCCTCCTGGGTTTAGAACTCCAAGCCGTGGATGCCCAGCACAGCCTCGTTGCCATCCAGCATCTCGCGGATCATGGCGTCGAGATGCGGTATCGTCTCCGACGCCAGGTCCAACACCGTAACCGCCGTCTGGCCATTACCTTGGTTGACCACGGCGCTGATATTGCCGCCGGCCTCGGCAACCTTGCTGGTCAAGAAGGCTAAGACCCCGGGTTGATCATGATGCAGCGCGGTCAACCGCTGCTTGACGTTTGCCGCTGGTGAGCTACCGGCGGACGGGAAGTTGACGCTGTTTCTGACGACACCCCAGTGCAACCATTCGTACAAAGTGTCACTGGCCATCTTAGCGCAACGATCTTCCGACTCTTGAGTCGAAGCGCCCAAGTGTGGTGTGCAAATCACACCCGGATGACCGACCACGCCGGGTGTGGCAAAGTCGGTAATATAACACAGATTCTGGTCGGCATCCAACATCGCCACAATCGTCTTCTCATCAACCACCCCGGCACGAGAGAGATTGGCGATAAACGACCCGCCAAACGCCGACAATACCTTGGAACCCAACAGGCCCTTGGTAGCAGCGTTAAGAGGCACATGCACGGTCAAAATCGCCGCCTTCGCCGCCACTTCCTCGAGCGGAAGTAGCGTCACCCCGGGTACCAGGCGCAAAGCGTTGGCCGTCGTCAGCCCGGGGTCACAGGCGACCACCTGCATTCCCAAGGCCACGGCTTGGTTGGCCACCGCGATGCCTACCTGACCTAAGCCGACCACGCCGAGTGTTTGACCCCGCAATTCGCGACCGGCAAAGGCCTTCTTACCTTTTTCAACTTCTTTTTTCATCTCGTCGGCCGTCTTACCGGCCAAACCCGAGACGAATTGCAGCGCGGGTACGACCTTACGCAAGGCCATACCGAGGAGAACGAACAACAGCTCGGCCACGCTTTGAGCGTTAGCCCCCGGCGCGTTAAACACCGGGATGCCCCGCTCGGTCGCCGCCGCAACCGGAATGTTGTCCGTGCCGCTGCCGGCGCGAGCAACGCCCTGTAAACTCGGATATAATCCGATATCCACGGGGGCGCTGCGCACCATAATGCCGACAACCCTTTCCAACACCATTTCCGGACCAGCGGTGACAAAATCACAGTTGCTACCCGACCAATCCGGTCTCCCCAATCCATTCAACAACAGAACTTGGCGCTCTTTCATCCTACACCTCTCCTCCTGGTTATTCAGATTTCAATTCCGGAAGCAAGCACTGCTCATATCTTAACTAGTTCTGATCTAAACTGTCAATTGATCACCATGGTTGACTAAAAATGTCTCTCGTGATATTCTACGAATTACTAATTAATTTGGGCGCTAACCTCGGTTTTTGGCCAAAACCTTAGACTGGGATAGCCGCCAGGAGCCCAGCCTCGCCAGACGCGAGTCTAGGCGGGCAAAACGCTATGTTATCCAAACAAAAAAAGGACAAGATCATTGCCAAATTTAAGACTCACGCTCAGGATACTGGTTCACCTCAAGTGCAAGTAGCTATTCTGACTGAGGAGGTTAAAGAATTGACCAAACACCTTAAGGAACACCCCCTGGATTATTCTTCACGCCGTGGCCTAATCCGTAAAGTTAACGAACGTCGCAAGTTGCTCAAGTATCTAGCCCGAGAAGATAATCAAGCCTGGGAAAAACTAGTTAAAGAATTAAAAATAAAAATTCCTAAGGTCCGAGAAGAAAAACTACTCGAAGAACTGGAAGAAGAGATCCTACCAGTTGATGAACCAGCTGAGGTTGAAGAAGTTAAAGACGACACTCTCTAGTAACTTTAAAAGCCCGATCCGGGCTTTTATTAATAAAAGCTATTGGCTTCTGCCCTGAGTAAAATCGAAGGGATCGGCCATCAGCTAACTGCTATTTTATGATCAAACACCCAGAACAGCGCGTCGGCGTCTTCGTCGACAGCCAAAACATGTATCACACTGCCAAAAACCTCTACCGAGCTAAGGTTAACTTTAAAGAAATACTCAAAACCGCTATTGCTGGCCGCCGTCTAGTTCGAGCAGTGGCCTATGTTATCGAATCCAAAAGCCATGAAGAAGCTGGTTTTTTTGACGCCTTGGATAAGCAAGGTTTTGAAGTTAAGAGTAAAGAGCTCCAAGTTTTCTTTGGTGGCGCCAAAAAAGGCGATTGGGATATTGGCATGGCCATCGACACCGTCAAAATGGCTGACAAACTAGATTGCGTCATTCTGGTTACTGGCGACGGTGATTTTATCCCGCTGATCAGATACCTAAAAGAAAACAAAGGCTGTTTGGTTGAAGTCGTAGCTTTTAGTAAAACTACTTCGACTAAACTAATCGAAGAAGCTGACGATTTTACCGATCTTGGTGCTAACCCTAAAAAGTATTTAATTAAATGAAATTATTGAATAATCATTCAATTATTTCATCCTGAGTCCGCCGTGGCGGACAAAGGATCACTTATCCGTTTTATTAATAATTAATAAATAATTCCGGTGAGAAGCAAGTTGTTGTTAGTTACGCTGGCTTACTAAAAAACTTTAGTAGTCAGGAAAATAACAAAAACTTCCTCTGGGCCGGAGAAAAATTTATGTCCGAAATCAAAGAATTTTCTTTGGAAATCGCCGGCAAAGAATTAAAAGTTCAAGTCGGTAAACTAGCCATGCATACCAACGCTAGCTGCACCGTCCAATACGGCGATACGGTAGTTTTAGCAACTGCCGTCATGTCTCCCACCGCACGGGAAGATATTGATTACTTCCCGTTGATGGTCGATTATGAAGAAAAAATGTATGCCGCTGGCAAAATCAAAGGTAGCCGGTTTATCAAACGTGAAGGCCGACCAACTGACGAAGCTATTCTTAGCGGCCGAATGATCGATCGTGGCCTGCGACCACTCTTTCCTGAGGAGCTAAGAAACGACGTTCAGACTGTTCTGACCGTGCTCTCGAGCGATGGTGAAAACGATCCTGATACCATCGCCATTACCGCTGCCTCGATTGCTCTGCATATCTCTAACATTCCTTGGAACGGCCCACTAGTCGGTATCCGCGTTGGTCAGATCGAGGGCGAGTGGGTTTTAAATCCCAGCTATGCCGCTCGAGAAAAATCTACTTGCGACATCGCTTTTTCGGTGACCGCCGATAAGGTAATGATGTTTGAAGCCACCGGTCAAGAAATCGCCGAAGAAACCTTTTTCGAAGCGGTCCAGTTTGGCCTCAAACATGGTAAAAAAGTGATTAAATTTATCGAAGAAATCCGCCAAGCCGTTGGCAAAGAAAAAGTCCCGCTAACCCAAATCAAAGAGGAAGCGGCAGTGGCAGAATTCCCTGGCGAAGACACTCCGGCCGAAGCGATCGAAGCGGAGAAAATCTACGAACAAGCCAAAGCGGAAACTGAACAATTTATTCTCCAAAATTTGGATCAATACTTGTTTGATAAACCCAAGGGCACCAAACGAGAACGCAAAGAAATTTTGGCCGAACTTAAGGCCAAAGTCGAAGCTTTCTTATTGGAAAAACAAGTTGGCAAAGACAAACGCAAAAAAATCCTCAAAGATTTTGACCTCTTCGTGGAAGCGCAGATCTCCAAGGCGATCTTGGCCGCCGACCGGCGCGTCGATGGCCGCAAATTAGATGAGATCAGACCACTAGGCTGTGAGATCGGCCTCTTGCCGCGCACTCACGGCTCCGCCCTGTTTAATCGCGGTGAGACACAGATTCTCTCCACTGTCACTTTGGGCTCACCCGGCGATGAACAGTTGCTCGACTCAATGGAAGAAAGCGGCAAAAAACGCTATATGCATCATTATAACGATGCGCCCTTTAGCTACGGCGAAGCCGGCCCCTTGCGTGGTCCAGGCCGTCGAGCGATTGGCCACGGCGCTTTAGCCGAAAAAGCTTTATTGCCAGTTCTACCAACTAAAGAAGATTTTCCTTATACTATCCGCGTTGTCTCCGAAGTGATGAGCTCTAACGGCTCATCCTCAATGGGTTCAACCTGTGGCTCGTCATTGGCCCTAATGGATGCCGGCGTACCAATCAAAAAACATGTCGCCGGTATTGCGATGGGTCTAGCGACTGATAGCCAAAACAATTACAAAGTTATTACCGACCTCCAGGATTTAGAAGATGGTCCTGGTGGTATGGACTTTAAGGTAGCCGGTACCCGTGATGGTATCACGGCTGTCCAGATGGACACCAAAACCAATGGACTAACTTTAGAGATGATTGAAAAAGCCTTAGCCCAAGCCAAAAAGGCTCGGCTCCAGATTATCGACCTGATGGAAAAAACCATACCAACACCACGACCCGACCTTTCGCCTTATGCGCCGCGAATTGTCTCCTTCCATATCGAACCAGATAAAATTCGCGAGGTGATCGGCCCCGGCGGTAAAGTGATTAACGAAATAATCGCCGCCACCGGCGTTGATATTGATATCGAAGATGACGGCCTAGTAATGATTACCGGCACCGACCCAGAAAAAACTCAGCAAGCTGTTGATTGGGTCAAAAATATTGTTCGCGAAGTCCAGGCCGGCGAAATATTTGAAGGCAAAGTCACCCGGCTGATGGACTTTGGTGCTTTTGTTGAAGTGTTGCCTGGCCAAGAAGGCTTGGTTCACATTTCCGAATTAGCCCAAACCAGAACCGAAAAAGTGACCGACGTCGTTAATATCGGCGATAAGGTTAAAGTAATTGTTAAAGAAATTGACGACCAGGGCCGAATCAATCTCTCAATCAAACGACTCGATCCTAATTATAAGGATCAACCTCGGTCGAGCTATGGTGACCGTGGCGGTAACGATCGCGGCGGCCGCAGCGGCTACCGTGGTAATAACCGCAGTAACAGCCATAGCCACTACCAAAATGATAAACCCAGTCCAACCACTCCAGACAAGAAAAAGCACTTCTGGGAAAAATAATACTAGTACTCAGTACCCAGTCCATAGTAATCTAGTTTCCCACTTCAATCATAACACCCCGGTTATTTCAAAAACTGGGGTGTTTGTTATCTGTGTACTATGTACTAGGTACTAGGTACTAACATTATAAAAAAAGCCACCCGTAGGTGACTAGCTGCTGTAGGCAAGACTTTACTCACGCCGCGGGCAGCTTGATCTCGGCTCGGACGATCATCTCCAGGATTTGCCGGCCGATCGCCTGGTCGCCCTCGATGACCACCCTCTGGGCAGCCAACGACATCGCAACCTGCCTGGTCGCCACTTCCGCCTCGCGCAACGGCTGCTCACGGCAGAAGCTGAGGAAGGTGGCCACATCCAGCTTAATCATCGCCCAAGTGGCTTCTCCATCGGTTACCGCCGTGGGCACAACGGCCTGCAACACTCGGGGCATCGACCCGGTCAGGTCAATCTCCCACTGACGATCAGGCCAAAACCGCATGGTAATGTAGCTCTGGGGCAACCCGTGATCACCCTGCTGAAGCAATTGCTTCAATTGTTCAAAAGCCATCCCAATCGCCGCATCAGCCCGATCTTTAGCATGTGACATTGGTCCTCCTGGTGGTACTACCCTAATGACATACAAAACAACTTTATCCTGCACAGTAACAAACCAACCTAACGAAGTCAAGATAAAAAAATAAAAAAATCCCCGAAGGGATTGTGCTGCCGGCGATGAGTAAAATCAACCCAACGGCAGAAGCTGAGCCTGGCTCAGCCATTCCAACAGCTGCCGGCCGGCCTTCTGATTACCCCGAATCTCAATCCAACCGGTTGCGAGCGCCGCCTCAATTTCTCTCGCACTGAGGTGTCCGCGAACCAAGTTGAGAAAACCCCCAGATGTCATATTGATCACAGTGACATCCGGTGATATCGGGGGAATGGCAAAACGCTGACTTACCGGGATCGCGACACCAGATGTATCGACGTCCCACCACAGGGTAACCGAACCAGCCAGCAGATGAAACTCAAACCTTTTTCGAGGCAAAGTAACATTGCCCACTTGTAGCAACTTTCCCAGTGCCCCGAAAACACCATTCACCAAGTCACGAAGCTCGGGCATAATAACCTCCTTGTTTTTTGTATCCGAAACTAGTCTATCACTTTACTAGAATATTTAATTACAGTCAATAAAATAAAAAAGTAACACTTACCCTATCAAATCACCCATATGCTATAATTAAACCAATGAAAATAAATCTTAATTGGTCTAAATTGTTCCCGCCTGATCTTAGCCGAACCAAGCTCGGAATTTTTCTAATTCTTCTGATACTAGCTTTAGTTCTCGGTGGGGTTTTATATTGGCAGCACCAAATTAACCAGCAGGATAACTTAATCAAACTCGTACCAGCCAACGCCAATCTTTACCTTCACTTTAATTACCAACCAAACCAGCTAACTGCCACCACCCAACTACTCTTTAATAATCTTTTTACTGACTTAGATGATCACTTTTTAGCCAATTCCCCGGCTAAGCTTTCCGCTAATTTACAAAGCTACTTAAACCGCGAGCTTGGACTAATTGCCACCCCAACTGGCCACTACCTGCTGATTGCAAAAATAAAAAATGGCCGAGAGCTAAAAGCCCAATATCCAGAATTAACTATTTTTAAAAACCATTATTTAATATTGGGCCAAGACTCGGCTAATAGTCTAGCCAGCGACCAAAACCAAAGCCTCGGTCAAGCTCAGCCTTGGCCAGAAAAATATTCCGCTGGCTTACTTCAAGCTTACTTTACCACCCAATTTATAACCGGTTCTCTAACCGACCAACCAGCCAAAGACCTGCTCAGATACTATTTCGAACAAAACCAACAACAATATTTCCAATTAGCGCTAGATAACAACCTTAACCTGGAATTAGCAGCCAATGCCAACCTGGGTGAGCTCTCACCACTGTTTTTGACCAACCTCAACCAGAATACTATTTTAAGTCTAGCTCTACCCAGCCTTAGCACCTCAGTTAGTCAACTGGGTAGCTGGCTACAAAATTTTAACCCCAATTTGGCATCAACGTTGCTCCAAACCGGCCAAAGCTATCTCCAAGATTACAGAATTGATCTACCATCCTTATTCTCTTTAGCTAATCATCCAGCCCAGATAGTGGTTTTGCCAGATCAAAAGTATATTCTGATTCTAGAACAGACCACCCTGGATGAGCTGGAGATTCTAGATAACTTACTTAAGCAAGCGACTGCCCGCCGTTTTCCGCTAAGAATAGCCAAAAAACTACCAGACGGGACGCCAATCACCGAGCTGGTAGCTGACCCAGCTAAATTTCAACTAATCGCCGAAGACGTAGCTGGCCAAACTATTAAGATAATTAAAGACGGTTCTGAGATCTGGGAATTGGCCTATTTTAGCAATAACAATCGTTTAATCATCAGCAACTCACTAACCGACCTAAGAGCTCTAGCTAGTCAACAAGCCACTATTAACCTTAAAACGCTTTGCCCGCGCCTACCAGCTCATCAATTATTCCTCCAACCAGCTTACTGGTTGCAAAACCAACCAATTTTGTCTAAATATAGCCAAATTTTACCTAATTTAACGTTAAATATTCAGGGTCAGATGCTACTCGGCTGCTTCTTCTAACTAACAGCTGTGGACAAGTTGTTAACTTTCTGATTTTAAATTGTTATTTTTCTTTGTTAATAAAAAAGTAATCCACAGTTTTTTTAGCTAAATTTAAACAAAAAATATTAAATGTTGACATAGTTGATAGGGTGTCAAATTTATGATATACTAATAGTAGATAACTTTTGTTCTTTCTAATCTTTTAGGGAAATGAACCGAATTGAGTTTGTTATTGGATGATTCGACAACAAATCAATCCTGAGTCCGCCTATGGCAGACGAAGGATCTAGTTGGGTTTATTTCTCTCTCACCCACTCGGTCTTTTTGGAGGCCGCAACCCTCCGCTAAAACAAAAAACAAAAACGGGCTACACCCTAAACCAGTCACTAGCCCAGACCAGGTGAGTGAGCGACGCGTAACTCAGTTGCAAGTAACGCCCAACGACCTAGAGGTTAAGTTCTATCCTAGCCCTATAAAAAAGGGCTTAGATAGCGGACCTGTGGGTCCTGTGGGGCGTCTAAAGTGCCTACTATTTATAAAATATCTCATCCAGAGTGGTGAGGGGGCGCTTCGGCGCCCCCTCTTTTTTTACTTTAAATTAGTACATAGTACTCAGCACCCAGTACACAGAAAAATATTAATCTAATAGCCTAACTAGTTAATTTACTTCCTAAAGTACTGGGTACTAGGTACTGGGTACTAGTTAATAATTGACAAAACCAATAAATTTGAGATAATGGGACAAACATTATCGAGGAGGGCTTTTTATTTAGGAATAATTGCTATGGATAAGAAAACATTAGAAACAATCAAACAAGATCTGCTTAATCGCCGCAATCAAATTGCCAAAGAACTAAAAGAAACTACCGGCGGTGATAATAAAGCTATCGATGCCAACTTCCCTCAGTTTGGTGATAAAGAGGATGAAAACGCCAGCGAAGTGGCCGCTTATAGCGACAACCTTTCGATTGAATTTACTCTACAAAAAACCCTAGAAGATATTGATAAAACCCTAGAAAGCATCGACAAGGGCACTTATGGTGTCTGCCGCTATTGCAAACAACCCATTGATGAGAAGCGTCTCTTAGCCCGACCCACGTCGTCAGCTTGTGTCGGCTGCAAGAATCGCCTAAGCAAAAGTTAAGATGAACTCTAAGACCAAATTTTCGCTCTGGGGCTCGACCGCTGGCGGGATATTCATTGCTGACCAACTAATCAAAAACTTTTTATTAAATCACCCCGATTATCAAGGTGATTTTTGGTTTTTTAAAATCCACTTTTGGCAAAATTCTGGCATTGCTTTCGGCCTACCACTAGCTAACAACTTGGTTATCGTTATCTCCCTTTTGATAATTCTGACTCTAACTCTCTGTTGTTTAAGAGAACTTAGAAATAATAATTTTGTGTTAAGTAGCTATATTACCCTAATCAATTATGGCGCTTTCTCCAACTTTATCGATCGAATAATTCATAAAGGAGTAATTGATTATATCGACGCCAGTATTGTTCCTTGGCCGGTATTCAATCTGGCGGATATACTGATTGTGGTGGGGGTTTTGGGGTGGCTAATTTATTTATTAAGAAACAAAAAGTAATTTCTATAATCCTGTTTCCCCTCCCCAAGAGGGGATTTTTAGTTTGGGTTAATTTTTATTTTAAGTGGAGTTAATCTATATCCACATAATATAAGATATAGACAAATCCACCGCCGCTAAACTAATAGAACCGGTTGGGGTCTGGGGCGGATGCGGCGCCGAGTCCCGCCCCGGCCTCTTTGGTCTTTCCTTAGGGGCGGGACGGGTAGAACGAACTAAAGTTCAACAATGAATCGCGCCTCATTATGTCTCTTGGCGCCAAGAGACATAATCCCCAGGACTTTTTTGCTACTTTTTTAGTCATAAAAAAGTAGAAAGAGTCCGTGACATAAACCACTCGATCCTTCGACTCGCCCTACGGGCTCGCTCAGGATGACAATCAAAAAAACTATGATAACTACCATCAAAACCTGCGCGGTAATCGGCCTAAACTGCGAACCAGTGGAAGTGGAAGTCGATCTCAATCGAGGCCAATCGTTTTTTGGGATCATCGGCCTGCCGGATAAATCAATCCAGGAAGCGACTGACCGCCTGCGTTCGGCGCTAAAAAACTCGGGTATTCCTTTCCCATCAAACAAAAGATTGATTATTAACTTGGCGCCGGCTGATGTGCGCAAAGAAGGCCCGGCCTACGATCTGCCAATGGCTGTGGGGATTATCCTGAGCGTCTTAGAATTAAAACCCGATTTAACTAACCATTTATTCATCGGCGAACTGGCACTGGAGGGTAATCTCCGGCCAACCCATGGTATTTTACCAATTGCTATTTATGCCAAGGAACGAGGGATAAAAACACTTTGTCTACCCAAAGCTAATATAGCTGAAGCTAGCCTAATTCCCGGTCTGGAGCTTATCCCGCTTGATAACTTGAATCAACTAATTGCCCACCTGCGCAATGAAAAAAATATCAAGCCGATCCAATCACCTGGCCTAGTTACTACCGACACGATCAACAACCTAACTTTAGATTTATCCTTAGTTAAAGGTCAACAACAAGCAAAGCGCGCGCTAGAAATCGCTGCCGCTGGCGGCCACAATATCCTGATGACTGGACCACCAGGCGCCGGTAAAACATTATTAGCTAAAACTCTGCCCTCGATCCTGCCACCGCTAACTACTGAGGAGATTCTCGAGGTGACCAAAATTTACAGTGTCGCTGGATTATTACCAACTGACCAACCAATCATTACCGAGCGACCGTTCCGTTCACCACATCATTCCAGTTCTGGCGCGGCTTTAGTTGGCGGTGGCAAAAATCCCCGACCTGGCGAAATCTCACTGGCTCACCGCGGAATTTTGTTTCTGGACGAGTTCCCTGAATTTAACCGCCAAGTTATTGAAAACCTCCGCCAACCACTCGAGGATGGCGTGGTGACTATTTGCCGCGCCGCCGGTAGCTTGGCTTTTCCGGCACGATTTACTCTAGTCGCCTCACAGAATCCTTGCCCCTGCGGTTTTGCGACTGATCCGCACAAACCTTGCATTTGTACTCCCAGCCAAATTAACAACTATCGCCGTAAAATCTCCGGCCCAATCCTTGATCGGATTGACCTTCATCTAGAAGTACCGCGCCTAGAGTTTGATAAATTAACCAGTGACAACCCCACGGACGAATCAAGCACTATCCGGTCCGCGGTGAGCCAAGCCCGACAAATCCAACACCGACGCTTTGCTGGTTCAAAGATCATCACTAATGCCGAGATGGGCCCTAAAGAAATCAAAAAATTTTGTCAGGTCGATAATGCCGGTTTTGATCTTATCAAAAACGCCGTTAACCAACTCCACCTCTCGGCCCGCGCCTATCATCGAATATTAAAAGTTGCCAGAACGATTGCCGATCTAGCAACTGAAGAAAAAATCAAAGTCGAATATCTAGCCGAAGCGCTACAATACAGAATTAAAAGTTAATTACAAATTACGAATTACAAATTATCAATTTAAGACTATGAAGGAAAATATTATCCAACAAAAAAGCTACGTCTTTGCCTTGAGGATTATTAAATTATATGGATTCTTAGTTGAAAAACAGAGAGAGTTTGTTCTATCAAAACAAATTTTAAGATGCGGCACGTCGGTTGAAGCTAATATTGAGGAAGCAATTGGCGGTCAATCTAAAAAAGATTTCATTTTTAAAGTATCTATTGCTTATAAAGAAGCCAGGGAAACTCATTATTGGATCAGACTTTTATATGATTCCGGTTTTTTGATTAAAAAACAATTCGGGTCGTTAATAGCAGACTGCGAAGTGTTAACTAAAATCACTGGTCGAATCCAAAAAACGTCTAAAGCTAAAGATTTTAATTCTTAATTCGTAATCTGCAATTCGTAATTATTTAATGTAGCTGAGGGGATTAACGGTTTTACCATTAATCCGGACCTCGAAATGCAGATGGGTGCCAGTTGAGTGGCCAGTGGTACCCATCATACCAATTGTTTGACCGCGCGTGACAGTGTCACCTAATTTAACAAAAAGCTTGCTCATATGAGCATATAAGGTAGACAAACCACCACCGTGGTCAATTGCCAAAACATTACCATATCCATTATTCCAACCACCCCAACCATATCGGCTAATAGTCCCAGATTCAGCAGCATAAATGGGTGACGAATAATCACCATCAATATCCAAACCGCCATGTTTCCAGCCAAAATATTGAGTAATACGACGTCCAGAGGTCGGCCATTGCAACTGAGTCGAGCTAGGAGTAGCTGAGGCTGGAGCCGATCCAACATAACTCCTAACCACCGGCTTGGGCGTTGGCGCATAAACCGGTAATTTTTTGCCGCCGGGAATAATTAGCTCTTGGCCAATACTCAATGAGCTATTAACATCAAGGTCATTAGCAATCATAACTTGAGCAACCTCAATACCATAGAGCTGAGCTATCTTATTAATATTCTCACCGCGAACGACTTTATGTTTAATGCCAGAAACCGGCAGGATCGTCAGTTTATCGCCCGGCCGAATATAGCTCCTTTCAGTTAGCTTATTCTCCCACAGAACCGTATTGACTGAGATACCAAACTTCTCGGCGATCGAACCAATTGTGTCGCCCTGTTGTACTGTATAAGTTTCGCTCGCTGCTCTAGCCGGACCAGCCGTCTCGTTACCCGGAGAAATTTCTGGTTTAATCAGCGCCGTGCCGCCTTGAGTGGTGGCGGTAATATCCTGAATTTCACCCTGGTTAGAAAATTTAGGTGTATTGGACGTAACCCCAGATTCATAGCCCAAATAACTAGAAATGTTTGAACCGGCCGGAGAATTATCAATACTTTCTTCAACCAAGCCTAGTTCCTGGCCGCCGACTAACTGATAAAGAATTGTTTTTTTACCAAACTCCTCGTCGCGAAAACCATGCCAGCGCGCTTGAAGATTATTAGTAACCACCAAAAGACCCAATATCAAAATAATGCCATGGATAACATACCGATTGGTAATAATATCCCAAAGTTTATTACCTGAAGGGATATAAATTTTAAGTAATTGCCTCTTAAAAAACAGATAACCCTTATAGATCGGCAAAATCCCGAAGCCAAAAAGAAAACCACCAACAGCCTTTAGTGGTCTTTTAATCTTTGGCCAAAACCGGCCACCAAGAAAACCTATTCCCGTCTTCATCTTTACCAAACCCTTCAGAACAAGCGCGGCCGATTGAATTCCGATTTTTTTAAGTATTGGGGAGATATGTTTTCAATTTAATCAGTCTCTAGTCTATCAAGATAGCCCCCCAGGGTCAAGCTAGTCTAGTGCTAGCTTGGCACTATCAAAAATGGCAATAACTACCGCCCTTCAATCATGAATTAAGTTATTCACCAGAGCAGACAAAACAGTGGGTATCGAGACGCTCAACTAATAATCAACAAATTGACATTTTTGGGCTAAAACTTTAAGATATTAGCTGTTGATTAAAATATATTTTAATTAAGTCTTAAAAATCAAATTATGTCTAGTGGTCTCATCCTCTTCACGCTAGTCTGTGCTTTCTTGGCCATTGCTTATGGCTTCGTTCTGATCTTCATAATTCTCAAGAAGCCAACTGGCGACGAAAAAATGCAATCAATCGCCAAAGCGATTCAGGAAGGAGCTAAAGCTTATCTCAACCGGCAGTATCGAACTATCGCGATTATTGCGGCGATTTTATTTATCGCTCTTGGTCTGGCCTTAAACTGGTTAACCGCTTTAGCCTTTTTGGTCGGGGCAGTTTTCTCAGCTTTGGCTGGCTACATTGGCATGAATGTCTCGGTGCGAGCTAATGTCCGAACAACTGAAGCCGCCAAAAGCGGCCTGGCTCCGGCCCTAGCAGTAGCCGTTAAAGGTGGTTCAGTCACTGGTTTGCTAGTAGTTGGCCTGGGGTTACTCGGTGTCGCTGGTTTTTATTATATTTTAACTCTAATTGGCCAAACACCAGCCGAAGCGACTAAAGTTCTAATCGGCTTGGGTTTTGGTGGCAGCTTAATCTCGGTCTTTGCCCGGCTCGGTGGCGGCATCTATACCAAAGCCGCTGATGTTGGCGCTGACCTAGTTGGTAAAGTCGAAGCTGGTATCCCCGAAGACGACCCACGCAACCCAGCCGTAATCGCTGACAACGTCGGTGATAATGTCGGCGACTGCGCTGGTATGGCTGCCGATTTGTTTGAAACCTATGCCGTGACTTCTGTCGCGGCCATGCTTTTAGGCTCACTCTTATTCAAAGATTTTGAAGCCGCTATCATCTACCCGCTAGTCTTAGGTGGGGTAGCTATCCTAACCTCTATTGTTGGCAGTTTCTTCATCAAGCTTGGTCGCAGCCAGAATATCATGGGCGCCCTCTACAAAGGCCTGGCCGCCGCCGGAATATTAGCCGCGATCCTCTTCTACTTTGTTACTGACTGGCTGATGAAAGGTAATGGCCAATATGAACCCTGGCAAATTTTTGTCAGCGCTCTGATCGGTTTAGTCATAACCGCCTTAATTGTGGTTATTACTGAATATTATACTTCAACCAAATATAAACCGGTTCAAAATATCGCCGCTGCTTCTCAGACTGGCCACGGGACTAATATTATCGCTGGTCTAGCGTTATCAATGAGATCAACCGCTTGGCCAGTTCTAGTGATCGCCGCTGGTATTTTTGGCGCTTATTACCTAGCTGGCCTTTACGGCATCGCCATCGCCGTCATGGCTATGCTTTCTTTATCCGGCATTATCGTCACCATCGACTCATATGGCCCAATTACTGACAATGCTGGCGGTATTGCCGAGATGGCTAATCTGCCCGAGTCGGTTCGTCATATCACTGATCCGCTAGATGCGGTTGGCAACACCACCAAAGCGGTAACTAAAGGCTACGCTATTGGTTCGGCTGGTCTAGCCGCGGTGGTGCTTTTTGCTTCTTACATCCAAGAATTTATTGACCGGGGTAAAGAGCTGGTCTTTTTGCTCTCTGATCCGCTGGTTATCATTGGCTTATTTATTGGCGGACTTTTACCTTATCTCTTCGGCGCTTTTTCCATGGAAGCAGTGGGTAAAGCGGCTGGCCAAGTAGTAGAAGAAGTGCGCAGCCAATTCAAAAACAACCCTGGGATTATGCAAGGAACTAGCAAACCAGACTATGGCCGAACCGTTGATATTGTTACTAAGTCAGCGCTCAAGCAAATGATTATACCCGCTTTATTGCCAGTGCTAACGCCGATCCTGGTTGGCCTTATTTTGGGCCCGGTTGCTCTAGGCGGCGTCTTAATTGGGAGTATTGTTACCGGTATCTTTTTAGCAATCTCCATGACCACCGGTGGCGGTGCCTGGGATAATGCCAAAAAATATATTGAACAGGGTAACTTTGGCGGCAAGGGCAGTGAAGCCCATAAAGCCGCTGTGACTGGTGACACTGTTGGCGACCCTTATAAAGACACGGCTGGTCCGGCTATTAACCCAATGATCAAAATCCTCAATGTTGTTGCCCTACTAATGGTTAGTCTGCTGATTAAGATGATGTAAACAAAACACCACATCTCAGCCTTTAAGTAAACAAAACACCCCCGCCTAAGCGGGGTGTTTTGTATCTTATTCAGCTATCTCTATAGGCATACCCTTGACTTATTCTAAAAAATAATTTAAGATAAAAAATCTTTTCGAAAATATTCCAAGGGGAGCTAGCGCTTCTAACTTTTCCTGCACAGGGGGGAAATTTATGATTTTTCTGAAAGTTAAACAGCAGATCGCCACCGAGGGTTTTGAAACCCAAGCGGTGGCGAGGGTCACCGAGCTGCCAGCCAAGCTGGAGCTCGGACAAACGGTCCGGGTATGTTACCTGGGCCAAAACCGCAAATGGACTCTGACCGAACAGAAAGTTCGGCTGGACTGGGATGGTCAGTGGCGGCACTTGGGTGAGCCGATACCCGACCAGGCCGAAGGCGGTCGCCCGGTCGACAAGGCCGACACGTCCTAGCAGCGCGACACCACAACCAAACATTGTGTGTGGATCGATCGCTGCTTTTTTTTATTATTTTAAAATGTTAAAATAGGGCTAACCTATGATTGGCCACTCCAAAATTTCTTTTGCTTTTGCCACCTCGATCGGCACCGCTATCGGTGTCGGCCTTTTTGCCCTGCCATACCTCGCTAGCCAAACTAGCTTTGCCACCTTGCTGGCTTATTTTATTGTTTTAGGTATTCTAATCACCATTATTCAACTAATCTACGGCGAGATTATCACTAAGACAGAACAGCGTCACCAACTCTCTGGCTACGCCAAGATCCATCTTGGTCCACACTGGCAGCCTTGGGTTTTTGTGGTCGAGTTTTTGGGTATCATCGGCGCCCTAACTGCCTATCTAGTGGTGGGCGGAAAATTTCTCTACTTATTATCGTCGCCGCTAATTGGTGGCGGGGTAACACTCTATGTCTTGATCTATTTTTCATTGGGCACCCTACTAGTCTACTGGGGGATTCAGTCGGTGGCTGGCTCGGAATTAGTTTTGGTTGGCTTATTAATTGGGACAATTATTTTTCTCTTTTTGGCTAACTACACTAGGCTGGATTTCCAGCTACTGACCAATATCAGCGCCAAAAATCTTTTTTTACCTTACGGCGCGGTACTTTTTGCTCTGTGGAACGGTACGGTGATACCCGAAGTAGCTGAAGTGCTGGACAAAAACCACCGCCAATTAAAAAAAATAATAATCCTTTCGACTCTATTATCTATCATCCTGTATATTATTTTTGTTATCACAGTTTTTGGTCTTAGCGGCGATCACACGTCAAGCGATGCTCTAACTGGGTTAGCCCAATATTTTTCACCAACCCTACTGACTGTTGCCCTGGTTCTTGGCCTACTAGCCACTTTCACCTCTTTTATTTCACTCGCTATGGCGGCTAAGAACTCCCTAACGGAAGATTGGCGACTCAAGCCAAGGTTGGCTTGGTTTGGCGTTTGTTTTCTGCCGCTGGCGCTCTATTTTTTGGGCGCCCAAAACTTTTTAACGATTATCAGCTTAACCGGTGCAATCATGTTTGGCGCCTATGGCTTCCTGATACTGCTGATTTATCTTAAAATAAAAAACCGGCCAACCGGTGATTACCATCTCAACTTGCCTAAAACCCTGGTCTATTTTCTAGGCATCGTTCTGGCCTTAGGCGTTATCGGCGAAATCTTTTATACCCTAACTAGATAAAACCAGCCAGGATTGATTTCCCCAGTTAATTCTGCTAAACTAGAACGACTTTTATAATTATTTAAACGTTAAATACCACGTTATGATTATTACCAAAAATCAAATTAGCCAGACCCAGGTTGAGCTAACGATTGAGTTAACCGTTGATGAAATCAAACCGTTCTTAGCCAAAGCAGCTGACAAAATCTCCCAGACAACCAAGATTGCTGGCTTTCGTCCAGGTAAGGCCCCTTATGACGTTATAAAAAACCAAGTCGGCGAGATGACGATCTACCAAGAAGCAACCGAGGCTATCGTGGCGGCCACATTATTTGAGGCGTTAGAAAAAGAGCTGCCCGACGCCGAAATCGTTGGCCAGCCACAGATTAATATCGAAAAAATGGCCCCCGATAATCCACTGAGCTACAAAGCACTAGTCACTTTGGTTCCGGAGATCAAGTTAGGTGATTACCAAAATCTAAAAATCACCAAAAAAGAAATCAAAATTGACGAGGAAAAAATTAAAAAAACATTGGCCAGCCTAACCAAGATGATGGCTAAAGAAGAAATCAAAACCGGACCGCTAGCTAAAGGGGATAAAGCGGTTGTTTCTTTTCAGGTTTTTGTTGATCGGGTTTTGATCGAAGGTGGCGCCCATCAAAGCTACCCAATAGTCATTGGCGAAGATACTTTTATTCCCGGCTTTGAAGACCAGCTGGTCGGCCTGAGTAAAGGCGACAAAAAAGAATTTGAATTAAATTTTCCCGAAAAATACCACCAAAAAAACTTGGCTGGTAAATTAGCCCTCTTTAAAGTGGAGATTGTCGAAACTTATAGTTACCAGCCAGCTGAACTTACTGACGACTTTGCTAAAACCCTTAATTACCAAAACCTAGACGAACTTAAACAAAATGTTCGAACCAGTATTGAACAAGAGGCCAAGGTAAAAGAAAACCAACGACAGGAGTTAGAACTTTTGGAGCAATTAATCGCCGTTTCCACTTTTGGCGAGCTACCGCAGACTTTGCTGGATAAGGAAGCCCACAAAATGGTTCACGAGCTAGAACACGGCATCGCTCAGCAAGGCTTAAAGTTTGAAGACTATTTGGCTCACCTCAAAAAAACCGAAGCTGATTTAGAAAAAGAATTTTTACCAGAGGCCGCCAAAAGAATCAAAACCAGCCTAATCTTGCGCCAGATTGCTAAAGAACAAAAGATTGTTGTCTCTAAAGAAGACCTTGACCAGGAGATCACTAAAATCAGCCAAAACTACCAAGATAATCCTGAAGCATTGGAGCAAATTAAAACAGCTGGCTATCGTCACTATCTAAGCAACGCCATGACCAATCAGAGAGTAATGGATTTTCTAAAAAAATAAACCGACAACCGATCGCTCCGCTAATCAGCGGAGCGATTTTGTTTTACTAAGCCACGCATGCCTATCCTACTATCTTTGTTTCAAAACAACGAAGGTGCAGAACCAGCGGGGTTTGGGGGCGGCACGGGGCGGAGCCGAAGCTTCGACCTCTTCTGATTACACCGAGGAGCGAGGCGGATTAATCCGTAAGTAGATAAACAATACTTTGCCCCTTGCCGCCCCCAAAACTTTTTTGCATTACTTTTTTGGTTACAAAAAAGTAGATAATTACGTAGATGAGACAGAGCTCCCTTCGACTCGCTTCGCTCGCTCAGGGCGGGCCTTCGCGGAGTTTACCCTGAGTGAAACGAAGGGCTCAGAATAACAACAATAAGGTGGGCCTGCCCCTACTGTTTTAAAACCCCAAATTTTGTTAAAATAACGGCATATGTCTATCGCCATCATGTCTGATAGCCACGACAATCTACCTAATATCAATGAAGCGCTTAAAATTATCAACCAAGCACAAATCCAAACCATTATCCATTGCGGTGATGTCTGTTCAGCCGAAGTAACCCGATATATTAGCAAACATTTCACTGGCCAGATCCACCTAATTGCTGGTAATGTTGCTGGTGACCACGCCAAGAAAATTAAGCGCTATCGGTTAAAAAACGTCACCTTCTATAATCAAACTGGCACTATAAAAATAGCTAACAAGACGATCGGATTTGCCCACCAGCCAGCTGAAGCTAAACAACTAGCGGCCACCGGCGGTTATGATCTAGTCTTCTATGGCCATACCCACCGACCCTGGGAAGAAACCATTGGCCAAACACGTCTAGTCAACCCCGGCACCTTAGCTGGCCTTTTTGCTAGACCAACCTTTGCCATTTATAACCCAACAACCAACCAACTTGAACTTAAAATTCTTTACACCAATAATTGTTAATTCGTAATTCTTAACTCGTAATTATTGAACTATGTTTCAACTCATCATCATCGGCAAACTGATTTTAGCTGGTCTACTAGGTGCCATCATCGGCTGGGAGAGAAAATTTCTAGCTGGCCGCCAAGCTGGCATTAAAACCTGCACCCTAGTGGCTATGGGTTCAGCGCTTTTTACTCTGCTATCAATTGACGGTTTCGCCGGCGCCTTGACGGATCCCAGCCGCGTGGCGGCCCAGATTGTAGTGGGTATTGGTTTTTTGGGCGCCGGCACCATTATGGTTTACCAGGGCCATATCGAGGGTCTGACTACTGCTGCTGGTCTCTGGTTTATTGCCGCTATTGGCATGGCGGTAGCAGTTGATTGGTACTTAGTGGCGGTGGTGACAACTATTGTGGTTTTCACTTTTCTCTACGTTTATAATCGTTTATCAATCAAAAAACAATCATGAGGTGCTTTGTCTCTCGACTAATCATTTCGGCCGGCCAGGAGCTGCTACGCCAGTTTTATCTTTTTAACCGTGACCAGGTCAGATATAAATCTAAACACCAGATCGTTACTCGAGCTGATATTATTGCCGAAAAAATTATCATCTCAGCAATTAATAAAAAATACCCCACTCACCAAATACTTTCTGAAGAAGCCGGTTTGTCTAAGCAGACTTCTGAATACCTCTGGATTATCGATCCGCTGGATGGCACCACTAATTTTGCTCTAAAGAACCCGCTTTTCGGCATCAGCATCGCCCTGGCTAAAAAAGGCCAGATTATTTTTGGCGCGATCTATATCCCGTTTATTAATAAATTAGTATTAGCCGAGCTCGGTCAGGGTGCTACCATCAACGGTAAAAAAATCCACGTTTCTAAAAAGAAAAATTTGAACGGCGCCTTTCTGACTTATTGCCACGGCTCCAAACTAAACGACGTCAAACGGGCGATTGCGGTTTATAAAGGTTTAAAGATTAAATACTCTGACGTCCGTCAAATGGGTTCTTCAGTGGTGGAGATGGCTTGGGTGGCCGCTGGCTATACTGACGGCCATTTTGTCCCCGGCGCTAATCTCTGGGACGTAGCGGCTGGTTCATTAATCATCCGCGAGGCTGGGGGCCGAGTAACTGATTTACAGAACCATCCCTGGGATCTAAAATCAAAAGATCTGATTGCTTCCAACGGCCAAGTTCATAATCAATTACTTAAAGAAATTAGAAAATATGATCTATAGCTACTACTACGAATTTACAAATTTCTACGAATATACTAATACTACGAATTAATTGCTTTATTCGTATATTAGTAATGATTCGTAAATTCGTAGTTAATAAATATGATTTACCGTATCAAAATCAAAGTTGTCACCAAGGCCAGCCGCGACCAGATTATCCACGAACCGGACGGCAGTTGGAAAGTCCGGGTAACAGTAGCGCCGACTCAAGGCAAAGCTAATGACCGGGTGATTGAGCTTATGGCTGACGAGTTTAAAACTGCCAAAAGCAACATCCAAATAATTCATGGACTCAGGAATAAAGAAAAAATAGTTGAGATAATAATGTAACTGTATTACCTGCGGTGGTTGGGTATCTAAAATGTATTTACCCACGACTGGGCATTACACCTTCCTACAATAGAAACCATATGAGTGAAAAATTCTGGGAAAATTTAACTGAAAACCAAGACGAAGCCCAATTTGTCTGGAGGATGGTTCGTCAAGCAATTGAGCGCGTTGGTCGGCAAGATATTTTACAAAATCCAGCTGTCCTGGACTTAGGTGGTGGCGCTGGGGAATTTGCTAAATACCTAAATGCTCAAGGTCTCCAATGCGTAAGTTTGGATGTCCAAGACTGGGGGACCAATCCTGAATCACAACCGATAAGGGGCGACGCCTATAAAACACCCTTTGCTGATGGCAGCTTCGACATAGTTCATGGTTATGGAATATTTGATAATGCCATGTACCACCACAATTTTGCAAAATTACTGCCAGAAATCGCCCGCATCTTAAAAACCAGGGGCATCCTATCAATATTTGGTGCCAACTCTCCACCAATGGAAGAACTGAGAAAACATTTCAAGTCATTAGAACATTCTCTGTGGGAGAAAAAATAGTAAAATAATACTTTAATTTTATTACCTCACAGAATTATTAAAAGTCCGTTTGGTTAGCCAAGCGGACTTTTAATAATTCTGATCTGCGACGTAGCCACGTGAGTATAAATCTGTGTTGTTTTAATACTATTGTGTCCCAACAATTCCTGAACATAACGAATGTCTGTGCCGTTCTCCAGAAGGTGAGTGGCAAAACTATGGCGTAGAGAATGAAACCCGGCCCGCTTATTAATATTGGCGCGCGCCAAAGCTTGGCTAAAGATCAGCTGGGCCGCCCGGCTGGATAATCTGCCACCGCGCTCGCTAATAAACAAAAACTCTTCGCTACTCCGGCCAGAAATAAAATTTTGCAGATCTAAAACTAAACTTTCCGGCAAAAGAGTTAGGCGATCTTTTCTACCCTTGCCTTGTCGAACATAAACCACCATTCGACTAAAATCCAAATCACCCACTTTTAAATCCACCACTTCGCTCACTCTCAGACCAGCGCCATAAGCCAGTGACAGCAACAAACGATGTTTAGGATTAATAACTGAATTAATTATCTCTTTTATTTCTGCCAGTGACAAAACCACTGGCAATCTCTTAGGCCTTTTGGCAAATCTCAAATCTAAGCTAACCGGGGAATTAATGATCTGAGAATAGAAAAACTTAATGGCGTTGAGATAAAGATTAACCGTCTGCGCTGACTTACCGGCTTCCTGCTGGCTAACCAAAAATCGTTTAATTAATTCTACGTCCGGGCTGGCTAAATCTGTGTCAACAAAGCCAAAATAAACCTTTAAATAAGCCACGTAAGCCAGCCGGGTTCTAGGGCTGTAATTCCTAATTTTTAGCTCAATTTGGGTCTTTTCCAAATAATCTTGACTTGATTGCATAAATTTGGTTTATTTGTTAAATTTAGATAAGAAATAGCTAGCTCCAATGTGTATACTTCGCATAATACACCAATAAAGATTAAATATTTCTAAACTATTCGCATTGAAGCTAGTTATATAAAATCGTAAACCTATTTTTTATGCCAGTTGACCGAAAAATTTATAAAGTTCCTTTTCACAAAGGTAACCCATCCCAATGGGAATGTCCAACTTGTAATAAAGGAATTCTTAAAGGTAAAGAAGGTAGTTTTTCATACAAAGAATCAAAAAGTTCTCTCGACGCACACAAACATGATGCATGGGAACCAGGATGGATTACATATGTCTATTCATGCCAATTTATTTGCACTAACCCAGCATGTGAAGATACAATCGTAAGTGTGGGCACAGGATCGGTTGATTGTGATCCAGAGTTTGATTCTCATGGCGAACCGAATAGCATCCAATACTTTGACTACTTTAAACCTAGCTTTTTCATTCCTCATTTAAATATTTTCAAAATTGCAAAAAATACACCAGAAGAAATAAAATCGTCTATTGAAAAATCGTTCGAACTCTTTTTTACAAATCCTTCTTCCTCATCAAATCATTTAAGAATTGCGCTTGAAAAAACTCTTGATTTCTTAAAAATCAAAAAATTTGAAACCAAAAATGGAAAACGTATTTTGATAAATACGCACAGAAGAATAAACCTATTACCTAAAAAATTATCAAATTTTAGGGACTTATTTTTTGCAATTAAATGGCTCGGAAATAATGGCAGTCATTCTGATATTATTACTATAGATGATGTTATGGATGCTTATGACATTTTTGAAAATATTTTAGATGAACTTTTTGATAACAGAACAGAAAAAACTAAAAAAATAGCTAAACAAATAAATAAAAATAAAGGCCACCAAAATAAAAAATAGGTTTACGACATTATATAACACGGCATATACGGCTACACTCCTCGTACCTCGTCGTTCCGCCCATATTGCTAACGCAACATCGCATACGCCGAAACGTTTATGTGAAATGCATGTTTTACTTTTGGGCTATCGCCCAATTGTTTTAAAAAATTTTCAAATTTCTTAAAACAATTCCGACTTCTGTCGGAAAAAAGAAAAGGAATACATCAGCTAACACGGCATATCTGGTTACGGCTTTTTGCAAAAGCCTCCACCCATATTTGCCTCCGCTACGCTACGGCAAACATCAGATATGCCGATACGTTATGTGAAATACCCGCCTATTTTATGGCATTTGACAGGGCTTTCTGCTCATGATATCATTGTAATACAAACTATTACAATTAATACAAAAAAAAATATGCGTGAAGTAATAAACATATCCCTACCCTCTCTTATGGCTAAAACCGTCAAAACCGCGGTCAAAAAAGGCGATTATGCTTCTACCAGCGAATTTTTTCGCCATCTACTTCGAGATTGGCAGGAAGGCAAACTCCTAAGCGAACTAAATGAGAGCAAGCTTGAAATAGCTTCTGGCAAAGGCAAGGTCCTAACCTCTTTAAAGAGTTTGAGGTAATCCATGGCATATGGAAATAATTTACAGCTCAAGATTCGCTCGAGAGTATAAAAAGCTGCCTAATAATATTAAAGATATTGCTGAAAAACAAGAAACTATTTTTCGTGAAGATCCTTTCGATCCAAAGCTAAAAACCCACAAACTAAAAGGTAGATTAAGTGGGTTTTTATCTTTTTCAATTGGTTATAAATACAGAATAATTTTTGAGTTTGGCAAAGATAAAAATACGGTATATTTTCACTCTGTGGGAGGCCACGATATTTACGATTAGGCGGGTATTTTTCTAACGCAAATTCAGTTCTCATAATCTGCTAGTGCTTCACACAATTATAGCAGATTGCTTCAACTAAACTTCGCATACGCCGATACGTTATATGAAATACAAAAAATATTTTCCTAATAAGAAATTTAAACAGGCTTTCTAAAAAGAGAAGAACGAACACAATATTTGCTAATTAACTAAACATTATGACTATATATATACTATTTATTGCCGGTTTTTTTATTCTTATCAAAGGTGCCGACCTGCTAGTTGATGGTTCAGCTTCAATCGCCAAAAAACTCAAAATTTCCAGTATTGTTATTGGCTTAACTATAGTGGCGTTTGGTACTTCCGCTCCAGAATTCATCGTTAATATTTTCGCGAGCATGCAGGGCAACACCGAAATTGCAATTGGAAATATCTTAGGAAGTAATATCGCAAATATACTGCTAATCCTTGGGATATCAGCTATTATTTACCCAATCACGGCAAAAAAAAACACCATTTTAAAAGAAATTCCATTGAGCCTTTTGGCCGCCATTGTATTGGGCCTTATGGCCAACGACCTGATTATTGATGGAGCGGGCTTTTCTGGTATCACCAGAATAGACGGTTTTATTCTTCTGTCTTTTTTTATTATTTTTCTTTACTACACTTTTGGAATCACAAAGCTAGACAAGGACATCGTTGAAGAAGATATCAAAGTATTTAGTCATTCTAAGTCAGTAATATTTATTATCTTTGGTCTTGCCGGTTTAGTTATTGGTGGAAAATGGATTGTTGATGGTGCCGTCCAAATAGCCGAGTTTTTTGATATTAGTCAATCATTGATCGGCTTAACAATTGTCGCGATTGGTACCTCATTGCCAGAATTAGCCACCTCTGCGGTGGCCGCTTACAAAAAACAGCCAGACATTGCAATCGGGAATGTGGTTGGATCAAATATTTTTAACATTTTTTGGATTCTCGGCGCTAGCGCCATTATCCGTCCGTTGCCATTTAATACCAGCTCCAACGGTGATATAGCAATGACAATATTCGCAAGTATTATATTATTTTTGGTGATGTTCGTGGGTAAAAAAAGAGTTATCGAAAGATGGCAAGGGGTATTTATGGTTACTGCGTATATAGGTTATATTGTGTTTTTAGTTTTAACCAAATAATCTATCCAGGGCGATAGGCACTCCTCCTTTGATTCTCCTCTGTCCCTTACCTCTGAATATAAGACTCAAGTCTGATTATTATCTGGAATGTTTTTTTAAAAAAATTAAAAGAAAAACATTTATATCATAAGTACAATATATATCCGCCACGTTAGCCAAAATATCTTAAAAACCCCGCCGAAGCGGGGTTTTGGTTCAAAATTAAATTAATCTAGGCTACCGGATCGGGTCCGCCTTTACTCCACGGGTTACAACGTATTACCCGCCAAGCAGTCTTAAGACCGCCACGGAGTATGCCATATTTTAGAATCGCTTGGGCGCCATATTCCGAGCAAGTTGGCTGAAAACGGCAGAAACCGTGTGGGAAAAAAAGTTTACCCAAAGGACCATGATCAAATGATAAGGTTCTTTGATAAACCCGGATGGCTAGAACAAAGAAGAAGCGGGGGAGCTGAATTATATCGCGAATTTTCATGCTTTTATTTGCTAATAATTAAACCGGCCTTTTTAAGCAACCACAATAATTCTTGCTCTAATTCTTGATAAGTTTTAGTCAAAACCCCACTGCCAGCTTTGGTGATTATAATAATATCCTGGCTTGGTTTAATTTTGGCTATATTAAGCCAAACCATCGCCCTTAATCGTCTTTTTAACAGGTTCCTAGTACTTGACTTTTTACTCACTTTGTTGCCAACTATAAAACAAAATCGGGGTTCATGCCGATTAGTCATTTTAAATTTGATAGTGAAGAGTTTACTAAAAGAGATTTTGCCCTGTTTGAAGGCCGAATCGATCTCTTTTTCTGCGCTTAAACGATAGGCCGAAGGAAGCATAAATTAGGAATGAAAAACTAAGAATCAGGAATTAAGAATATAACAAACTCTATCCTAAACTCTATATTCTAAATCCCCAACTTTGCTTTAGCGGGTGGCTTTAGCTGCCAGTGATTTGCGACCGCGCTGGCGTCGTTTTTTTAAGACCTTCTTGCCGGTTTTAGAAGCCATCCGGGCTCGCCAACCGTATTTTCTAACACGACGAATTTTACTAGGTTGATACGTTCTTTTAGTTGACATATTGTAGATTTAAATAAAATAAACTAATCCAAAACTACCACACAGGGAGGGGAATGTCAAATAAAAACTCCAAAAAACATTTTCCCCACTCCGTCCACATCCTATCAACAAAAAGCTAATATCTATAATTTACCCCCTCTTTCATTTGTGATAAAATGCAGGGACGCTAACAAAAACAAAAGGACACTATTATAAAATTTCTATGACCAACGAACAACTTTGGCAGGCTATTTTAGGTGAATTAGAATTAACTCTCTCTAGACCAAATTTTACTACTTGGTTTAAGAACACTTTTATTTATTCCATCACTGACGACCAAGCAATAGTTGGCGTCCCTAACACCTTTACTAAAACCTGGCTAGAAAAAAAATATCATCAAGACATTATCAAAATTTTAGAAAAACTCACTGAAAATAAAATCAAAAAAGTAATCTACCAAGTCGAAATTAATAAACCACAATCTCAGGAGCTCTTCAGCCAACCCACAGCCACGGCTGAAAACAAACCCAAAACCGAAGCCGAGAGCCTACCGAGCAATGAAAACGCTAAGCCAACCAAAAATATTGCCACCGAAGCCAGCAAGGCCGGGCTCAATCCTCGTTATATTTTAGAGACTTTTATTGTTGGTAAAACTAACGAACTAGCCCATGCTGCTGCCTTCGCCGCCATCAAAAATCCAGGCCAAACCTACAACCCGCTGTTTATCTACGGGGGGGTAGGTCTGGGCAAAACCCACTTGATGCAAGCAATCGGCCACGAAATTTTAAGAGCCAACCCACAAAAAAGAATTATTTATGTCACCTGTGAAAAATTTACTAATGATTTTATCAAGTCTATCCAAGGTGGATCGGTTGATAGTTTTAAAAAAAACTACCGCTCGCCTGATGTCTTGCTAGTCGACGATATCCAGTTCCTCGCCGGCAAAGAAGGCACCCAGGAAGAATTTTTCCATACTTTTAATGCCTTACACCAAGAAAATAAACAGATTGTTATTACTTCCGACCGACCACCAAAAGCTATCCCCGCTCTAGAGGAGCGTCTCATTTCCCGTTTCGAATGGGGCCTGATTGCGGATATCGGCCTGCCTGACCTAGAAATGCGGCTAGCTATTTTAGAATCCAAATGCAAAGAAAAAAACTATCATCTCGACCCGACTGTTTTGCAATATATTGCCACCAATATTTATAACAGTATCAGAGAATTAGAAGGCGCCCTAAATAAGATTTATGCTTTTGTTGAAATTAATAAAATGGAGCCAACTCTAGACAACGTTAAGAAAATTCTCTCGTCGCTCAACCCCTCTGGCCAGAAGAAAAAGTCCATCACCCCAAAAGATATCCTAAATATTATTTGTGATTTTTTTGATGTTTCTCTATCCGAATTAATCGGTCCCTGCCGAGAAAAAAAATTAGTCGGCCCACGACAAATCGCTATGTATTTAATGCGCAAAGATCTACAAGCTTCTTTCCCGGGCATTGGCCAAGAAATGGGCGGCCGTGACCACACTACGGCTATGCATGCTTGCAGTAAAGTTGGTAGAGATATTGAAAACGACGAAAGAGTAAGACAAGAAATCCACTTAATCAGACAACGTTTGTATCAGTAAGCTGTGAATGTCCTGTTGAGACCCTCGGTAAAAACCTCTCTGGTTACCAACAGCTTATTAATACCAAAAAACGATTAGCAAAACGAGCCCCTGGTTTATCCCCATTACCGTCACAACTACCTTAAGAGTTTACCAACAGCTGACTGACCAGAAACAGCTCTAAAATAGTTCTTTTCCCCCGCGTTAACACCCCTTATTACTATGTATTGTATTTAATTAATTAAATATATAATATAAAAATATGCGGTTCTCTTGTACACAGGAAAATTTTAATCAAGGGTTGACTGTGGTTAGCCACGTAGCAAGTAAAAATGTTAATTTACCAATTTTAAATAACGTTTTATTAAAAACCGAAGAGGGTGGTATCCGTTTGCTGGCGACCAATTTAGAAATTGGGATCAGTTGCTTTATCCGGGGGAAAGTCGAAGAACAGGGTGAGTTTACGATTCCAGCTCGAGTCTTAGCCGATTATATTAACCTCTTACCGTCACAAAAAATTGATGTCAGTTTAAAAGAAAATTATTTAGATATTAATTGCGATAATTATCAAACAAAAATCAAAGGCGAGCCGGCTTCAGAATTTCCATTAGTTCCTCAGATTAAGCGAGAGAAACCCCTAGTTGCCAAAGTTGGTGATCTAGTCAAGGCCTTACAGCAAGTAATTTTTGCTGTTTCTTTGTCTGAATCAAGGCCAGAATTAAGTGGCGTCCTTTTAGACTTTATTGTTGAAAAAGGCAAATTAATTATCGCCGCGACGGATAGCTACCGATTGGCTGAAAAAAATCTCAAGGTGGCTGGTCGTGAGGACGGGGTGAGAACCATTATCCCTGCGAACACCTTGCAAGAATTACAGCGTATTCTGGGCAGCGCCAGTAAAAATCAGCTACTGGCCGATAACGAAAGTAAGGCCGAGAACGTTGAAATTTATCTAGGTGAAAATCAAATACTATTCGTGTATAATAATATTGAGCTAGTCTCTCGGGTGATCGAAGGGCAATATCCCGACTACAGCCAGATTATCCCCCAGAATTATCAAACGCAGGTAGTTATTGGCACCGACGATTTGATCAAAGCAGTTAAGTCGTCTAGTCTGTTCGTTAAAACCGGGATCAATGACGTCTTGCTAGAGTTCAACCCGAGTAATGAAGTAGTGGTTTCTTCAGTGAACACTCAGCTGGGAGAGAACCAATCGGTCTTAACTGCTAATATTACTGGTCCTAAAAATAGTGCAGTTCTGAACTATCGCTATTTATTAGATGGTCTGCAAGCGCTGGGTACTCCAGAGGTGATCTTAGAAGTGATTGATAATAATACGCCGATTATTCTTAAACCAGTATTAACTTCGGCCGAGGCCGGTGTTGATCGAGATTATCTTTATTTAGTTATGCCTATTAAACAATAAAAATATAAAAGTCTATGGCCAAAAAAATTCTATTTTGTTCTTTGGTCTTAAGCCTCGGGCTAGTCTTGGGTGGCTGCCAAAATCTGGGCGAACAAATTACTCAGAAGCAATCGCCTGATGAGACTGGCCAAATCCAGTTGGTCGATGATGATTCTCGGGATGTTGACCAAACAGAACAAACAGTTGAAACGCCGGCGGTGCAACCAGGATCGGGAACTTACAAAATTAACCGGATTTTTTTCGGTAGCGCCAAACACGACCCACAGAAGCTTTATTGTAATGTTGTTTGGTGGGTAGATGTCCAGCCGAGCGCTGACAATACTACAGTTGATCCTTTGGCTAAAAATTTAGAAGTGCTATTACAAGGTCCGACCGAACGTTGGACTAAAGAAGGGTACTATAGCTTGATCCCGGTTGGTACAAAATTAAATTCTGTTCGTCTTGATGGTGATACTGTCTATGCTGATTTTTCTGGCGAGCTTAATCCCGCTGAAGATGGCTGTGCAGCTAATAAAATTAGATCACAGATTATTGAGACAGTTAAAAATACTGCTCGGGAACAGTTGGGTAAAGAAGTTAAAAGTGTGTTTATCACCGTCAACGGCCAAGACGTGAAGACTTTGAACCAGTAATTAGCAAGAACAAAAATTAAAATAGAGCGCTATTAGGTGCTCTATTTTATTGTTACTTCGATTTCTTCACTTCTGATGATGCCGCCGTTCTTTTTAAAAACCAGCGAATAAATTTTGTAGTTGCCTGGTGCTGGTGGGTTTAGCCAAGGAGTATTAATAATGGTCGCTCCAGGATTATCAAAGCGGTTGATTAGTTCTGACTTGCTGGTATTGATCGGGGTATAGATAAAATCAATCCGGTCGACTTTAGTAAAAGCGGTTAGTTTTACTTCTAGCGTGTAAGGGAATTGGTCAGTATTAATAGTGGTGTTACCACTTGGTTGTTGCCAGCTGATTTTGACTGGTGATTCGTCTAATAGTAGGTTTATTTCTATAGATTTTCCTTCGGAATTATCAATATCATCGAGAGATTTTACTCGGAGGTTGTGAAAACCACTACTGACATCATCGACAGTAGTATTAAGATTAAATGGCGAGGTAGGCACCGTTTTGATTAATTGGTCGTCCAGATAATATTCAACCCGGCTTACTCCGCGCGGTGCTGTTGTAGTAATATTAACAATTAATTGGTTGTTGGTAATAGTTGCCCCGTTTTCGGGTGCGATTATTTCTAGGCTAGGGAAATTGGCTGGTATATGTAGATCATCAAATTCCGTGGGTGGGGTCTCAGTGCTTTCGGCGATGCCTTTCCTCTGTACCCAGCTCCGGATAGCATCCTCCCAATTGGGATATTGAGGATCAGCGAAGGGGTCGGTTGGCGGGGGACCAGTTGGGTCATTCTTATCAACGTAATACAAGATGCAGTGATTTTGAGAAAAAGTTTTTTCAACGACAAAACTGGCGGGAGTATATTCGGTGGCTAATTTACCTGAAGCCCGGTCGATTCTCGTGGGGATGGCACCGGCGATCTGGCCACGTAAGATTGGTTTTTCAGTTGTGTTTTCTGGCGGTGGATTAAAATTTTCCACTGGCTTGTCTTGGAGAACCGTTTGCATAAATTTATTCCAGATTGGTGCCGCGACAACACTACCATCGGCCCCGCGTTTCATTTCATCGTTGTTGCTGTTACCAACCCAGACACCAGCCGCCAGTGATGGTGTAAAACCCATGGTCCAGGCATCGCGGAAATCATTGGTGGTGCCGGTTTTAGCCGCGACTGGCCGGTTAGGCAGGGTTAAATAATTTTTTTCTCCGAAGATGAATGCTCTGGCGGTATTATCGCTGATGACTGAGACTGTTTGACGAGCAGTCTCTGGATCGAGCACCTTCTTTTCTGTCGGTTTAAGCTCAAATAGAATTTGTCCTTGAGGGTCTTCAACTTTAAGGATGACCGCTGGAGGATGGTAGACGCCTTCTTGGGCTAGAGTAGCATAAGCGGCGGTGTGCTCCAAAAGTTTAACTTCCCCACCACCCAAGACTAGCGATAGACCAAAACGACTGCGGTCTTGAAAGGTGCTATAACCCATCTTCTCCGCTAAGTCCAAGACGCTGTCTACCCCACTGAGATATAAAGTTTTGACTGCTGGTATATTTAATGATCCAGCCAAAGCTTGGCGCATGGTGATTGGGCCGTATTCTTTGAGGTTATAATTATGAGGGATATAGTCTGGGCCACTGTCAGTTTTAAAAACCGTTTCGACATCATAGAGAATCGTATCTGGGGTAAAACCTTTTTTAAAAGCTTCAGTATAGGCGATTGGTTTAAATGATGAGCCGGGCTGGCGTGGTCGTAAGGCAACGTTTACTTGGCCATCTATTTCTTCGTTATAAAAATCAGCTGAGCCGACCATGGCCAAAACCTGGCCAGTGGGGGCATCAATTGCCACTAGAGCGGCGTTACCAGCCTGGTAGCTGTTTAAATTGCGATCATGATATTCAGCGATTGCTTCCTCGGCCGCTTTTTGGTAATCAATGTTCAAGGTGGTGGTAACTTTTAGGCCGCCTTCTTCAACGTAGCGTTCACCAAATTGATCGGCCAATAACTCGCGAACATAGGTGACAAAATGGGGCGCCTGCATCGATTCACTTTGCGGTTTAAATTCTATTTTTTCCGCTTTGGCGGTTGCTGCTTGGTCGTCGGTGATATAGCCCAGCTTGGTCATCTCATCTAAGATATATTGTTGGCGAACGAGTAATTCGTCAACGTGGTTGCCATAAGGCGAAAAATAAGTTGGGCGTTGAGGGATGGCGGCTAGAATAGCTGCCTGGGCTAGAGTTAGGTCTTTAGCTGATTTGCCAAAAAAAGTCTGGGAGGCTGCTTCAATGCCATAAAGCACGGAGCCGTAGGGGATTTCGTTAAAGTAGAGCTGGAGGATCTCATCCTTGGAGAATTTTTGTTCGATGCGATAGGCTAAGATAACTTCTTTGATTTTACGGGTGTAGGTTTTTTGCGGTGTTAGGATGGCGTTTTTGACGAATTGTTGGGTAATCGTTGAGCCGCCTTGAGCTTTGCCAGAGCGCAGGACGTTGACGATGGCTGAGCGGATCATTCCGGTGATGCTGAAACCGCTATGTTCGTAGAACTTACGATCCTCGGTGGTGATCGTTGACCACTTTATATATTCTGGCAGTTCGCTAAGAGTAATTAATCTACGGTTAACGTTGCCGTGAATTTGGTAAAGGATATTTGTGCCCTCGCGATCGTAGATTGTGGTGCTTTGCTCGAGGTTGCGTTCCATTAGTCGATTAGGATCTGGCAATTCTTTGGTAGTCCAAGCGAACATCGCCAAAACAAAAATTGACCCAAAAAGAGCTAAAACCACACCCAAACTAAAAAGATATTTGAGGATGGTTTTAATCCGCTCCCCACGATCGGGGTGACGGAAACTTAGATTTTTGGCCGAAGATGGTTTGCGCTGGAAGAATGATCGCCGTTTTGTCTTAAAATCGCGGCCCGATTTGATTCTTTGAGTTAGTGACATAAACTTAACCCTATTATAATGAATTGTGATAAAAAAAGATAGTTGGGCCAAACAAAAAGAAAGCCCGTTTGTAGCTTCCTTTTTGAGTGGATTTTAATTCTATTCTTCGTCCTCTTCAGTGTTTAGGTCAGTGGCCGAGTCTAAATCATCATCGGCCTCTGATTTTTCCTCATCATTGATGTCTTCGTCCATAGAAGAACCATCATCCTGAGAGTCATCATCATAGCTAAAAGTCATAGGTTTAGCTTATTTTTTAATAAAATCACCGCAGTTAAGGGTGATATTTAGTAATGATAGCAGATTATTCAAATTAAGTCAAGAGGTAAATGCTATTAAAATGTTATTTATAGAGTGATATCCTGGGTGGCGCAGATTGCTGTTGCCAGGGCATCAGCGGCGTCGTCGGGGCTGGGAATATTTTTTAAATTGAGCAAAATTTTGACCATTTTTTGGATCTGGCTTTTCTCGGCTCGGCCGTAGGATGTAACCGCTTGTTTAATCTGGAGCGGTGTATATTCGACGATCGGGATATTAGCTTGAATGGAGGTTAATAGAATTACCCCTCTAGCCTGACCAACCATCAGGGCTGTTTTAACATTTTTGCAGAAAAAGAGTTCTTCGATGGCGATTTTGTTAGGTTGATATTTTTTAATTAAGGCTTTGAGCTCTCGGTGGATTATATTTAGTCGGTCAGCGAAATTTGTCTTGGCTGGAGTTTTGATAACACCAAAAGTAATTAGCGATAGTTGGTTACCTTGTTTGCTAATCAGACCGTAGCCAGTTGAGGCGACGCCGGGATCAATACCCAAGATGATCATTGGTTTATTTGATTTTATTTAACTTGCCAGAAGCAAAGATAAACTCGTAGTCACCAGCCGGGCAGTTAGCCGCCGTGTTTTTAATCTGGTATTTTAGGATACTATTATCTAAGTAGGTGACAATAATGTCGTCGATTGGTTCGATATTTATTTTAGTTGTTGTGGGGTCGACGGCTGTACAAGGCAGAGGGACGTTGGCGGTTTTGTTTTGATTGAAGAAGGTGAAATAACCAGGTTCTTCTCCCATCAGATCCCAGGTAGATTGGCTGACCACAGTGTTCTCGTCGGCCGAGAAGGTGATGGTTGGGTTACAACCGCCAGTGATTATGGTCTTACCAGTGGTAGATGATACTAGCCCAGCGCCGCAACCTTCGAAGACGCTGTTGTTATAGGCGAGATAATTTTTTTTAGGGCTGAAAACCAGCTTTTGTTTTTTACCGTCGGTGGTTAAGACCGAAAAAACCTCAGCATTAAGAGCTAAAACTTTATTACCTTCGGCGTTACGGCCACGAAAGGATAGTCTTTTAAAAGTGATGGTGCCCTTAGTTTGATTGTTATAAATACCGTCTTGATAAACATCAATAATATCTTTTTCTGAGAGGCATTTATCAAATGGACTATTGAGATTATATTTTTTATTGATCGTCGGACATTGGTCAGATTCTACAAGTTTTGACCAGTAGACCTTGTTGACATCTTTTTGGTAGATAGCGACGACGTTCTGGCTGTAGGTTATTTTATAAGTATTGGGTGCGGTTTCTCCCGAGGCGGCTTCTTGGTAAGGCTCAACTTTGGTAATTTCGCCCCAGTCTTTAGGTTTGGGGATTGATTTTTCATCCAGCATAATAAACTCGGTCTTTGGTTCGGGGACGGCGGCGGGTGTGTTTTCAAGAGTGGCTATTTGTTTTTCGAGTTTGCTAACTATTTGTTGATAGCTACTTTTAACCGTATTGATGTTTTCTCGTTTGGTATTGTCTTGTAAGTTAAAGTATTGAACTAAACAGTAGGCTCCGCCGCCGATGATCAGCGCTGTGGCACTGGCGGTTATAACCATTAACCAAGTCTTGGTTATTTTGGATTTGGCTTTCCTGGGCATTTTGTTTATATTTTTTAAATTTAGTTATCAGACCGCCATGTTGCTCCAGAAGTTTTGGACATCTTCGTTATCATCCAAATCTTCATAGATTTTTTCTAACGCTGGCCGCAGTTTATCGTCGACGGATAGCGTTTCTTTAGCCTTATAGCCAATCTCGCTGTCCATAATAGTTAGTCGATTGTTCTCCAGCTCCGCCTTAACTTTTTGAACCTCAGTTGGTTTGGTATAAACCCAAATAGTGTCGTCATCGAGCCATTCAAAGTCTTCGGCGCCAGCGTCAATCGTTATTAATTCAGTTTCCTCTTTGTTTTTATCAGTTGGTTTGGTGGCTTTTATTCCACCAACCTTATCGAACATCCAAGAAACACTATTGGTGTTGCCTAGGTTGCCGTTATTCTCAGAAAAAATATGTTTAATTTCGGAAGCGGCGCGGTTACGATTATCAGTAACCACATCAACAATAAAAGCGCTGCCGCTTGGACCAAAACATTCATAAGTTAGCTCTTCTAGCGCTTGCCCAGCTAATTCGCCAGTGCCGCGTTTGATCGCCTTTTCAATATTATCCTTGGGCATATTGACCGCCCGCGCCTGATCCATAGCGAGCCGGAGTTTAAAATTCATATCAGGATTGCCGCCGCCTTCTTTGGCCGCTAAGGTAACTACTTTAGCTAGGCGGGCAAAGGTGTTGGCCTTTTTGGCATCAGTTGCGCCTTTTTGGCGTTTGATTTGGGCCCATTTACTATGTCCAGACATAAATTGATTTGAAAGTTAAAATTCGAGTTTTTATATTTGTTATCTAATTTTAGCAGAAGCAGGACCAAAAATCAATTTATTAATTATCCTTTACTTTTATTTATAAAGATGTTAGTTTCTAGGCACACATTTTTTCAGGAGGGCGCCGTTTTGGCAAAAAAAAGAGTTTTCAGCAAAGAGTCGGCAGCAGCATTCGGCGCTGCTTCCCAGGCAGTTTATCTATGCCTGGCGGATGCCAAGGGTCTGGTTTTTATCTCGGGTCAATTACCGATTCACCCCGAGACCGGCCAGATTCCCGATGGGATCAAAGCTCAGACTGAGCGGGCCTTGTGCAACGTCGAAGCCGTGCTCCGCGCTGCAGGCACGAACTTCTCCCGGGTGATGGAAATCACCGTGTTCCTGGCCAGTCTCCAGCTGGTTGAGGAATTTGAGGAAGTTTATCGAAGTTTCCTGGCTGGTTGGGGTGTTGATGGGGAGCGCGTTGCTTTCCCAGCTCGAACCATGGTCAAGGGCCTGCCCGCCGACGACCGGGCGCTGCTGATGATCAAAGCCACTGCTTACGTCAAGTAAGCGTTATTTTTCTCTCTAGACGAGCCCGGTCTCGTCTTTTTTCTTTACAATTATTTTGGGGTATGTTAGGGTTGAAATTGGTTGAAGTTAGGTACTAAAAATAATCCCAAGCTTCATGCTAGAAACAAAAATCAAAAAAGGACTAGTGAATTTTAATTCGCAGTCTCTCAAGAGCAAGATTGTTAAGATTAGTAAGTTGTCTTTACCTGATTTTGTCACTCACCGGCCAGATTTAAATCAATTACAGCAGATTGCTCGTCGTTATAATCGTTTTTCTAAGATAGTTTTGATTGCCAACGGCGGTTCGCGTAATACCGCCTTGGCTTTTTACCAAAGTTTAGCTCTGGAGCGAAACAGTAAGGAGCTATTTTTTGTTTCCTCGGGCCAGCCAGACTATTTAACTGCGGTCAAAAAACAATGCCCGCCACGTCAGACTCTAGTTTTAGTTATCTCAGAGTCGGGGACCAATATTAACAACATTGAGCCCTATTTGGCTTTTATTAATTATCCTACTCTGGTGATTACTGAAAACTCCAAGGGGGTTATTTATCAGATTGCCCAGAAGCGTCATTTACAAATTGTTAAACATCCAGTGATGTCCGGGCGGTTCTCGGGTCGGACAAGCTGCGCTTTGTTGCCGGCGGCTTTGACGGGTTTAGATATTAAGAAAATCAATCAAGGAGCGGTGAGCGGTTATAAAAAACATCAACGTTCAGCTCTTGGATTGGCTAGCTATCTATATCTGTTATATCAAAAGCAGTATCAAGAAATCTTTGTCTCCGTTTATTCTAGTTATATTACTGGTTTTTTGCCGTTGTTGGTTCAGCTGATCCATGAAAGCACGGGCAAGGCTGGTAGGGGTTTTACTATCTTTGGTGATGGTGCGCCCGAATCTCACCATCATACCAACCAACGTTTTTTTGGCGGCCAGCAGAATGTGATTGGGTTGTTTATTCTGCAGGACGATTATTTATCAGGTGATAATCTAAAAATTAAAGTGCCAACGGATTTTAAAAAAATTGATTATCGAGGTGGTAAACTAGGTGATCTAAATGGTTTATTTTATAAGAAGGGTTTGCTGTTTGATTTTCTGGGTGTTCAGGCCCACGCTGATAAGAAAAATTTGCCTTACGCTATTATTAGAATCAAAAAATGGGATGAGCAGACTGCCGGTGAGTTTTTGGCTTTTATCCAATTGGTGACTTATTATCTGTGTTTATTGCTGGGAGTTAATCCTTTTGACCAGCCAGAAGTAGAATATGCTAAACAAGTCGGTTGGGAACTAAGAAAACGCTATGGTCGATAATGGTTTAAAAAATTATTTGCACGTTGAGAAGCCCTGGGGCAGTTTTGACCAATATACTTTGAATGAGGCGACGACAGTCAAAATTCTCACTATTAAGACTGGCCAGCGATTAAGTTTGCAGTCGCACACTCAGCGGACGGAATTGTGGATTGCCCTTGATGTCGGTTTGGTAGTGATGGTTAACGACCAAGAGATTAAACTCCAAGTTGGTGAAAAAATTTTTATTCCAGTCGGTAGCAGCCATCGAGCCACTTTTCTGGGTCAGGGGCAGGGCCGCATTTTAGAAATTAGTTTTGGTCATTTTGATGAAATGGATATTACTCGTTATCAAGACGATTATCAACGTAACTAGACTTTTTTTGAAAATCCACTAAGTTGATTCTCCCACCCATGCTTGGGGAGAAAATTAGTGGATTTTTATTTGGTGTAAATTCTCATTAGCAGTACAATATAAGTAGGTGTTGCTTACAAGGAGGGTGCCAAAATGGATAGGCAGGTGGACTTCTACCGAGCGGATTCTTTCCCATTTGCCTTCTGTGATGGCAAGCGGGAACGCGGGGTTTTCCTCGCCGCGGACACTGACTACCGGATTGGTGATCTAGTGCGGATCGCTGGTGATGATTTTTCTATCACCGGCGTCGTGATTGGGCTAGGTGGCTTCAGTCAGTCGGGTGTTCTTATCAATGGCGTTTGGCTGAAGGTCAATCACTTCGCTTTGCGCCAAGCTGAGCTCGAAGCGGCTTTTGGCCCGACGCTAGCGGCTAGTCACGCCCGAATCAAGTACGGCCTGCTCTTAGTTCGTTACTTGGTTGGGCTCTGGCTAATTCGCCGTTGTCGCTAAGTCACCCGCGGGTGACTTTTTTATTTGGTTGACATTCTTTAATACTAGTAGTAATTTAAGGTATTAATCTTCACATAGGAGGATGAAGAATGCCGGATGCTGGTTGGGAACAAACGGGGATCAAAATCTGGTTAGAGGGATCGTTCCCGTTCGTGTTCGATGATGGCCAGGGGGTACAGGGTGTCTTCTTTGCCACACTGACGCCGTATTGCGGCGAAATAGGCCATGACGTTGAGGTCCATGTACCGATTCTGGTTCAGAACGTTGAACTATCGGGTGGATCGGCGTCAGTTGTCGCGGAAAGTGAGCAAGGGTTGACAGCACTTGGATCACTGATCGTCAGCGGGGTCCTATTTGATCTCGATCATAAGACCAAAGATGGCCGACAGCTCCCCGGGATTTGGGTTGATTTAGGTGCAAACTTCCCTGAGCACGAGCGGACTCTAGTTGCCTTCTTCGGGCCAGTCAGACATCTACGACGCGATCTCCACTAAGCTCAAAACGCGCGGTGGAGTTTTTTTATTTTTCCGCTATAATAGAGGCATGAAAATGATCCATAAGATTGAGAATTTTTTTGAGGAAAGCCATTATATTTGGTATTTTTTTATTTTTATTTTAGCTTTTTTTGTTTTTGGTTTTTTACAGTCGGCGCCCAGGTTTATGGATCCCGACTCGTTCTATCATGCCAAGATGGCAGTGCTATTGCGCGACCAGGGAGTAGTAACCAATTTCCCGTGGTTACCCTGGACAGTTCTAAATGATTATTATATTGACCAGCATTTTTTGTATCATGTTTTTTTGTTGCCCTTTGTCACTGTTCTCAACCCGTTGGTTGGTATTAAGTTGGCCACGGCGGTTTTTGCTGCTTTATTTTTGGTAACTTTCTACTGGTTTTTAAAGAAAAATCAAGTTAATTGGGCTTTGATTTTTACTTTATTTTTGTTTCTGACTAAGCCGTTGGTTTTTCGAATTAATCTAGCTAAGGTGCCGGCTTTGTCGCTGATTTTTCTCTTAATCGGGTTTTATTTTATTGTTCATAAACGCTATTGGTTCCTTTTTTTGTTTTCCTTTTTTTATGTTTATCTTTATGGCGGTTGGCCACTGATTTTGGTAGTTTTATTCTTTTACCTTTTGGTTTCGGTGGTGGCTGACTACTTGGCTGGCCGCCAGGAGCATCGACGGCAATTAGACAGTCACTATTATTTATTAATGATCAAGAAACCCTTGTTTGATTTTTACCTGCTTTTGTCAGTTATCTTTAATCGCGCTTACCTCAAGTTAGTGGGTTCTTGCTTATCGGGTTTAGCCGTTGGTCTTATCTTTAATCCTTATTTTCCCAAAAATTTTAGGTTTTATTGGTACCAGTTGGTCCAGATCGGTGTTATTAATTTTCGCGATAAGGTTCGGGTGGGGATGGAGTGGCTACCCTATAGCTTTCAGTCGCTTTTGCTTGATAATTGTTTATTACTAATTTTATTATTAGTAGCGATGGCTCTTTTTGTTATTAATATCAAGAAACAAAGCCGTTTAGTTTGGGTGTCTTTTTTGTTGTCGCTATTTTTTCTGATTATTACTTTTAAGTCGCAACGCTATATTGAATACTTTATTCCTTTTGCTGTTATTTATTGTGCTTTGGTTGTTAGCCCGTATTTGTCCTCGCACCGGTTAAGACAGTATTCTAACTGGTGGCAGAATCTTGGTGCCAAAAAAACCGCTCTAGCTGTCAGTTTGGGTATATTTTGGTTTATGGCTATTGTGATGCTGGCGAGTAAAGACTTAGGTAACGTTTGGTATCTCTATCAAAATAGCGGCATTCCACTAAGAACGATGGAACAAAGTAGCCAGTGGTTAGCTAATAATGTTTCACCGGGGGAAATAATTTTTCATAGTGATTGGGATGAGTTTCCACTTCTCTTTTATTACAATAGCAATAATAATTATATCGCCGGCCTAGATCCGACTTTTATGTATAGCGCCGACCCGAAGCTCTATAAACTATTTGAAGCTATCACCGTTGGTAATTTAAAAACTGGTTTAGCAACCATAATCCAAAATGATTTTAAAGCTAGTTATGTTTTAGTTAATAAGACCGACCACCAAAGTTTAAAAATGACTTTTGAGTCGGCTAATCATTTTGAACCGATGTATGAAGATGATGAAGCCAAAATTTATCAGATCAGTCTTTGATAAATTAGTTCAACCTAGTTCTCGGCTGTTTTTATGGGGGCTGGTTTTAGCTGTTTTATATTTCTCATTTTATTTGGTCAAAATTGTTTTATTAAAGAACGACCAAAATAATTATCCGCCGAATAGTAGCTGGGCGGTGGCGGTTTTTGCCGGGTTGGTTGTTGTTTTATTAATAGTTTATTATTGGTCATCCAGAGTATTTTTGGAATATCCGAAACTGAAGCTGATTTTGTTTTTTTCAGCAGTGTTTAGCGTAATTCTGCTGTTTATCCAACCCTTTTGTTCGGCTGATCTTTTTCACTACATTTTATACCCCAAGATCGTCTTAGTTTATCACCATAACCCTTATATTACGCCATTGATTGACTACTCTGGAGATATTCTGTTTCGGCTCGGTAGTCCGATTAAGATGTGGCTTAATAGTCCCTTAGTTTATGGTCCAGTTTGGTTGCTGCTGTCGATAGTCTTCACTTTCTGGTCTCTGAGTAGTGTTGGTTTGGCCCTGTTTAGTTTTAAACTAATGGCCACCATTTTCTTTTTTGGGTGTTTATTATTGGTTTATAAAATATTAGATCATATTGGTAGTCGGAATAAAAATTTGGCCGTGGCCTTATTTGCTTGGTCGCCGTTGATTTTAATTGAGTCGGTTAACAATGGCCATAATGATATCGTGATGCTTTTTTTCTTGTTGCTGGCGTTCTTTTGTTTAGTCAAAGAAAAGTATTTTTGGGTGTTGCCTATTATAATATTGTCTATCCTCATTAAGTATGTCCCGATTATTTTGGCACCGTTTATATTTTTATATTTATGGCGTCGTTGTCAGCGTGACCAGAAGCGGATACTAATTTGGTCAGTATTCTTTTCTTTATCACTGTTTGTTTTGTTTTATTTACCATTCTGGCATGGCTGGTCGACGCTCCATGGTGCCATCTTTATGTCAGTTGAGTACAATCTGAAGGGCTTATCAATCTTGGGCTATATTATTCAGCCATTTTATGAATGGTTAAAAATGGACTTATTCTTCTCAGGGTTGGGTCCGCTAGGTTTTATTAGTTTAATTTGTCGTTTGGTTTTTGCTTATTTTTACTTCTATTTGCTCTTTAAAGTTCGTCCAAATAATATTAATGATTTATTAAAGCTTTGTTGCTGGGTCGTTGGCTTGGTTTTTTTGACTATCACTTTTTATTTACAGCCATGGTATTTTGTCGTACCATTAGGTCTGATGGTCTTAGTTGACTCTTGGCCCAAACGCTGGTTTATCTTGATTAATCTGTTTGCTTTCCTGATTTATTTTTTCTTTGTCTTCGAACTATTCTTTGTTTTTTGTCTGTTTTTTGTCTTAGATCTTTATTTTAATTGGTTTTTAATCAAAGAAATTAGACGAATAAAAAATGTTATCCTGGTTAAAAAATAAAAAAGAACGGTTGATTATTAGTTTGATTATACTAGCTGTTGTTTTGGTCTCAATAGCGCCTCTATTATATGGCTATTTTATTGCTGGTCCTCAAGATCATTTTTTGGGCGCGCCGTATCAGCTGGCTGCTGATTATCCGGTCTATTTGTCAATGATTGAGCAGGGCCGTCAGGGTAATTTGGTGATGAAGAATCTATATACTCCTGAGCTACAAAATCCGTCATTAATATCGCCTTTGTGGCTACTGCTGGGTTTGGTTGGCCGGGTGACTAATTGGTCGAATGTTTTTCTTTTTCATTTGGCCCGAGTTATTGCTGCTATCTTTTTTTTGTATTTCCTTTATTTTTTTGTTAGTTGTTTTTTTCAGAAGTTTCAATCTCGGTTGATGGTTTTTGTTTTATTAATATTCAGCTCAGGTTTAGGCTCGTTTTTTTTACCAGGAGAGAACGTCTGGGATGTCTCGGTTATATTTTTAAAAACGCCGACTGATTTTTGGGTTTCTGAGTCCAATACGTTTTTGACGATTTATCACTCGGCTCTGTTTATTCTATCGCAGCTTTTAGTGGTGACTATTTTTTATCTATTTATTAATCGGTTGAGCAATCGTCGGATATTAGTTTTGGTTTTGTTATCTTTAATTTTGGGAATTTTCCACCCTTACGATTTAGTTACCATTTACGCAGTCCTTTTTGTTTATTTGGTTTTCAATTTTGCTACTGATAATAAAGAATGGCACAAAATTAAAGCTTATTTGCCGATGGTTTTTGTTTCCAGTCTAGCCCTGGTTTATTATTATGTTATCACCAAATCAGAGATAGCCATTGGTGGTTGGTCAACTCAAAATTATAATATTTCGCCGCCATTGTTTGCTTATATTACTGGTTATGGTCTGGTATTATTTTTGGCCATTCTAGGCACTTTTTGGGTGATTAGGGGAAAGAAGGATCAATTTTATTTTTTGGTGATTTGGTTTTTGACGTCGGCTTTTTTATTGTATGCCCCAATCGCTTTCCAACGTCGGTTGAGTAGTGGCTTACATATACCCCTGGCTCTTTTAGCCGGGTTAGCTATCGAAAAAATTTGGCTCGAGACCAAACACCATTTTGTGTGGCGTTCGGTCTTAGCTTGGATTTTTATCCCGCTATTATTTTTGTCTAATATCGCCGTTATCAATCAGGATATTCATAACTATAATCAAAGAGATTATCCTTATTTTTTTCCTCAAGAATATTATCAAAGCTTTTTATGGCTTAAAGATAACGTTGATCCAGCCGAGGTGACTCTGGCGTCGCCATCGATTGGTAATTTGATTCCAGCTTTCGCCGGTCGGACTGTTTATGCTGGCCATGGTCACCAAACGGTTACGTATGCAGCTAAGATTCAGGAGCTAAGTAGCCAACTGATGGTCAGTAATACTAGCGACCAGGAACGGTTTGGGTTTTTTAAAAAATACCAAATTGAGTATTTTTGGTATTCGGATCGGGAGAAAATGATTAGCCAGTTTGATCCAGCTGCCGCGAGTTATTTAGAACAAATTTATAGCAACTCCCAGGTAGAAATTTATCGAGTTAAAGATACTTATTCGCCAGCCGGCTGTGGTTGTCAGAAGTATTAGGGTAGCGTAATGGTTTGGATTATCTCTTTTTGATCAATCATATTTTTAACCCCGCGCCAGTCGCTGATTTCTAGACCGCCGCTGATTTTGACTAGGTTGATAGTTATTTGATCGGCGGTTTTTTGTATTTGCTCTGGTAGAACCAGTGAGTAGTCAAAACTAATTAGCTCATCAGGTTTTAATTCGTTGGCTTGATATAGGCCATAAGCAAAAGGCAAAAAACGAGAGTAAATTGTTTGGTCGTTAGAATCTTTGATTACTAACTCTAATTCGTAGTTGTCATCAATCATCTGGCTAGTTTGAAATTGACAAGAAATCGGTAGTCGATAGTCAATAGCTGATGGCTGATAACAAGTAAAGATGTCAGCTGGCGGTTGGCTCTCAGTGATTGTGTAAAGCTGCTGTTGGTCGCTAGGATAGTTTTTTTGCCAAAGGCTGATTAGGTCTTCAGTTTTGACCAAACCGAAGTCACCTTGATTGATGGTTTGTCTTAGACGGGCCGCGCCATCAGAATAGAATGGTTGGTAAAAAGCGACAAAATTAAATTGGAGGTCATAGGTGATGAAGTCAGCGGAGTCGATTAATAAATATTCAGTATCAGCTGGCAGTTGATAGTCCAAGTTAGAATATTGGTGTTTGCCAATAAAAGCGTAGTGTAGGCTATAAAGCGTTGGTCGCGAAGAAAGAGGGGGCAAAAATTCGTAGGTAGCGGCGATAGCAGCCTGGGGCGGGATTTGATTTAGGAACTCTTGTTTAATCGGTTTAAGATTAATAGCGTCAGCTTGTTCGATTCTAATACCTAATCCCCAAGCATTATAAATATTAGTAACTAGCCAAAGGATGATAATTAGTTGGCGATGCTTGTGATATTTGGTCAGAATTAGCTTTAGACTATAGACCGTGGCAATAAATAAGGGAATAACAAATAGGGCACCATAGTGAGTCTGGAAAACCAGAGCCCCGCCGCCTGGTCCGCCAATGGTCATCTGAGCTAGATTCCCTAGCAGTAATATCAGGTAGTGGGGGTTGAGTAGTGGCAGGAAGAGAAAGGGTGTGAGAAAACCCAAGACCATTTCTAAGTTGGCATAGGTCGATAGGTGGCTTAGAAGTAATAGTGGGTGAGAAAAAATATTTTTTATTATTTCTGGTATGGAGTTGCCTAGCCAGCCGTAATAAAATAAAAATTTATAATTACCAGCTGGGTTAAGGCTGGCGATAATTTTTAATGAGGCCCAGAACCAGAATATGCTTAGAGCCACTAGGGTAGTAACCCAGGACCAGAGAATTCTTTGTTGGTGTTTATGACAATCAACGATAATAAACAGCGCTAGACAAAAAATATACAGCGACACATCCTCGCGGGTCATTAAAGCCAGGATGATGAAAGTGACAAAAGGATAAAACTGGCGTTTTTGGTAAAAGTAATAAGCGAAGAAGAGTAAAAAAACAGCCAAAGGTACAAGGTGAAACTCATAGAGATTGATATTGTGGATGAAGGGATTGAATAAATAGGCAAAAGGCAAGAGCAAATAATACTCGGGTTTGGCAAAAACACTTTTGGCAATTAGGTAGAGTGGCCAGGCCGCTAGGGCTAAAAAAATGGTTTGGAGAATCAAAAGAGTAATGGGCGATTGATAGATTAGATAAAAAGGTAAGAGCAGCAGTACTATGGGATTAAAATGATCAGCTAGATATGATGGTTCGTGGATTGAAGCGGCTAAGAGCTGACCGTGGGCGCTATTATAAAAGACCTGGTTGATGATGGCCAGATCGAGAGCGTTATAGCCGAAGTTAGAGTACTTATAGATGCAGATTGAGCTAAAGATAATAATATAAAGGCCAATTATCAACCAGAGCAGTAGCCAATGGTGTTTTTTAAATATTGACATAATTTTTAGTTTATCTTACACTTTCCTTTGCTATATTATAGAATATCAATTGAAAAATAGCTAAGACTTTGCTAGAATACCGGTACCTGTTTTTTAAAAGAATCGAAGGTAGTAAGCGGGTGTCGTATAAAGGTTATTATGTATCCTTGCCAAGGATAAGACGGCGGTTCGATTCCGCTCACCCGCTTAGTGCCTTTGATTAATAATAATGTTACCTTTAAGCCCAGGTGGTGAAACTGGTATACACGAGGGACTTAAAATCCCTTGCCCTTACGGGCGTGAGGGTTCGATTCCCTCCCTGGGCATTTGAAATTTAGGCAAGCTGGGAGTAACGCCGACTTAGTTAGTCAAGGGTTCCCACCCTACGGGTGGTCCTCCGAAGGGGGAGATTCCCTCCCTGGGCATTTGAAATTTAGGCAAGCTGGGAGTAACGCCGACTTAGTTAGTCAAGGGTTCCCACCCTACGGGTGGTCCCCCGAAGGTGGAGATTCCCTCCCTGGGCACCATTAATGAACAGAAAATAAGCTTCTGTTTTTTTGTTTAGTTCTGTTGTATAATATCTTCAAAATAAAAAATTAAATAATATGCCAGCAGAGGATAACAAAGTAAGAAAACAAAAAAGCAACAAAGTAACTGGTTTAGCTAATGGACGGAGGAAGAGTAAAATTTCACCGGTTCTAGTTAAAACAAAAATTAAGACAAAGCCGTCGGTAAAAACTAGACTAGTTCAGCCAGCGCCTGTCGCGCTAGTCACTCTTAATAAATCTAGTTTATCTAATATCTCTACCCGATTGGACAAGAAAAAAATTACTATTTATCACTGGCCAGTGGTGGTGGCTTTTGTCGCTTTTGTTTTTGTGATTACTAGTTTGGTTATATCCATTAGTTTAAGTAACAGTCAACAGTTGACTGGTACAAAATTGATTATTGAGGAAACCGCGTCTCTAGACACAGGAATATTGACCGTGGTCGCTGATTGTCAGAGTGATAGTGGTTGTGGACCTAAATATAAATTATGGTCACCAGATTTTAAAAATTTTGTACCATTAGTTGGTGATATTAGTGATCAAGATAATGGTCTATTGATAAGAGTGGTTGGCCAGATTGTAGAGTTACCAGCGGTTGAGTATGATCCAGCCAGCTATCGTGGGTCGACTCAGGCTTGGCAAGTGACGAGCTATCAAGTTTTAGATAAAATTTCCTATCGTGATTTTCTGGTTCAGAAATCACGTGAGTATACTAATAAGAATTATCTGTGTTTTTTAATGCCCGGTCGTCAGGGTTCTTTTAGCCAAGGTATGCAGACGATTTTTGGTTGGGCGTTAGTTGATAATCAACCGATTCTTAAAGTTAGAATGACCGATATTTATAGCGTAGATGATCCGCAGCCTTATTATGAGCTTTGGTATGATGGTAATAGCGGCGAGTTGGTTAAGGAAATTTTTAGTCCAGTTGATGGTAATTTTTGTAACTAGCAGCAAGAGCATTGTTTCTCACAAACAGCCGTTAATTAATGGTTGTTTTTTGTTTTTAAAAAAAAGCGGACAAATGTCCGCCAGGGCGAGTCGGCTGAGGTTGCTTTACCAAGTGACCAGAGTGATCCCAATAATGGGCAGGCGATGATCGCTCGGGTTGTGGTCGATTAGCTCGGGCAGCCAAACTGTTGGTGTCAGTTGTTCTGGCCAAACCGAGCGAGATTGCACCGGCGGCAGCTCTAGCGGTCTGATATAATGGACCACGTGGTTCCGTCGGATTGGCAGCCTACCAGTGATAGACTGCAGGGTCATCAAGTATAGTTGGTCGGCCAATTGGCTGGTTGGTCCGCCTGGTTGGATTTCCTCCCAGAAGAGAGTCTCCAATATATCACCCGTTCGGACCTCAACAGTTTGCGGCCCAGCCGAGCTTTCGCTGGCCCAGGTGACTAGCCCAATCAAAACCACGACGAGCACAATCAGTAGTCTCTTCACGGCACCCTCCTGCAGTTGCGGTTATTTTTAATATAACATTTTCTAAGTTTAGTTAAAGTAAAATGTCAAGAAAATCCTTGTTTTTTTAATCCAGACAGACTAAACTAATAGGGAAGTATGCCTAGAAAAAAACAAACAATAATCAAGCCGGCCGTCGCTGATGACGGTCTGGAGCGAGTTACTAGTCCCGAGGAAAAGAATGAGGAGAGAGTTTTTGATTTAATTCTTCGGCCTCAGAATTTAGGTGAATATATTGGTCAGGAGAAGGTCAAAAAGAATCTAGAGATTTTTATGGCCGCGGCGCGGCAGCGCGGCGAGCCGATTGAGCATGTTTTACTCTACGGCCCGCCAGGACTGGGCAAAACTACCCTGGCGCATATTATTGCTAAAGAGATGGGCGTGAGTATCCGGGTGACTAGTGGCCCGGCGATTGAGCGTTCGGGCGACCTAGCGGCGATTTTAACCAATCTGGGCGAAGGTGACGTCTTATTTATTGATGAAATTCATCGTCTTAACAAGGTGATTGAAGAAATTCTGTATCCAGCGATGGAAGAGCATGCTCTAGATATTGTTATCGGCAAGGGACCATCGGCTCGCACACTACGGCTGCAGCTACCCCATTTTACAATTATTGGCGCGACGACTCGCATCGGCAGTATCTCCTCGCCACTGCGCGACCGGTTTGGGAATATCTATCATCTCAATTTTTATGAAGACCAAGAAATCCAACAGATTTTAGATCGCTCGGCCAAGATTTTAGGAGTTGGTTTAATCGACGAGGCTTGTCAGCAGATCGCCAGCCGGTCGCGTCAAACGCCACGGATTGCTAATCGATTGCTTAAACGAGTGCGCGACTATGCGGAAGTTAAAGCTGATGGTAAAATAGATAACGAGGTTGCTCAAGCTGCCCTGGCTATGTTGGAGGTAGATCATTTTGGTCTGGACGCGGTTGACCGTCGCTTATTAAAAACGATTATTGAAAAGTTTAATGGTGGACCAGTTGGGTTGGGCACGTTAGCGGCGGCTATTTCGGAGGAGATAGAAACTATTGAAGAAGTCTATGAGCCATTTTTGATGCAGCTGGGATTATTAAATCGGACACCGCGTGGTCGGCTGGCGACTAAATTAGCCTATGAGCATCTTGGTAAAATTCCGCCTAAGAGTTTGGCCGACGACCAGTCACAATTAGGGATTTAATTATCGTTATAGGCTACCTTTAGGAGATATAATAACCCGATGGAGACCAATATGATTACACTTTCTATATTCCTCTATATTTATCTGTTCTTAGTTGTTATTTTTATTTTATTTGCGATGTTTGTTATCTACCATGTAATTAGATTTTCTTTTTGGGGGTTGCCGGCATTTTTGGCGACTTTTTTGTTTATTGCGGCGACAGTTATTATTTTATTTGTTACACTAGATTATTGTGCTAGGGTTGATTGGCAGCAGCCGATTCAGATTTTACCTAGCGGCGGTTTGTTTAGTACCCAAGATTTAATCAAATAATATGTATCGTGAACGTCTTTATTTGCCCGACCATTTACCGAATGAAAAAGTCGAGTTCGTCCTGCGGCGACATCTTTTTGTTGCTTTTGGTGAAGGATTATTATTTATCGTTTTATTTGCTATTCCAGTTGGTTTCTATTATTTTTTTAAGATTTTATTTCCCCATTTATTGGCTAGTGAGGTTGTCTATACTTTATTGTTGCTGTCCGTTAGTGTTTATTACCTTTATATTTTACTTTTTGCCTATACTAGTTTTATTGATTATTGGCTAGATATCTGGGTAGTGACCAATGAACGAATTATCAGTATCGAGCAGAGAGGATTATTCGCCCGTAAGTTTTCGGAGCAGCAACTTTTCTTACTACAGGACGTTTCCTCTGAGGTTCATGGTATTTTGGCAACCCTTTTTCACTTTGGGATATTGTTGCCCAGTCAGCTGGCTCAAAACAGAACGCCATATTTAAACAGGTGCCGCGGGCTGACCAGATTGCTGTACGAATCATGCAACTCGCTGAGGCCAGCCGAAAAAATCATCCTGGAGAGGGGTAGCTTTAATTATCTTTAAATAACATCAGATTTTAAAATAGAGCAGACAGCTCTTTTTTTAGAAATAAAAAAACCCGCACATCCGGTAGGACCGAACGGCGGGGGTTTTAGTTTCCAGAGAGCGAAGAGGTCGAGCCGGATTAAGTCCTGGCGCTGTCTCGTTTTTCGTTGCGCCAGAGCCGGTCGAGATCTTCCAAATAGCGGGGCTCCACCTGCTCGGCCTCGTAGTCGAGCTGGGCCGGGAACAGCAGGTTGCCGAGCGCCATCTGATCGGTGAGCGATTTGCCCTGGGTCCAGCCGAGGAAGACGCGGGGGTCACGAACTGCGAACGTGGTCGAGGGCTGCTCGACCAGATCATGGCTCATGCCCACTTTCTTGTCTCGGAAGAACAAGCAGAAGTCGCCACCCGCCGTGCGAACATTGGCTGTGAACTCGGGAGCTTCGGCCAGGCGCGCTTGGTTTCTCGGGCTCTGGTTGGCCAGATCGATGAATCTCGTCATGGCTTCGAGAACACTCGGCATCGCCTCGGCGTACTCCGGCACCGGTTCGAAGGTGGGAACGGTGATCGCCCTGCTCCAATCGAGTTCATCATCGAAGAGCGGACTCTGGGCGATCTGAGTGGCCGAGAGCTCGGCCTGGGGGACGACAAACACGTCGGTGATCAGGCCTTCGCGTGTTCGCTTGAAGACCACTTTGATCGGCGTGTCGCCGCCGTAGATGCCCTGGCGGATGATGCCGGTGGTGGTGCGAATCGCCAGGGCGATCGCGCTGGTCGCTTGGGTCTGGTCGTCCTGCAGGTAGAAGAAACCGAAGCCGAACGGCGCCTTGCCATGCATCCGAGCCGGTGCGAAATAAGTGATGACCGGTTCGGCGTAGGCGGCCATGCCGACGTCAGGTAGGTCGATCAACTCCAGTGCGGCATAGATGCATTTCGGGTTGGTGCACTTGGCCACGAAGGCAGGGGCATAGACCTGGCCGCATTTTGGGCATTGGGCGCCCACCAGCCGGGCTTCCCGTAGGAGCGGGATGAGCCAGCGGCTTTGTTCTCCGGCAGTCACCATCTGGGGAAAGCCGAAGAGGCGGGGTTGGAGTAGAACTTCGATCCCGTCGCCGAGTTGTTTGAGCTCGGGGACGAGGGCCATAATCGCTTCAAGCAATTGTCTGTCGATGTACATGGTGGCTGGCCTCCTCACGCCGCTTCGAGGTGGAAGATTTGGACGCCGCCATAGACAGCGCCATCGCCGCCGGTTCCATGGACGAGGCCCCATTCGACTTCGTTTTCGACCATGTACCAATAGACCTCGTTGGCGCTCATGATGTTTGAAGCGCCGACTGCATGGCCGCAGCCATACAGGCCACTGGCGGGGTCGATAACCCATTTCGGGTTCGGACCGACGACCAGACCGTCGTAGACGATGTCCTGGACATGCCCGGGTTGGCACATCTTCAGGGCGAGGAAGCTGAGCAGGGTTTGGCCGCCAAAGGCGCCATGATGTCCGATCACACCCACTTGATCCGGGCCGATGCCGGCCATATCGTAGGCGCGTTCGGCAGCGATGCGGTGGGAGCGAAATTCGCTGATGTCTTGGAACTGAGGGCCGCGGCCGGGAATGGTTGATTCACAGGCGTGGCCGACGCCGGCGACGCGAACAAGCGGTCGACCGGTTTGCGAAGCGATCTCTTTGGCCCGGGCGTGGTTGGCCATGCCGATGACGGCTCCGCCTTCCGAATAAACGCAAACTTCGCCGAGCCGAGTATCGCCGATGATCGGACGGGAGTCCATGATCCAGTCGGCGGTGACCTGTTCCCCGTAGCGTTGGGCTTTCGGGTTGTTCCGGCTGTGGGAGCAGATCTCCTCGACCATCAGGGCGCGCGCTCGCAACTCGAGATCGCGGGGGTACCGGTACTTGTAGCCGTTGATTCTGAATTGGTAGCTGCCGGCGGCGCTGAAGCCCAGCTTGTCGTGCAGCCAGTAGAGCCAGGAAGCCGCGATGGTATCGATGACCATCGGGGTGGTGGAGTGGGAGAGCGGGTCGTAGGCGTCTTGGCATTTCTCTACGCCGAGAGCCAGACCGATCTGATGGCGGCCGCTCCGAATAGCATCGTACAGCCGGGTCATCGCGGCAAGGCCGGTTTGGCCGCCGGTGGCGACACGGTCGCATTCGATGTTGTTCGTGCCGAGCACCATGTTGGCGAACGACTCGGCGATGAAGTGGTTCTGGAAGCTGGGATTGTACATCGCATAGGAGATGAAGTCGACCAGACTCATGTTGAACCACGGCCCCATGCGTTCACAGAAGGCCGCGATGAGATCCTGGGTGATGCCCAGGAAAGTCTTGTCGAAGTATCTCCCTTTCATTGGCGTGATTTCAGCGCCAAAGACGAAGACGTTTTCCATGGTTACAGTCCTTTCGTTACGGGTCTCCGTTCGGGGTTTTAGATACATTCATTCGTCACGTCTAGCTCGGCGGTGCGCGATTCTTCAATATCTTTCTCCTTTCTCTCTGAAATGTTGTTGTAAAGAGCAAAACAAAACAACCCTCCAGTCCTCCTTTGGGGTTGTTTATTCCCAATAAGCTAAAACTAACTCTCTCTCTCGTTTGTCAAGCTAAGTCACTCGGCTGGAGTTTTAGCTAAAAAACCGGTAGAATATACAAGAAAGCAAGTTTCTCCCCGTCATTGCGAGCCCCTCGGTTCACTCGGGATAAACTCCGCGAAGCAATCTCCCTAATTATTCAGGGGATTGCTCCGTCGCTCCGCTCCTCGCAATGGAAAGAAAACAATATTTTATGTCATTAACTAGTAAAGTCGCTCAGAATACTATTATCCAAATAATTGGTAAGGTGGTTTCCACGGCCTTGGGTTTGGCGACAGTTGGTTTGATGACCCGCTACCTGGGTCGTGAGGGCTTTGGTTGGTACACGACGGTGACGGCTTTTTTACAATTTTTTGGCATTTTAGTGGATATGGGTTTATCCATGGTGATTATTCAGCTGATCTCCGAGACGCCAGAAGAGACTGAGAAAATTACCAAAAATATTTTTACTTTTAGATTAATTTCGGCAATCATTTTTCTAGGTCTGGCGCCATTTGTGGTTTTGTTTTTTCCCTACCCCGCGATTATCAAATGGGGCGTGGCACTGACGGCATTGTCTTTTTTGTTTATTTCGCTTAATCAGATTATCATTAGCTTATTCCAAAAATATCTGCGGATGGATAAGGTGGCCATCGCCGAGATTATCGGCCGGTTAGTTTTGTTGGCCGGGGTGATCTTGGTAGTTTATTTTGGTTGGGGGTTTTTGCCAGTAATGGGCATGATCGTTTTAGGTAGTTTAGTTAATTTGGTGGCTAACCTGTTTTTTGTCCGTCGTTATGTGACAATCGGTTTAGCTTTTGATTTTGCAGTTTGGAAAAAGGTTTGGCTGCGCACCTGGCCGATTGCCCTATCAATCGCTTTTAATTTGGTTTATTTTAAAGCTGATACAATTATCCTTTCGCTTTATTGGCCACAGACTGAGGTGGGTATTTACGGGGCGACCTATAAAGTTTTGGAAGTATTGACCCAGCTAACTTATCTATTTATGGGCTTAATTCTGCCGATTTATTCAGCCTATTGGGCTAGTCAGAATTTTGATAAATTTAAACAGGCGATCCAAAAAGCTTTTGATTTTACCTCAATAATCACCTGGCCGATGGTGGTCGGTGGTTTTTTCTTGGCCGGGCCGATTATGATTTTTGTCGCCGGGGCCGACTTTAGTGCCGCGGCGCCGATTCTCCAAATTTTAATTTTTGCCACTGGAACAATATTTATAACTAATGTTTTTACTTACGCCGTAGTGGCTGCTAACTTGCAAAAAAAGATGCTTTGGGGTTTTATTCTGGCCGCGATCTTCGGCCTGGCCGGCTATCTTCTCCTTATTCCCACTTATTCCTACTTTGGCGCTGCCGGGATGACCGTGGCGGTTGAGTGCTTTATTACTCTGTTTGCTTTTTTGGTGGTTTATCGGACACTTAAGTTTGTACCTTCTTTTATAATTTTTGGTAAGGCTTTATTAGCTAGTTTGGTGATGGGAGTAGCCGTGGCCTTCTTGGTCGTTTATCAGATCAACTTATTAGTAGTCATTGTCTTAGGCGCTTTAATTTATACTTTAATATTATTTCTCTTGGGCGGCTACCAAAAGGAAACCGTACGAGAGATTTTAAATTGGCGAGGGTAGTATGTTGGAGGTAACTTTACTAATCATTTTTCTTTTGCTCTTTGGCTGGTTGAGCTGGCATAATCTACAGCGGGGACTATTTTTGGTTATTGTTTTATTGCCGGTTTATTTGGTTCGTTTCCACTTAGGTCCGGTGCCGGTAACTTTATTGGAGTCAATGATCTGGATTTTATTTATCAACTGGTTTTTAAAATCACTGTTGCATATTCACCTTTGGCCCAGAAGCAAATTTATTGGCGCCGCTTTGGTCATTTTGTTTATTTCGTTTCTGGCGATATTTGTTTCATCTGACCTGCGGGCCGCCGCCGGGCTTTGGAAAGCCTACTTTTTGGCGCCGTTTTTATTTTTGGTAGTTTTTTCTGGTTTGGTTAAGAAGTCAGAACATATCCGGGAAGTGATTTTGGCTTTGGGTATCTCGGCTTTACTGGTTTCGATAATGGCAATAATCCAAAAATTAGCCGGTGGTTATTTAGTGCCGACTGCTTATTGGCTTTTAGGTGAAGGTGAAAGAGTAACTAGTTTTTATCCTTATCCTAACGCAGTGGGATTGTTTTTAGCGCCGATAGTTATATTGTATGTAGGTTTAGTGGTCAGTCGCTGGTGGCTGGTGGCTAATAAAAAAGGCTGGTCTTTGTTTTTTTCTATGTCGGTTATTATTACCGGTGTGCTGGCAATTATTTTAGCTAAATCAGATGGGGCGCTGGTTGGTCTAGTTGCTGGTTTGGCGGTTTTGGGGCTGTTTTTTAAGAAAAGTCGTTGGTGGGTGGCTGGTTTGGCGATTTTGGGTGGGGTAGCTTTTCTAGCTAATTTAGTACCACAGTCGATCGTAGATACACTTTTATTTCGCGATTGGTCGGGCAAGATACGATTGTTAATGTGGCGAGAAACTTGGCAACTAATCCGGGATCACTGGTTCTTGGGCGTTGGTTTAGCGGGTTATCAAACAGCATTAGCATCTTATCACCAGGCTAAGGAGATTGAGATTTTTATGTATCCGCATAATTTTATCTTTAACTTTTGGGTGGAGCTGGGTTTAGCTGGTTTATTGACTTTCCTTTATATTATTGGTAAGTTCTTTCGGCTGGGAGTGGCAGTCTTAAAGTCGAAAGCCTGCCCCGAGCCCTTCGGCTTCGCTCAGGGCTGGCTCCGCCGGGAGGTCAAAAATTTTAGAGTTGTTGGTGCAGCATTATTAGCGGCGTTGGTGGTAATTTTAGTTCACGGCTTGGTGGACGTTCCGTATTTTAAGAATGATTTAGCGATATTGTGGTGGACTATTTTTGGTCTAATGAGCAGCCTTTATAATTTAAAAAATGTCTAGCAATTTAAGTTTTTATGAAAAAGTTTGTACTACTTTCTGGCGAGCAGTTGGTGAGACGAATTTTGCTAAGTGGGGGTATAGTTGGTTTAGAGATTTTCTGCTTCGTTTAAAATTAATTAGACATTGTGGCCGTCAGAATTTTTTTCTTGGTAAGTTGAGAAGCGATAAAACCAGTGATGATTTAGTTACTTATCTAAGAACTCTTGGTTTTGAAAAAGATTATTATGCCTGGATTGATGAAGGTGAAGAATTGAGTCTTAGAAAAATAGATGAGATACGCTATCAATATCATTTGCGGCTGCATGTTGACCGTGAGGTCAGGGGGCATTATGAGTATGCTCCAGACCGAAGGCCGTTGGGACATTTTTTTAGCATTAACCAGGAGTCGAGAGAAAATGAATTTAGGAAAATGTTAGTTGATTTTTTAGAATAAAATTATGGAGAGGTGGCTGCTGAGCGGTTTCCGCCTACGTCCCAATTTATTGGGACTTCGGCGGACAAGGAAAGTGCAGCCCTGCCCCGTAGCAGAGCGGAGACGTGTCAGAGTGGTCGAATGAGCCGCACTCGAAATGCGGTGTACCCATAAGGGTACCGGAGGTTCGAATCCTCCCGTCTCCGCTCTGCTACGGGGGTCGAGAAAAAGTTGTTTTAGTGAAAGTCCTCGCGAGTTTGAATCTCGCCCCTTACGCTTAGTGCTGGACTTCACCGTTAGTTAGAAAGATTTAAATAATATTAACAAACTATTTGTTTTTATGAAAAATCAGAAAGGAGTTGCTGTTGTTGCCGTGGTTGTTTTAGTTATTGCTGGATTAGCGGCGACATCGATAATGTATATTGCCGTCAAAGAGCCGGCCCTATTTAATTTAATTGAAGAAAAATTAGAAAGTATAGTTACTCCCAAAGCGCCGATTGGTGATCTAACGCCTACTCGTGATTTAGAAGGTACCTGGGTTTCCAGCCTTTCGGGCAAAGGGATGCAACTTTATGGCCAATTTGCCGTGGCCGGCGGAACAACCAAAATTTATGAAGATGGTGATATTGAGCTAAAGATTGATCGAGTAGAAAATAATATTGCTTCCGGCCAAATCCGTTATCATAACGTGTGTGGTTATGGCCAGTCGATTGTTCCTAATATTGCTACGGTGACCGTGCCCAGGACTTGTTTTCCAGATTTTGGTTTTCAGCCGGTTGAAATAAGAGTCAGCGCCACTGCTTTGGATTTCGGTACTATTAATACTGGTGAGCTAACTGCGACAATGCAAGGTAGCTATACTACTGATTTAATGTCTGGATCAATGACTTTGAGTGTTCCAGCTTACGGGGTGGTTAAGGGGGAATTCCATTTAATGCGAAAAAGATAATTTATTTTGATGCTTTTGTTTATAAAATCACCCGCGAGGGTGATTTTTAGTTTAGATTTTTTTAATATTTGTTGTATTATACTAGGGGAGTGTATAGCTTAATTAAATAAACAACCCTATGTCCACTTTAATTTTTGACATCGAAACAATCGGCGAGAGCTGGAATGCGCTAGATGAAACGACGCAAGAAGTCCTAACTCGCTGGATTAAGAAGACTTCTGAAGACGAAGGCGCCTATCAAGCTAAACTAGCCGACCTCAAAAATGAGCTGGGTTTTTCGCCTTTTACCGGTGAGATCGTGGCGATCGGCGTGCTGGATTTAGAAAAAGACAAAGGCGCGGTTTATTATCAAGCCCCGGGTCAAAAAGACCAAGAAACTGAGAATAAAGGGATTAAGTTTAAACCGTTGAGCGAAAAAGAAATGTTGGAGCAGTTTTGGCAGGGCGTGAGTAAGTATCAGGATTTTGTCAGTTTTAATGGTCGTAGTTTTGATGTGCCTTATTTAATGATTCGCTCGGCTATCAATCAAGTGCGACCCAGCAAAGATTTATTATCCAACCGTTATCTGAGTAGCCAAAAGTTTGAAGCTAAGCATATTGATCTCTTGGATCAGCTAACTTTTTACGGCGCTTCTTGGACTCGTAAGCCGAGTTTGCATGTAGCTTGTCGCGCTTTTGGTATCCAAAGCCCTAAAGCTGGTGGTGTTACTGGTGATGACGTAGCTGGTTTATTCCGGGATAAAAAATATTTAGATATTGCCCGTTATAATGTTGGTGATTTACGGGCCACTAAAGCGTTGTATCAATACTGGCGAGATTATTTGAAGTTTTAGGGGATTAGGATATAAAAGTGCTAAAAGTCGCCCCAGCTGGCGATTTTTGATATACTATAGATAGTTATTATTAATAATCATATGAAAAAAGATTATCAGCCATTTGTTATTTTAGCTCTTATTTTAGTCGTCGTTGTGGGGGTAATTTTTTTACGTTTTTGGTTGGGCGGGCCAGAAGACACTTGGCTTTGTAATAATGGTCAGTGGATTAGGCATGGCAATCCTAGTGAACCCCAGCCGACCAAGCCGTGTGGTGTCGCGGCTACACTTAATCTCAATCCGTCTCCACTTGTCGAAGGTGCGGATGAATATTGCACTAATAAGGAAACGGGCGAACAGTTAAATTATGCCGCTGCTAAGGAGATCGCCGTCAGAAGTGATTGTGTTAAAGAGGGCATTTTGGAGAATGAACATTGGTGCAACGAGAATAGTGGTACTTGGTGGATCAAACTAGCTACGGCCAAAACCGGCTGCAATCCAGCTTGTGTTATAAATGTTGAGGATCAAAAGGCTGAGATCAATTGGATGTGTACCGGTTTGCAACCAAACTAATTAATATTTCCGCTATCGGCGGACCAGCCTTTGGCTGAAATAATTAAGAACCAAATTTTATGTCTAATAAATCATTGATTATCAGTTTAGTAGTGTTAAGCTTGGTTATTAGCGGAGGAGCTATGGCAGCAGATAACGCTAACGTTAATGCCAACTCAGCTAAGGATAATATTAAGAAAAAAGTAGAAGAGCTCCGGGATAATGTTTGTAAGAACACGGAGTCAAGGATAGCTATCCGAGCCACCCGTTATAAGAACAACAAAGAGCGCCACGCCGCTGTCCATAACCAAATTAGAGAAAAGATTCAAAAGTTGATCAGTCGGCTACAAGCTAAGGGCTACGATGTTGCTAAATTAAATGAAGATTTGGCTACTTTGGATAGTAAAATTAGTAAATTTGGTACTGACTACGAAATCTATATTAATCAGTTAACCGCCACCCAGGGCTACATTTGTGGTCAGTCAGAAGGTAAATTTATTGCCGCCCTTAAAGAAGCTAATACCTATCTTAAGTTAGTTCACCAAGATAGTTTAGACATTCGGCTTTTTTATCAGCAGACTATTCGGCCGGATATCTTGGCCCTTAAAGAGCAGATCAAAGCGGCTTTGCCCGAAACCGGGAGTGTAGAATAAAATTAATTCATTTTAAATAATTAATATGAAAAAAAATATTTTTCTTTTGTCCACCTTGCTCATTTTAGTGATTTTGGTCCTAGCTGGCTGTGCACCAACCGAGCGGCCGAATATTGCCCAGGAGGGTGGGTTGACTGGTCAGCTAAATAACGATATTGAACCGGTTGATGATATCAGCGGCGAAAATGATGATGGGGCAATCGATATTAATCAAGAAGTGGATGATCTAGATAAAGAAATTAACTCCATTAATAGTAATGACTTTGATCCTAATGATCTACCGTTGGAGAGTGATAAATTTTAATCAAAATTGATTCAAGTTGGCTAGTCTAGACAAAGTAAGAATTAACGAATGTTATAACAGGGAAATACTTTAGTATAATGAAATTTTTTGATCAGACTAAAAAATATTCTGTCGGCTCGCTAGAGTTGGTTGTTTTTATTTGTGGCGCCGTGGTAATGGTTTTTGAATTGGCTGGCTCGCGGGTTTTAGCGCCATATCTGGGCACTTCAATTTATATTTGGACGTCGTTGATCGGCGTGATCTTGGGTAGTCTGAGCGTTGGTTATTGGCTAGGCGGAAAATTAGCTGATAAGAAGTCGGAGATATGGTATTTGTCCCTAATCATTCTATTGGCCGCGGCCGCCATTGGTATAACCGTCATAATCAAAGATAAAGTCTTAATTTTTTTTCCGATCTCAACAACTAACTGGCAGTGGATTTCCTCTCTTATTTCTTTAATTTTATTTGCTCCTGCTAGCATTCTACTGGGCATGGTTTCGCCTTATGCTCTTAAGTTGCAGCTAAAAGATTTGGCCGTTTCGGGTCGGACGGCCGGCAGCCTTTATGCTATTTCTACTGTTGGCAGTATCGTCGGTACTTTTTTTGCTGGTTTCTATCTAATTCCGCATTTGGGTAATACCCAGATTCTTTTTTTACTAGCGGTTATTTTAATACTTACTTCGATTTTTGTCGCTCCCAAATCTTTAATCAAGACCAAGATTGCCTTGTTATTATTTTTAGTTTTTTTTTGGTGTTTAACCGGCTTAATTAGAAATATTACTTATCAGCGGTTGGGATTTTTAGACCTCGACACACAGTATAATCGTATTTGGATATATCAAGGAGTTGACTTGGCAACCGGTCGGCCGGTTATTAATCTAGCCACCGATAAAATGTTTGCCCAGTCGGTTCGTTTTTTGGATAGTGACGAGTTGGTCGCAGAATATGCCAAATATTATCGTTTAGCTAAGCATTTTAATCCCAAGATTGAAAAATCCCTGATGCTTGGCGGTGGCGGGTATTCATATCCTCAAGATTATTTAAAAAATTTTCCATTAGCGACTATTGATGTGGTGGAGATTGATCCTAAAGTAACTGCACTAGCCAGAACCTATTTTGGCTTGGAAGATAATCCGAGGCTAAAAATTTATCATGAAGATGGGCGGTTATTTTTAAATCAGGCTGAGGAAAAATATGATGTTATTTTTGGCGATGTTTTTAATTCCTTTGCGGCTGTTCCCTATCAGTTGGCTACTCAAGAAGCAATCAAAAGAGAGTATGAAATTTTAAATGATGGTGGGGTGGTGATTATTAATATTGCTTCGGCTTTGGCGGGTGATCACGGCCGATTCTTACAGGCAGAATACATAACTTACCAAAGTGTTTTTCCTCAAGTGTATCTATTACCAGTACAAGCGCCTCAAGACAGTCAGCAGTTGCAGAATATTATTTTAGTCGCGCTCAAATCAAATGATTTGCCATCTTGGCAAAGTACTGATCCAGAGTTAAACGGTTACTTGCAGCACTTATGGGTTGAGCCGATTGCTGACAATTTGCCGGTTCTGGTGGATAATTACGCTCCAGTAGAATATTATCAGCGAAGCTTATTTACCAATAAAGATTAACTTAAACAAAAAGTATGCTGACGAAAAAGAATAAGACTATAGGTATTGTTATGCTGCTGCTAGCTATTCTGGTTGGTTGTTGGTGGTTACTGAATAAATCAAGTTTTAGTTTAGATGGCGGTAGCCAACGCCTTGAGCGGCCGATCCTAGTTGCTTCTGGTCATCCAGAATGGTCGCCGATTATGTGGCAGAGGGGTGATGAAATAATTGGTGTTGGCCCAGAGTTGGTAACTAAAATTTTTGATCAACTTGGTATTGATGTCAGTTCTGAGTATGCTGGTACCTGGGACGTGGTGCAAAAAAAAGCCAAGAGCGGCGAGATTGATGTTTTAGTAGCGGCTTACAAAACTAGTGAACGAGAAACCTACATGGATTATTCTGACGCTTACACTGTTGATCCGGTAGCGCTGTTTGTTAAAAAGGGCCAGAGTTTTACTTATAATAATTGGGATGATCTAGTTGGTAGGAATGGTGTGGCCACCATTGGTGATAGCTATGGTCAGCAATTTGATGATTTTCTTAAAACTAGTCTAACAGTTGAGCGGGTGGTAACTGCTCAAGAAGCATTTGAGAAAGTACTGGCTGGCCAAGCGGATTATTTCGTTTATGCTCTCTATTCTGGACAAAAGGCGATTGCCGATAATAATTATAGTGAACAAATTGAGATATTACCAAAATATGTTGCTCAGGAAAATTTTTATATCACGATTTCTAAAAAATCACCTTATAATAAATATCTGCCGCAGGTTAATGAATTGATTAAGCAATATCAAAAAGACGGGACAATTATAAAGTTAATTAAGAAATATCAAGATCAGATTCTTTCTGGTTCAATTGATCTTGGCAATAATTAATTATTTTTTTATGACCAAACAAAAAATTGGTTTGTTATTTGTTGCCATCTTAGTTTGTTTCGTCGCCGCGGCGATCGGATCGATTTTTACCACGCCAGCGATTCCAGTCTGGTACGCCAGTTTGATCAAACCTAGTTTTAGTCCGCCTAATTGGCTATTCGGTCCAGTCTGGTCGACTCTGTATCTATTGATGGGTATTGCACTATATTTGGTTTGGCGATTGGGTTGGGATCAGAAAAAAGTTCGTTTGGCAGTGATTGTCTTTTTAGTTCATCTGGTTATTAATGCCCTGTGGAGTGTTTTATTTTTTGGTTTACATAGCCCGCTGCTGGGCTTAATTGGGATTTCGATTTTGTGGTTAATGATTATTTGGTTGATTTGGCGGTTTTGGTCGTTGCAACGGACGGCTGCCTATCTTCTTATTCCTTATTTATTTTGGGTCTCTTTTGCCTCGGTGCTTAATTTTAGTATTTGGTGGCTGAATTCCTAAAATTTTAAAATAGCTCGATCTGTAGTAGAATAAGAGCAGATTTAATTAATCTCTAAAATAGTTTATGAATTTGTTTTATCTCTATATTTCTTGTATCGCTGTGTTGGATTTAGGTGGAATGTTGTCGGGTAAAATGTGGAATATTACCCGACAGCCGGTCTATCTGGTAGTAACTTGTTTAGCTTTTACGGTGGCTGGTTTTTTCTTCGCTTTATCATTGCGCTACGAAGGTATGGCGATTACTAACATTTTTTGGATTGCTGTCTCTACTGTTTTAACCACCATTGCTGGGTACTTTGTTTTTAAAGAGCAGATTAGTTCGGTTCAGTTTATTGGTGTTTTAATAATAATTATTGGTGTTGCTTTGATTAACTGGCGCTAATAATTATGAAAGATTTGTCTATCCAGCAGCTGACTAATCTAATAATGGCTCAGGCTAAGGTCAAGGGTTTTGGTACTAAGCCAATAGAGGTTGATGTGGCTGAGAAGATCGTTTTAGTCCATTCCGAAATAAGCGAGGCCTTCGAGGCTTATCGGCATAAGAAAATCAGAGGAGTTGATGCTTTTGAAGGTGAATTGTGCTCGGCTATTTTGCGGTTGTTGCATCTCTGTGGTGTTTTTGACATTAATGTTGAGCAGATGATTCTAAAAAAAGTTAAGAGAAACAAAAGCCGTCAATGGCGCTGGCGGCAGATGAACGAGAAACATTCATAGCTGGTATTAAGCCGCTCATTGGGCGGTTTTATTGATCCATTGATTTAAGTCTAAATTTAGTGTAAAATAGCACTAATTAGTTAACTCAAACAAATATTAATAAATTTTATTCTATGACTAATAAATTTACCTCGACCGTTAGTACTACTTTTGCTGAATATCTGCTTTTGCCGCGGTTAACTACCAAACAGCATTCACCCGATAAAATCTCCTTGGCTACGCCGCTAGCTAGATACCGGCTAAAAGAAAAATCAAAGTTGTTTTTAAACGTTCCTTTTACCTCAGCGGTGATGCAAGCGGTTTCGGGACCAGATTTAGCGATTGCGTTAGCCCGCGAAGGCGGTTTGAGTTTTATTTATTGTTCACAGCCGATCGCCGAAGAGACTGCTATGGTTCTGCGAGTTAAGGATTATAAGGCGGGCTTTGTTACCTCAAAGGCCAATCTTAAGCCGAGTAATACTTTAGCCGATGCGCTTAGGTTAACTGAAGAAACTGGCTATTCGACCATCGCGATTACCAAAAATGGCCAGCCTGATTCCGAGTTGTTGGGTATTTTGACGGATCAAGATTATTGGCTAGACTATGATTCACTTAATATTCCCTTGAGCAAATTAATGACGCCTTTTACTAAATTGACTTATGGTTTGGCCGGCATTGCCTTGGATCAGGCCAATAAGATTCTGCGTGATTCTAAAAAATCTTGTATTCCGATTATTAATAACAAAAAAGAGCGCAAGTTAAAATTCTTAGTTTTTAAAAAAGATCGTGAGCAGCATTTGGAGCACTCTTTAGAGCTAATTGATGATCAAAAACGCTTATTAGTTGGGGCTGGTATTAATACCCGCGATTATTCTGAACGGGTACCCGAGTTAGTTAGGTCGGGTGCTGATGTTTTGGTAATTGATACTTCTGATGGCTATAATGAGTATGTTAAAGATACAGTTACTTGGGTTAAAAAACACTACCCACAGATTCCGATTGGCGCCGGCAACGTGGTTGATGGGGCTGGTTTTAAATATTTGGCTAATGCTGGTGCAGATTTTGTCAAAGTTGGTATCGGCGGCGGCTCAATCTGCATCACCCAAGAGGTTAAGGGTATCGGCCGCGGTCAGGTAACTGCTCTTTACGAGGTAGCCCAGGCCCGGGCTGAGTATTTGAAAAATAAAAAAGTCTATATCCCAATTTGTTCTGATGGCGGTTTGGTCCAAGACTCACACATCTTAATCGCTCTATCCCTGGGCGCTGATTTTGTAATGATGGGTCGTTATTTTGCCCGCTGTGCTGAGAGCCCGACCGAAGAGAAAATTTTGGGTGGTATGGGTCTGGTTAAGCCTTATTGGGGTGAGGGGTCAGACCGGGCGCGTAATTGGCAACGCTATCACAATAGTGAAGAAAACAATAATTTACCTTTTGAAGAAGGCGTCGATGGCTGGGTGCCCTTTGCGGGCAATCTATCAGATATAGTTCAAAAATCGGTTAAGATTACTAAATCGACTATGAGTAATTTAGGTTGTTTAAATATTGGTGAATTGCATGAGAAGGTAATTCTAGAACGTCGTTCCTCCGCTTCCATCCATGAAGGCAAACCCCATGATGTCCAACTCCATGCCGATAATCTGGGTAGCTACAAAAAACTTTATTGGGGTAAATAATTTTTTATGTCTAGTAATCACCAACCCGGTTGCGGCCATTGCCCAGGCGGATTTGGTTTAGCCAGTCCTTTAGTTGAAGAGGAAAGGTTTTGGGTTGTTTGTGATCGTAATCCGCTTACCGAAGGACATATTCTAGTAATTCCACGTGAGCATATTTCTTGTGTTGGCAATTTAGTTGATGATGATTTTTTGCAACTTAAAAATTGGTATCAAAAAATTAGTCAGTTTATTTCAAATAATTATGGTCCGGTGGCGGTGTTTGAGCATGGCATCGCTGGTCAGACTGTGCCACATTGTCATGTCCATTTTTTGCCATTTAACGGCAATGTTGCTGATATTATTAGCCAAGCTGATAAATTAAAAGAAGTTAGTTCGCTAGACGAGTTACGTCGGGAGTTTGTAAACAAAGGTGAATATCTTTTTTTGGAAGTTGGCGGTAAACAGTATTTGGTTGATACCATTATTGGTTACCCACGATTTTTTCGGGAATTATTCGCGGCCGCTTTAGGCGCACCAGAACGGGCTAATTGGCGAGTGGCGCGTCAAGATCCTGATATAAACAGTAAGATGGATAACGAGATTAAGACTTTAGAAAATAAATGGAATGAAATTTAATCCACCCAAAAATTCTGATCGTTTTGTCTGGACTGCTCACGCCAAAGATAAGATGCGCTATTACCAGTTGTCGGTTAGCCGCGTTTTACGCGTTTTTAATTATCCTAAACGGATTGAGGAAGGAATCGCTCCAAAGACGACGGCGGTGATGCAGCCAGCTACTTATAAGCATACTTCGGAGATTTGGTTGATGTACCAGCTGGATGATAAAAAAAGAGTTAAAATAATCACGGCTTGGCGGTATCCAGCCAAAAGTCCGGTTGGTAAACAGATCCCGATTCCGGAGGAAATCAAAAAAGAATTAAAAATCTTAAATTGATAATCAATTTTATGTTGGCAATCATCGCAACTAATATTTACCTGTTTATTCTGGCCGTGGTTTTAGCGATTTTAGAGATTCAGATTGAAGGTTCACATGGTTGGGCTAAAAATTTACCTACTTGGCGACCATCATCAGCAAAATGGTATGTCCGGTGGTATCAAAAAATAATGGGCGGTAAAGAATGTACTGGCTATCATTTGGCTCTTTTTGGTTTTATATTTTTATTCTTTCACTCGCCCTATTTTTTTGGCGCACCGTTAACTTTAGAAAGTTGGCTGGAAACCTTGTCGCTTTATTTTATGTTTATGGTGGTTTGGGATTTTTTGTGGTTTGTCTTCAACCCCGACTATCCAATCAAAAAATTTAAAAAAGAACATATCTGGTGGCACCGAAGATGGTGGTGGCTAGCGCCGGTGGAGTATTATTTTGGTTTTCTTATTTCTTTTCTGGTCTTACTGCCGATCGTCAATTTAGATTTATTCTATTGGTGGTTGACTAATTTTGGTTTATTTTTTGTTGAGTCTTTAGTAGTGATTATCTTTACCCTGTTTATCATTAAAATTGATGACTGGCGTAAATAAATATGGATAGCCTTTTCATTTGGAAATTGATTTTGGCTTTTTTAGTTGGTGGCGCCGGCATCGCTCTGACGACCGTTGCCGCTGAGCGATTTGGCAGTAAAGTGGGTGGTTTTATTGGGGGGTTGCCATCAACCTCTTTTCTCTCATTTTTGTTTATCGGTTTAGCCCAAGGGCCGTTAGCGGCCGCCGAAGCAACGACGGTTTTTCCTCTAATTCAAGCCATTGATGTCTTTTTTTTAGTGATCTTAGGCTGGTTGCTAAATAAAGGTCTAAAAACCGCCCTGGCCAGCTCATTTTTTGTTTGGTTAGTTTTTGCCATCTTGACTGTGCTCATGCAGCCGCATAATTTTTTCTTGCTTATTTTTTTGGGTCTAGCGATTTTTGTTGTTGCCATTTTTATTTTTAATAAAAAATTTGGTTATTTGACAGTCGGTGGCGAAAAAATTATCTATTCACCACAACAAATCTTGGGCCGAGCGGTTTTTGGCGGTACGATTATTTTTATGGCGGTGCTTTTAAGTAAAATTGGCGGGCCGGTTTTTGGTGGTATCTTCTCCGCTTTTCCAGCGATGTTTACTTCGACTATGATCATTAGTTACCGCGCCAAAGGAATAAACTTTGCTCGGGCTTTAGTAAAGCCCTTAACCACCACGGCTACGGTTACTTGTATTATCTATGGTATGGGTGTGCGTTATTTTTATCCCTCGCTGGGTTTAGCCCTGGGAACGATAGCTGCTTATTCTATCGCCGCCGCTAGCGCTTGGTTAACTTATAAATTTTTGTTAAACAAAATTTAGTATGAATACCAATAAAATAATTAAAGAGTGGCAGACTGAGTTTAAAAGAATGGGTGATCCGGCGCGCGCGGTTAAGGAAAAAAGTTATGTTCGCAGTCCGTTTAAATTTTATGGCGTGGGCATGGCTGGTCGGGAGAAGATGGCTAAAAAGTTTTTTACAGACCACCGAGATTGGAGTATTAAAGATTTATGGCAACTAGTTTGGCCGCTCTGGAATTCCGGCTGGCATGAGTTGCGCGGTTTAGCTTTGGATTTATTGGCTTTATATAATAAGAAGTTAGCTTACGCGGATTTGCCCTACTTGGAAAAGTTGCTGCGGACGTCAGTTAATTGGGACCAGGTGGATGAAATCTCGGCGCATCTGGTGGGATCGGTTTTAGCTCGCGATGAAAGAGTTTATGCTGATCTTAAACGTTGGAGCACGGACAGAAATTTTTGGCTGCGTCGGGCCGCGATGCTTAGTCAGTTAATTTTATTTCGTCAAAATCTTGGCGATCGTCAATTATTTTATGGTTTTGCCACCAAGATGATGGATGAGTCTTGGCAAAATTTTGATTCCTGGGCTAAAAATCACCCGGAGAAAATGGGCCGTTGGTTTATCCGCAAGGCGATTGGCTGGGTGCTGCGAGAAATGTCCAAAAAATGGCCGGGGGAAGTTTTCCAATTTTTACGGAAAAATAAGACTAAACTATCACCGCTGAGTTTCAAAGAGGGCAGCCGTAAGTTGCCGGTTGAGTACAAGGAGAAGCTGGAGATTAGTTAGTTTTATTTATTCTTACTTTATCGCAAAACTTCTTTTTTTCTGCAACATTAAGACAACTTCCATCGCAGTTTTTTTGGCAAGTATTTGAAGTATTATAACAAGACGGTTCGATCTGATCTCTGTTCCTCAGACATCGATAGCCAGCGCACTTGTCGTTGCTAATTGAATAATCATTTTTTTGACTTATAAAACCGTCGTTATTGTGCCAAGTGAAATAATATTTTAACAAGCAGGAAAAATTATCGCACGATGATAGTTCGATCCCGCAATCACTAGTTTCCGCGATGTTATCTTTCTGCTCGGAAAAAATTGACCCGTTGTTTATACCGCAATAAATATCGTACAAACCATGATAAGGGGAACAAAAATCTTTTTGATGAGATGTGCAGGCGGTATTGTTAACTAAAGTGATATCCTTTACTCCATTAAGTACAATATTATTTGAATGATCGGTCTGCCCAAACTCATTAATGTATCCTCTTGAATCAATAATGTTATTTTTTATAACAGCGTTAGATACTAATTCTGTTGGACGTGACCAATCTCCAACGGTAATGCCATAATTACTTTTGGCGATTTCGTTATTTATAATGTCAACGTTTTTTGAATTATAGATACTTATTCCTTGATAAAAATTTGATATTCTGCAGTTTCTAACAACTACATTTTCTCTAGCAGGATGCCCAACATAATTGCCAATATAGAAACCTAAACCGTTGTAGCTTGGTTTTATTTCCACCATTTTATGGCCCTGGCAATCAACAATCACATTGTTTTGACGGATGCCAATACCCTCGCCAGAAATACTTAAATCTTCAGTGAGTAGATATGTTCCCGGCTCTTTGATATCTAGGGATTCGTTTCGCGAAGATATTTCAAAAAACGGTGTACTGCACTTTTTTTGGCTGTCTACGCAGGAACCGCTGCCGGTTGTGCACCAGTAACAGCCAGATCTCCCGCACGCATTAATGTTTGATTTTTTTTCGCAAGAGGTTGGTACTAGTTGATTAATCATAACATAGCTAAGTTGACCCTGGCTTTCGAGTTTTTTAAATGTACTTTCATAATCTAACGAGCCAGATGATGTCTTTTCCTTATTAGGAAGAGCTGCCTTGGCTATGCCAATGTTGCTACTTTTGCCCGCTTCAAGAACTGGCTGGTTGTCGGCATTAGGAAGAGCTGCCTTGGCTATGCCAATGTTGCTATCCCCATCCACTTCAGAGATTGGTTGACTATTTTTTATTTTATCGTTTTTATAGATAATAATTCCCAAGATCGTCGTTGCAATTACTATTGTTAAGACAATCAACCCAGTGATGGCTTTTATTTTATTGGACTTCGGGACTCGCAATATTGGTGTTTGGTTTAGTGGCATCATTGATTCATCCATACTTTTTAAGTTAATCGTTAAATACCTAAATTAAACCCTTATTAAGTAGCTTTCCCTTTAATAGTATCAGACCCGGCCCTAAAAAGAAAAGAATAGGGTTGATTATATCATCAGCGGTTTAAACTCTAAAGAGGGCAGCCGTAAGTTGCCGCTTAGCTATCAACGGCGATTGGGGATTAAGTAGTTAAATTTTGGCTTATTTAAGCTAAAAAAGAGTTACATAAATAAACTGTTGATGATTATTCATTTTTTTAATCTTTTCTGTTATAATAAAAGCAAGTCTATGCAAAAAGTACGCAAAGTTATTATCCCCGCCGCTGGTTTGGGCACCCGTTTATTACCGGCCACTAAAGCGCAGCCTAAAGAAATGCTGCCAATTGTTGATAAGCCGATTATTCAGTATGTAGTAGAAGAGGCGGTGGCCGCGGGGATTGAAGATGTGATTATTGTGACCGGTAGTAATAAACGGGCGATTGAGGACCATTTCGATTATAATTACGAGCTACAAAACCAACTAAAAAAACAGGGCAAACACCGCGAGCGTCAGGAAATTAAGAAGATTGCTGATTTAGCCAATTTTATTTATATCCGTCAAAAGGGTCCTTATGGTAATGGGACGCCAGTGTTAAATTGTGCCAATTTAATTGGCGATGAGCCTTTTGCGGTTCTATGGGCGGATGATTTGATAGTCGGCCAAAAACCAAGACTGAAGCAGTTAATTGAAGTCTATGAAAGGTACGGTGACCCAGTCTTAACCGCGATTAAAACCGATACCGCCGGTACCAAAAAATATGGCATGATTGAAGGTTTAAAAATAGAAGAGAATATTTTGCAGGTAAAAAACATTATTGAAAAGCCAGGACCAGCGGCGGCGCCTTCTCTCTGGGCAGCGGTTGGAGGCTATATTCTAACGCCGGATATTTTTCCAATTTTAAGAAAGACCAAATTAGGCCGAGGCGGTGAGCTTTGGTTAGTGGATGCAATTTTTGCCCTGGCCAAACGACGTCCGATTTATGCTTGTTTAGTGGATGGCCAGTATTATGATGCTGGTTCGCCTTTAGGATTACTTAAAACCAACGTCGATTTTGCCTTGATGGATAAAAATATTAGCGAAGATTTCAAAAAATACCTAAAACAAATTATTAAATAGTTTATGTTTAAAAGCCAAACCCAAATCAAAATTTTGACCATTTTTTTACTTTTTGTTTTTTTGATTACAGCTGGTTTAGGTTGCAAAACCCCTTCTCAGGATGTTCAGCAGGCGACTCAGCCAGTCACTTTAAAATTTTGGCGGGTTTGGGATGACAATGAAGATTTTAGTGAAATCATTGCTGCTTATCAGGCGGCTCACCCTTATGTCAATATTGAATATCGACGTTTTCGTTATGAAGAATATGAGCAGGCCCTTGTTGAAGCTTTAGCTGAAGATCGTGGTCCGGATATTTTTTCGATCAGTAACACTTGGGTCAACCGCTATTTAAGCAAGATTGCTCCGTTGCCCGATCAAACTACTATGCCCTATATTAGTACGGTTAAACATCTGGGCATTCAGGAAGAGACAGTTGTTGAGATGAAGTCTAAAAAATCTATCACCCCTCGGGGTGTTAGAGAAAAGTTTGCTGATGTGGTCGGTCAGGATGTTATTTGGCAAGACCCAGAAACTAATCAGGAAAAAGTGTGGGGTCTACCTCTAAGTGTTGATACTTTAGCTCTATTTTATAATATTGATTTACTCAATAATGCTGGCATTCCTGAGCCGGCTCGGACCTGGGTTGAGTTTCAGGATCATGTCAAAAAAATCGTTAAACAAGATAAAAAAGGTAATATTACTCAAGCTGGGGCGGCCTTAGGTACGGCTGATAATGTTGTGCGGAGTTTTGATATTTTATCATTGTTAATGATGCAAAATGGCACTCAGATGAACGCTGGCAATTCGGTTATTTTTAATAGCATCCCCGACAGTTTGAAAGGCCGCGAGATGCCGCCGGGTGAGGAGGCTCTAATCTTCTATACTGATTTTGCTTACCCAGCTAAAGAAGTGTATACTTGGAATGAGGAAATGCCCAGTTCCCTTGATGCTTTTATCCAGGGTCAGGTGGCCTATTTTTTCGGCTACGCTTATCATTTAACCGATATCACGAATCGAGCGCCAAAGTTGAGGTTTAATTATAAGACCATGCCGCAGATTGAAGGGAACCCTGAGATTAACTTTGCTAATTATTGGATAGAGACGGTTTCGAAAAAGAGTGCTAATACTAATATTGCTTGGGATTTTATTCAATTTGCTACTTCTGCCGAGCAAGTTAAAAGCTATCTGGATAAAACCGAGCGGCCGACAGCGCTCAAGGAATTAATCAGTACGCAGATTAATGATGAAGCGATGGCGCCGTTTGCCAGCCAATTATTAACTGCCAAGAGCTGGTATCGCGGGCGAGATTATGCCACCGCTGAGAAGCTTTTTAAAGACATGATTACAGCGGTAGTTAAGGCTCAAATGACTGTACCCGAGGCGATTGATCTAGCCGCTTCGCGGATTCAGCAAACGATGTAAAAATAATTATCAAGTAAAAATATCTGACTATGGTGGAAACTAAGATAATAAAAAGATCGATCTGGCCCAGGCTGATTCTGGTGTTGTTGGTTGTTTTGGTAATTATTATTTTTAATTTTACCGTGGCTCGGGCTGGTTTTGATGGTTATACTTGTGAAAGTCAGTCGCAGCAGGCAACAATTTGTGTTGGTGGTTGCACCAGCGATTGTCTCAGTTGTTCTGAGACTTCGGATTGTTGTTTAGATGGTGGCAGCAGCTGTGATACTGGCAGTACCACTGATACTGGCAGTACCACTGATACTGGCAGTACCACTCCGCAAGCATTACCAAAGTGTCAGGCCGGTTGGTATTCTAAACCAGTTGGTTTGTTCGCTGATGTTGATCCTAATTGTTACGCCTGTGGTGATTGTACTCTGTGTGATTTTTTGGCGGTGGCTAATGGTTTAGCTAAAATTATTTTTTCGGTTTTTGGTGGTGTTGCTTTGGTGATGTTTCTATGGGGTGGTTTAAGCTTTATTTTGGCCGGGGGAGCGGCTGAGAAGATTACTAATGCCAAGAAGATTCTAATTAGTGCGGTTGTGGGTATTGTGATAATTTTAGCCGCTTGGGAAATAGTTCATTTGGTAATCATCGTTTTTTCTACTTCGCCAGAGCAATTACATAAGGGTAATTTTGTCACTGAGTTATTTTCGAATAAAGAAGGTAAGGGTTTACCTTGGAACAATCCGACCTGTAAATAAAGTATGAATAAAGTCCAAAAAATCATTATTTTTAGTTTGTTAGTCTTTATTGGTCTAACTTTTCTGGTTAATCTAGCCGTGGCTTTTGAGCCATTAAAAAACCCCTTGAATATTGAGATTAAGAGCCCCGCCCAGGTCTATGAGTTGATCGGTCGGGTATCTCAGGCGATTTTGGGTTTAGTTGGTTCAGCGGTTTTTGTGATGTTCATTTACGGTGGAATTACCTGGTTGCTATCTGGCGGTGCCGAAGAAAAGATCAAAAAGGCTCGAGGAACATTAGTTTGGTCGCTCTTTGGCTTATTAATTATATTCACTAGCTACGCCTTATTAAGTTTTACCATCCGTTATATTACTATTGCGACTGGCGTCAGCACCGAAGCTTTTAGTGACAGCGGTAGCGATCAACCAGGTCCGCCGGCTGGTGGGCAGTAATCTGTATTGACAATTTGGGGTAAAAGATATTATAATATAGAGGTATTAATTAGTTTATTAATTTAATCTCCACAAAGAAAGGGGGTGAAGTATGAACAAAATTATTAAAGTATCGACCTTAGTTTTCCTTTTGGCCCTGTTAGTTGTCCCACATTTTGCTGGTGCCATCGACTTGGGCTTGGGTTATGCCACGGCCACTGGTTTGACCAGTACGGATATTCGCGTAACCGTTTCTCGGATTATTAACGTCGCCCTAGGTCTTTTGGGTGTTATCGCAGTGGTGATTATTTTAGTTGGCGGCTTCAAGTGGATGACGGCTGGTGGTAATGAAGAAAAAGTTACCGAAGCTAAAAAATTGATTGCGGCTGGTGTTATTGGTTTAGCAATTATCTTAACTGCTTATGCCATCGCTGCCTTCGTGATCAACTCCTTGCTCAAGGCCGTACAATAGTTAGTTTGAGTAATCATTGAAGTGTTTAATGCCTCAGCTGGGTAATTAAATTTTTGGGGGCCCAGCCCCTTTCTTACTCACGATGATCATAGTTTCGCCTAATAGGATAATTTGGCGCTAGCTGTAGGTAATATTAACTACCCGTGGTTGAGAAAGGGGCGGGCCCCCCTAAATAAGCATTTATGAATCGGAAAAATATTAATAAAGTGTTGTTTCTTGCGTTGGTTGGTATTTTGGTTTTGCCAGTGTTATGTCTAGCAGCGACTCAACCCGGTACGGCTGATTTTGGCTTAACATCAACAGCGAGCCAGGCTTATGGCACTAAGCCAGCGCAGACTGATCCGACGGTGATTACTGGCACCATCATTGGCGTGATTCTTTCTTCATTGGGTATTATTTTTATGATCCAGGTTATTTTGGCTGGCATCAAATGGCTGACCGCTCAAGGTAATGAAGAGAAAATCACTAGCGCTCGCAAGAGCTTGATTCATTCTATCATTGGTTTGGTTATTGTTCTGTCGGCCTATACTCTAGTCTACTTTGTGATGGGGCAGATACTTTTTCCAGCTATTGGTATCAAGAAATAATTTTGTATAATACATGAAAGTTTTTTCGAACAAAATACTGATAATCATAGTCACCTGGTTTCTTATAATTTTTGCTGTTCCAGCCGTGGCTACTGAGGTGCCGCCAACCTTATTAAATGCCCCCGAACAAGCCGGTGGTCTAGCTGTTAAGGCCGGTTATCCCGAGAAACCGCGGGCACCAGAAGAAGTGGTCGGCCGGCTGATTTCTTATGCGATGGGCGCTTTGGGCGTTGTTTTCTTTGTCCTGATGGTTTATGGTGGTTGGCTGTGGCTAACAGCTAGCGGCAATGAAGAACAAATTACTAAAGCCAAGAAACTAATTATCGAAGCAGTTATTGGTCTAGCGATTATTTTTGCCGCTTATGCCATCACCTACTTTGTGGTTAGTAAAGCTCTAAGTAGCATTACGCCCGAGACAGAGTAGTAATATTGTGATATTGATTATGGCTAATATTTTTAAAAAAATCTATTTTCTAGCTCTTGTATTTTTATTACTCCTACCCTTGGTGGGCGTTTTGGCCGGTGATAAGGATGAGTGGAAACCCGGTAAGCTAACCAATATTACCAGTGAGCTGGAGCGAACTGGTGGTGAACAAGGTATGGGTGTGGATGTTGAAAATTTGAGCAAAGACGAGGCGCTGTATAAAATTATTGGTAAGTGGGTTAATTGGGTAACTTCTTTTTTGGGTGTAGTGTTTACTTTATTAATAATCTATGGCGGCTGGTTGTGGTTTTCGGCTAATGGTAATGAAGAAAAAATTACCCAAGCTAAAAAAATTATTATTAATTCAGTGATTGCCCTGGCCATAGTGCTGTTTGCTTGGATAATTACATCGACCGTATTGTATTATACAGCTAGTGCTTCAGTGACTTCCGTAAGTGGACAATAATTTATATGATATATGTAACACAATATGGTTTTTTGAAAATTATCTCAATACTATTTTTAGTATTGTTTTTGTTTAATAGTTTGTTAACGCCGGCTCTAGCTGTTGAGAACGCTTTGTTGGATATTGAGAATATGGCAAAAACTGGTGCCCAAGTGGCGGGGGAAGGTGGTTATTATACTGGCGATGACCCGGCGGTTGGTGCTAAAGTTTGGGTAGAGAGTACTAGTTATATTATTAGAATAATTATAACCTTTGTTGGTGTTTTATTTTTTGTTTTGATGATCTATGGCGGGGTTTTATGGATGACGGCTGGTGGCAATGAAGAACAGGTTAAAAAAGCCAGAAGTATATTAATCCAAGCATTGGTTGGTATAGTGATTGTTTTTGCTGCCTATGCCGTTACTGTCCTAGTATTTTATGTCCTTGGCAGTGAAACCTCTGGTGTTTATAATGTTGGTGAGATGCCGACAGATACACCTGAAGTTGATTAGCGGTTGGGACCTAATATTCTGGTAAATTATTAGTTTAAAAATAGTAAGAGGGTTTTTAGCTAGTTTATGTCTATAAAATACAGTTATAAAATTTGTCTTCTGACCTTGTTAGCTATGATGTTAATTTCGCCATTGATTGGCTGTCTAGCGGGGGAAGAGGTTGACCTTAATGCAACGGTAGTTGATAGTTTACGTAATTCCGCTGGTGTTAAGGGTGCTGGTTATAACACGGAGGCAACAGAGGAAGGAACGAATGGAAATATTATAGTTATCTACCTTGGTAGAATAATCAAATACGCCTTGACTTTTTTGGGTGTAATTTTCTTTCTTTTTATGATTTATGGCGGTATCCGCTGGATGGTTGCTCAGGGTAATGAGGAACAGGTGACTGAGGCAAAAAAAATGATTAAAAGTAGTGTTATTGGTTTGGTTATTATTCTATCTGCCGGAATTGTCGCCTGGGTTGTTTTTGAATATTTATTTAAGGCGACCACTGGTCAATCCAGTTAAGTTTATCTAAATTTGTGTTTATGTTGATCGAGACAAAAAAAATTAAATTTTTATTCTCATTTATTTTGTTGGTATTTTGTTTATTACCGTCATTATCTGTGATGGCTGTAGAGCAACCTCATCAGACTGCTACAGACTGGCATCGTGATTTTATAACTGCTAGTGGTTTTGCTATACCCGGTACGACCGAGGGTGCTAATCTAGAAAGTGGAATCACCAATATTATCGCGCTTATTTTGTCAGTTGTTTTATCGACCTTGGGCGCAATCTTTTTGATTCTAGTTCTTTATGCTGGTATTCTGTGGATGACCGCTGGTGGCAACCAAGAGCAGGTGACTAAGGCTAAGAAGCTGTTAATTAATGCTACCATTGGTTTAACGATTGTTTTGTCGGCTTATGCTATTACCTATATTGTGATGGCCTGGCTGGGTAATGCCATTGGTTATGATACTGGCGACGGCTTTACGGCTCCGCCAGCCGGCTCTCTATAAATCAAGTTAACTCATTGTCTGATATAAAGTATGTATAAACGAATCACTATTTTTATCCTGGGGTTGGTTTTATTATCTAATATGCTGGGCGTTGGATTGGCGGCTGCTGCTGATGGTGAAGACCCGACAATTATGGGCACGCTGGGCCCGATTGCCACCCAGGCGGGCTATAGCGAGGATACGCAAGAGATGAGTGTGTTTATCATTGTGGCTAATGTTTTGTCTATTCTTTTTACTACTCTGGGCGTCATCTTTATGCTTATTGTGCTCTATGCTGGTTTTCGCTGGATGACGGCTGGTGGTAATGAAGAAAAGGTTACCGAAGCTAAAAAACTACTGATTAACGCGACAATCGGCTTAGCCATTGTTTTATTGGCTCTGAGTATTACCTATTTTGTTGGCGGCGCCCTAGGGCCAGCGATTGGCGAAGAGTATAATCCCGCTCAAGGTTTCTTTTAAACTTAAATATTTGCTTTATGGCTAAAAAGATTTTCTTTTCGATAATTTTGTTGTTTACTCTATCGCTATTAGTAGCTCCGGCTTTGGTTTTTGCTGAAAAAGATGACCTTGGCGTACCCTGGGAAGAAGGTGAAGCCACGGTTTGGGATCGAATGAGATTTGGCTTACAGCCGACTGAGAAGATCGCCTATGGTATTGAAGGCGAGGTCAGAATACCGCTACTGCTAGATACCGTAATGTATTTGGTGCAGGTATTTTTGACTACCCTGGGTGTTATTTTTGTGATTATTGTGGTCTATGCTGGTTTTCGTTGGATGACCGCTGGCGGCAACCAGGAGCAAGTGACTGAGGCTCGTAAACTATTGATCAACGCCACGATTGGTCTGGCAATTGTCATTATGTCTTTATCTATTACCTATTTTATCGTTTACGCCCTATTGTATAGTTCTAGAGGCACCAAGAATTAACATTGGTCGTTTATAGTTTACCTAAAAAGCCCCTTCGGGGGCTTTTATTGTAGAGGGTTATTATATTACTTTTCATCCCTAATCATGGTAATTGCCGCAAAGGGGCAGACCTTAGCACAAAGACCACAACCTTTACAAAAATCATAGTCGGTGTCTCGATAATTTTTATTATTCTTATTTGTTTTGCCAGTTGGATAGATTATGCCCTCGGGGCAGCTTTGTTCACAAAGGCCGCAGCCGGTGCACTGATCATGCAAAAACACTGGCTTAAATGTCCGCCAATTGCCGGTTTTATTTTTGGTGCTCTCGCCCGCTGGAGTTGAAGGTTGATATTTCATAGTTTAGTTCGCAGTCCGTAGTCCACAGTCCCCCTCGACGAGACCGGCCCTGAGTTTAGCCGAAAGGCTCGGGGCAGGCATAGTAGAGGAACGTTGAACCGCCAAGGTTATTTATTTATAGTGGTATTAATTACATAGTTGTAAGCTTTTTGGGCTAGTCGGATGTTTTTAGCTGCCAGCTCTTTATTTTTTTCGTTGAATTTTTCACTGATGGCTTGTTCTAAAGCTTTCAGACTAATTAGATTAGTGGCCGCGGCAAAAGCGCCTAATAAAGCGGTATTAATAATCGGTTTACCCAGGATTTCTAGAGCTAGGCTAGTGGCTGGAATAGTAAAAACTTTAATATTTTTTGATAGGTTAAGGTTGTTTAGTTCTTTTTCGGAATTGATAATGACTATAGCTTGTTGTTTGATCCCATTTAGAGTACGCGGGTCGCTAATAAGGCTAGGATCCTGGATAATTAAAAAATCAGGTTGATAAATTTGGCTGCGGAGGCTGATTGGCTGGTCGCTGATTCGGCAATAGGCTTCGACTGGCGCGCCTTGTCGTTCGACACCAAAAAAAGGAAAAGCCTGAGCGTATTTATTTTGGTGGAAGGCAGCGATCGCGATTAGCTCAGCGGCGGTCACCACGCCTTGGCCACCCCGGCCATGAAGACGAACCTCGATCATAAGATTTATTTAGCTTGTTGTAGTAAGTAGTTAATCGCCTCGCGCCAGCTAGCCAAAGTCTGGAAACCGGTCACTTTTTCGTTGTTGACAAAGAAGGTGGGTGTGCCGGCTGCGCCAGCCTGGTAAGCAGCGTTCAGGTCTTGGCTAATTTCGTTTTTGTATTTTTGACTATCGAGACATTGGTTAAAACGGCCGGTATCCAGTTGGGTCGCGGCGGCTAAACTTTTAATTAGGTCGGTAGTTAGTTGTTCTTGGTTATCAAACATTTTGTCATGGAGGGACCAGAAAAAGACATCGCCCTGTTCCTTGGCGCATTGGCCGGCCAGGGCGGCGGTAATAGACATCTCGCTGACAATTGGGAAATCACGGAAAATAATCCGAATATCGCGAGGATAGAGTAAGTAGAGTTGCTTAATGATTGGATAGGATTGTTTACAGACTGGGCAGGTAAAATCAGCAAATTCCACAATAGTGATGGTGGCGGTTGTATTACCAAGCATCGGGTCGTCGTCAGTAGCAACATTAATCAAACCTGGCTGGTTGGTTGACGACTGGCCAGTTAGTTGCTCCCAGTTGATTTGGCCTTGTTTATATTTGGAGAGGAGGTCGAGCGTCTGAAAAGCAACTGCCAGGCCAAAGGCCAAAACCAGCATTAAAACTATCAACAGCGGTATTTTCCACCACTTGGTTGGTTTTTTAGGTCTTAGTTGATAGGCTGGTGGTGTTGTTTGATCCAGACTAGGCATATAGGGTATTATAGCGGAAAAAGTCATATTTTAAAATCATCATTTGTTAGTAACATCATTTGCGATTGACAAAAAAATCGTTTTGTAATAGACTAGGGGGTAGTTTTTACTCTTATTTATGGTTATTCTCTCAATCATCCAAGTTATTTTAGCGGTTTTGTTGGTTATTGCGATTCTACTCCAGAATCGTGGTGCTGGTATGGGCGCGGTTTTTGGTGGTGAAGGTAATGTCTATAAGACCAAACGCGGCGCCGAAAAAATCCTTTTTTGGTCAACCGTTGTTCTGTCAGTCGCTTTTTTGGTCGTTGCTTTATTAAACGTAATTTTATAGTTTTTAAGATAGCCTCTTTCTTCTCTTATTATTTTATTGCTCTGTGCCAGAAAACAGCACTCCGACAGGTGAAATAGATAACGCTAAAAAGACAATCAAGAAAAAAGATTTTTTTTCTCTTTTTAAACGTCATCGACAATCAACTGAGGAGGAAAAACTAATGGAAAAACAAAAGCAAAAATCCGATCTTGATCGGCAGTTAGTTTTTGGTTTAACGAATCAGGCCAAAAAATCGGTTCCGACCTGGCAACAGATTAAATATCTAAGTAAGGTTTTGAGTTTTAAAGAGAAGAAGGCTATTAAGATTTCAGTTATTATCATTATCTTCGCCGCTGTTTTCTTGGCCGTCAGTTTTTACTTCTTTTCTCTTAAACTGGTGCCGGCTTTTGGTGGGGAATATTCTGAAGGACTAGTCGGTAGCCCGAGATACATTAATCCAATTCTAGCCCAGACCAATGATGTAGATATGGACCTGGCGGCAGTGATTTTTTCTGGTTTGATGAGACGTAACCAGAGTCAAGAGCTGCAGCCCGACTTGGTGGGCAGCTATCAGATTTCTGAGGATCAGAAAGAATATACGTTTATTTTAAAAGAGGGGATCAAGTGGCACGATGGTCAGCCAGTGACCGTTGAGGATATTCTGTTTACCTTTGATTTAATTAAGGACCAAGAAGTCGCCTCTCCTTTAGCGGTCAGTTTTAAAGGGGTTAGTATTGAGCAAATCGATGAATTAAGTTTTAAGTTTGTTCTATCCGAACCATTTACACCTTTTCTTAGTACTTTGACCTTTGGTATTTTACCTAAACATCTTTGGCAAGAGATCGATCCGGCCAACCTTCGTTTGGCTGATCTAAATCTTAAACCGATTGGTTGTGGTCCGTTCAAATTTTATTCTTTAAAAAAAGATAGTCTTGGTGAGATTAAGTCAATTGTTTTAAACCGTTATGATGATTATCATTTTGGTCGAGCTTATCTAGATCAAATCACTTTTAAGTTTTATCCCGATCTTGGCTCGATTGAGCAAGCTTTGGTTAATAAAAACGTTCAAGGTGTAAGCTATTTGCCAAAAGAAGCTAAAGATAAAATTTTTGATAAGGGGTTGGATTCGGCTAAGGGTTATCATCTTTATCCTCTAAATTTTCCACAATATACCGCTGTTTTCTTTAATCAAAAAAATAGTGAAGTTCTGCAAGACAAAAATATTCGCCAGGCTCTCGCTCAAGCGACCGACCGATCGCGATTAGTTTGGCAAACCCTTAGTGGTGACGCCGTGATTATTGATGGGCCGATTTTGCCGGGCTTTATTGGTTACTATCCCGAGATTAAAAAATATGACTATTTGCCGGAAGCGGCGGCGGCCTTATTAGATCAAGCTAAGTGGCAAGCGATTAGTCCCAATGATTTTATTACTTGGCAGCGGCAGCAGGAGAAGGCTAGTCTACCCGCCGACAGCGAGTACATTGATCAGAGCGATGAGGAGCGGTTAGCTGCGTTGGGTGGCCAGGAGTATTTTAGAAAAAAAGGTGACAAAATTTTAGAAATTACTCTGACCCTAGTTGATCGGGCCGAGAATGTCGAGGTGGCTAAAGTTATCCAAGAAAATTGGCAGATGATCGGCATACGAACAATTTTAAATATTGTACCAGCCGATAATATTCGTAAAGATGTTATTAAACCACGTAATTATCAGGCTTTGATCTATGGTGAGATTGTTGGTGCGGATCCAGATCCTTATCCCTTTTGGCATTCTTCACAGAATGTTGACCCAGGATTGAATTTAGCTATTTTTACTGATCGTCGGGTGGATAATTACATCGAAGCGGCTCGTCAGACCAGTGATACTAGTAAGCAGGAAGAAAATTACAAAAAATTTCAAGACATTTTAGCTGAGGAACTGCCAGCAATTTTTCTCTATAGCCCGACTTATAACTATGTTTTAAGTGAGCAGGTTAGAGGATTTAGCGTAGAGAATATTTCTAAACCGTCGGATAGGTTGGTTGATTTGACTCAGCGCTATATCAAAACTAAGCGGGTTTGGTCATCGAACTAAAAATTTTGTCCCAAGTATATTAGTTAGATGGTATTTGGTGGTTGGGTTTTAGTGATGGAGAATTGTGGAATTATCCGTCAACGCCTACGCCGGTGTGGTGAAATTGGTATACACGCACCGTTCAGGTCGGTGTGCCGTAAGGCGTGGAGGTTCGAGTCCTCTCACCGGCATAGACGTTGGTGGTGAACAAGCACTGTTGGTAGTGCCGTAATTGCAAGGCCGTAAAATTCCTCATCCTCTCCTGGGTAATTTATGCAAAGGAGTTATAAATTATGAAGTTGGTAGTTATAGATTGTTTGACTTTCGGCTTTATAATCTTATAATTTTTACTATGGATCACAAACAAAAAACCCAAAAAGGGGCCAAGATTGACCACAAATTTTTAACTTCGCCAGCTTTAACAATTGGCGATCGGCGGAGTTTTAATCTAGCGACTAAGGCTCTAGCTAACGCCGAGAAGAATTCTCGTGAAAAACTTAGAGTTATTCCTCTGGGCGGTATGGAAGAAGTCGGTCGTAATATGATGGTTTTGGAATATAATGACGACATTATTATTATTGACATGGGACTGCAGTTTCCTGAGGAAGATATGCCGGGGATTGACTATATCATCCCTAATATCAGCTACTTGCGTGATAAGGTCAATAAAATTAGGGGAGTAATTATTACTCACGGTCATTACGATCATATTGGCGCGGTGCCTCATTTGATTGGTCAGTTGGGCAACCCAGTAATCTATACTGGGGCTTTAACGGCGGGTATCTTGAGAAAACGTCAAGAAGATTATCGTGGCGCGCCTAAATTAAACCTAGCACAGATTGATGAGCGTTCCAAAATTAAACTGGGTCGGTCATTTCGGATAGAATTTTTTCGGGTCAATCATAATATTCCGGATAGTTTTGGTGTAGTGATCAAAACGCCGATTGGTACGATAGTGCATACTGGCGATTTTAAATTTGATGAAAATCCGGTTCATGATAAGCCGATTGATTTTAACCGGCTTAAAACTATCGCTAGAGATAAGATCTTGTTATTGATGTCGGATAGCACTAACGCCGAACATCCTGGCCACCAGCTTTCCGAAAGCCAGGTGGGGGTTGAGCTCTCGACTATATTAGCTGAGGCCAAGGGTCGGATTATTGCTGGTACCTTTGCTTCTAATCTATCGCGCGTCCAACTTTTGGTTGCCTTAGCCGAAGAGCACGGCCGAAAAGTTTTAATTGAGGGTCGTAGTTTAAATGATAACTTAGAAATCGTTAGAGATTTGGGGTATACCAAAATAAAAAAGAATACGATTGTCAGCTGGCACGAAGCTAAAGATTTGCCCGATAATAAATTATTGATTATTTGTACTGGGGCCCAAGGTGAAAAAAATGCGGTTTTAATGCGCTTAGCCAACATGGAACATAAATATTTAAAACTTAAGAAGGGTGATACGATCATTTTTTCTTCTTCGGTTATTCCTGGTAATGAGCGAACGGTCCAGAGTCTTAAAGACACATTGTATCGTCACGGCGCTAAGGTTATTCATTATCAAATGATGGACATTCATGCTGGTGGCCATGCTAAACAGGAAGATCTAAAAAAACTGATCAATATCTTCCGTCCTAAGTTTTTTATGCCGATTGAAGCCAATTATTACATGTTGGTAATTCATGGCGAGGTGGCCCAACAGGCAGGAATCCCCGAGAAAAGTATTTTGATCCCTAATAATGGCCAGATAGTAGAGATAACTAAAAATGGCGCTAAATTAAGTAGCCAGCAGGTACCCAGTGATTATGTTTTTGTGGATGGTTTGGGCGTGGGTGATATTTCGGAAATTGTTTTGCGCGACCGGCGAGTGATGGCTGAAGATGGCATGCTGGTAGTGATCGTGACGATTCGCCAAAAAACTGGCGAATTAGTGCAGAACCCCGATCTGATCTCGCGTGGTTTTATTTATATGAAGGAAAACAAGAATTTAGTTGAAGAAACCCGTAATAAAGTTAAGGTTTTACTCAAAGATAAAGACCATCACTCACCAGCTTTTGAGAATTATCTTAAAAACAAGATCCGCAATGAGATTGGCGATTTTTTATGGAAGAAGACTAATCGTCGGCCAATGATACTGCCGGTGCTGATTGAAGTCTAATTAAGATAACAGGACGATAGGACGCTAGGACGGTAGGTAAATACAAATACCCGGTGGTCATATCGTCATAGTGTTCTAAATTATATGGAAATAACTATTTTAGGTTCAGGAAGCTATCAGCCAGAGCTTAGTCGGCACTCGGCTGGCTATTTGGTTCGAGCAGGCAAAAAAAATCTAGTTTTTGATTTTGGTCGGGGAGCGGTTGACCAGCTGATGAAAGTTGGTGTTAATTATTATGATATCGACGCTATTTTTATCACTCATTTGCATTCTGACCATTGCTCTGACTTGTTAGCTGTTTTGCATATTCTACTTATTGAGCCAGCTTTCTTGTCTTTTAGAAAAAAGAAACTAGTTGTTTATGGTCCGGTAGGGTTTAATAAGGTAATGGCTAAGTTAATGGTGATATTTAATTTAACTAAGTATCGGCCACAGTATAAGATTGTTTTTAAAGAGATAAAAGATGGTCAGAGTGCTAGGATCGGCAGTTGCCAGATTAGGGGTTATAAGGTTAAACACTCGCGGACCTGGAATTGTTTAGCTTATCGGATTAGCGCCAATAAAAAAGTGTTGACCTATTCTGGTGATTCGGAGCAATGCCCGGGTTTATTAAAGGCTGCCCGAGGAGCGGATTTGGCAATTTTAGAAGCTAGCTGGCCAGAGAAATTTATTGCGGGCGGTCATATGAGCGCTAGCCAAGCAGCGGCTTTGGCTCAAAAAGCTGGAGTCAAGAGATTAGTTTTAAGCCACATGCATTCTTTTTATTTTAGAAAATATAATCCGCTGGCTGAAGCAAAAAAGAATTATCGTGATCAAGTAGTGGTTGCTAGAGATTTGATGGTAATTGATGTTTGATAGTTGGGTATATTAGGACCTAATTTTAAGACTAAAGTTATTATCCCCGGATAGGGGATTTTATTATTGACAAAGAAGGTAATAAGTGTTAAGGTTAAAAATCATTTAGTGTTTTTTTTGGATCAAAAACAGGAGGTGTCTGGGATGACTACCAGGAAAGTGATTACGATCCATGCGCGCGAGCATGGCGGAACCCTGATTTTCCGGGTCTGGAACGGCCTCAAAGAGGCCTACGAGACCAATGGTTTGCCGGCGGCTGGGGTTTTCAAGTGGTTGATGGTTCAATGTATGGTTGAAAATATTCAACCTGCATCCGTCATCGATCTGCGAGACCTGGGGTTGGCTGACCTGACGCAGAAGATTACGGAGCTGTATGATCTGTGCGATGGGTTCGCCAAGCGGGCGCTCGGCATCGCTGAGCGGACCGGTGATTCGGCCGACGAGCAGGCTGACCTGCTCGATGAGGAAACCTGGCTGGACGGCCAGCCGGTGGTCGCGGCATTCTGACGCCGCTTCCCCGTCGTCCGATTCTAGGAGGTTGGGCGTGCTTGCACGCCTTTTTTTATATCAGTTATCTGCTATTTGGTATCTGTTATTTGTTATTTGATTTGGTTTCAGCGGCGGAGGTTAAGATTAGTTCCTTTAATTAAGCCATTAATTAATTCTGGCAGCGAATTTAATTTATCAGTTATAGAATTATATTCTTTTAGACTAATTAATTCTCGGATTTTAGATTTTTCTATAAAGTCTTTGGTCTCAGCGACAGAACCACGGGCGTAGATATAAAATAATATCTTGTCCTTTTTATAATATCGGAACCAACCTTCAGCTATGTTGCTCGATATAGAATCAGCCGACCTAATTAGCTGCTTGCCGATAGTGTCTTTAGCTAAGTAATCCCAGCGGCTGACGATATTCCAAATATCATTAGCCAACTCAAAACCCAAGATATAGGCATAATGTTCTTCTAATTTCATATATTTTAAGTGTGTATTATTGATTATTAAATAAATCTAAAATTTTATACTCAGCTTGAATAAGCGGTAAAATAATGATATTATAAAGGCATTAGTAAGTCAGCAAATAATCAAAATTCAGGTATCAAATAGCAAATACCAAATAGCAAATACCAAATAATCTATGGCTAAAAAACCAATTATTCTATCCGGTATCCAACCCAGTGGCGAGCTGCATATTGGCAATTATTTAGGTTCGCTCAAAAATTTTGTTGAGCTGCAGAATAGTGGGGATTATGACTGCTATTTTTTTGTGGCTGATCTGCACGCCATGACCGAGAATTATAATCCGTTGGAGTTGGCTAAAAAGACGCGCGGCGTAGTTCTTGACTATTTAGCGGCTGGTTTAGATCCGAAAAAATCAACTATTTTTATCCAATCGCAAGTGGTTGGCCATACTGAGTTGGCTTGGATTTTTAACACACTGTCACCAATGGGCGAGCTAGAGCGAATGACTCAGTATAAAGATAAGGCCGCGCGGCAGAAAGAGAATGTTAATGTTGGTTTATTTGTTTATCCGGTCTTACAAGCGGCGGATATTTTAATGTATCACGGTGAGCTGGTGCCAGTTGGTTATGATCAGTTACAGCACGTGGAGTTAACCCGGAGCGAGGCGCGTTGGTTTAATAATAAATACGGCCAGACTTTTATTGAACCAAAACCATTATTAACTAAAACGCCTAAGATAATGAGTTTATTAGATCCAGAAAAAAAAATGTCCAAGAGTTTGGGCCCTGGGCACTATATTGGTATTAATGAATCGCCGGTGGAGATTAAACAAAAATTAAAACGAGCCGTATCTGACGAGGGTCATGGCAATTCAGCTGGCGGTAAAAATTTGTTGTTGCTTTTGGAAAATTTTTCGCCCAAAGAAATAGTCAGTCACTTTCAGACTCAGCAAAAACAGGGTCAAATAAAATTCGGCGAGCTAAAAGAGCGCCTGGCTGATGATATTGCTAATTATTTTGCACCCTTTAGGGACAAGCGTCAGGAGCTAGAAAAAGATAAAAAACAGGTTGATTTGGTTATTAGCGGGGGAAATAAGAAAGCTCAGGTGGTAGCTGATAAAACCATTATTGAGGTGAAGAAGAAGGTTGGACTAATATAGACATATGACAAAAAACAGAAAAATTGGGTTGGCTATAATTTTTATTCCATTAGCTATTATTTTTATATTATATTTAATTTATATTGTGGTGCCATCTTGTGTCGAACCAACTTATTTACCAAACCAGGGATATACCTGTGCCAGCATAGGAGATACTGTGAAGTTTTTTATATTTTTAATGATATTTATTATTTGGATAATCTTAGGTGTACCGTTAGGAATTTATCTGATATTTAGGAAAAATAAACCATCAGTTAAGTGATTTTATATGAAGATTACTCTTTTAGGTACGGGGGCGCCTTATCCAGATCCACAAAGAAATGCGCCTGGGTTTTTATTAGAACACGATGAAGTGCCTTATTTAATCGACTGTGGTGGTGGGGTGTGCCACCAGCTAGCTAAGATTGGTTGCCCGGGAGCCAAATTAGATAATATTTTTATTAGTCACATTCACATTGATCACTGTGTCGAGTTTCCAGCTTTGGTTTTTAGTTCGTATTTAACTGGTAAAGAAGGCAGCTTCCATCTATTTGGTCCGGCCGGAGTCAAACATTGGGTCGAGAGCACTTTCAACACTACTTATGACTTCGCGCCGCAGATGATGCGCGATTTACGAAATAAGGAGATTAGCGTTATTACTCAAGAAGTTGAATCAGGTAAAATTTTTGAACAAGATGGTTTGGTAGTTGAGGCCGAACCAGTGGAACATGGTTTTCCCACTTTAGCTTATAAATTTACTGCCAATGGTAAAAGCGTAGTTTTTAGCGGTGATACCCAGCCCTGCGCTGGTTTGACTAAAATTGCCCAAGGCGCGGATTTACTAATTATTGAGTGTTCTTTCCCAGAAGACATGGGCATTAAGCCAAATCATTTAATCCCATCGCAGGTTGGCCGGATTGCTCAAGCGGCTAAGGCTAAAAAAGTTTTGTTAGTTCATCTTTTTCCTTTTTGCCACGGCAAAGAAGAAGCGATATTAGCGGAAATTAAAAAACATTATTCTGGACCAGTCGAGATTGGACAGGATTTGCAAGTGATGGAAGTTTAATTATTATTCAAATTAGATTTTATGTTGTTGAATAAGAAGAAAATATTTATCGTCGTTATTTGTTTGGTTATAGTTTTGGTTACTGTCTTTTTAGTGTCAGTCGTTATTTGTCTAGCTAAAAAGCAGCGTAGTTTAGTCATTGAGAATGGAAAAATGCTCCTGGCGATTAACGCTTTGGATAAAGAGGGTAAAATCTGTCAGAGCAGTTTAGATTATGAACGCTATGATGGCAAGTGGCACAATCTTGATGAATTAGAAACGATAGCTGTGGTTGACGATAAATATTGGGTGGCGGCTAGTTTAATCAGTGGCGTACCTGGAACACGAGAATTGGTGGTTTTCAATATGACGGATTCAGGTCGTGGGGTGATGTTTGCTGACCAAAATTTGTTTATTTATCTTAATGATTATCCTTTGATTGATGAGGCGGCTGGTAACATTTTTGCTTTTGGCTATTATAACGAGGAAAGAGATCTTTTTAAGTTAGATTTGAAAAATAGTCAGGCCACCAAGATTTTTTCTCCGAGCGACCAGTCTGGAGAACTCTTGGTGCAAGCAATATCCAAAGATAAAAAGTTTTTGCTGTTATATGAACATACTGGTTCGCCGTACGAATGTTATACTTGTACTGCTGAAGAGATGGAAGATAAATCGTTAGGTTATAAAGCAGTTAGTATAGAAACTGGTAAAATTCAGTTGATTGAAGATTATACTCATTGGGAGGATGAAATAAAGTAGTTATTTTAAAAATAAAAAATCCGACGAATCGTCGGGTTTTTTAGTATCTAAGTAGGGTAGTAAGCCGAATTCAGTCACGTAAAGGCTCGCTGGCGCTCGCCCACGCGACAAGTCCCAGCTTAGAATTATTGGACTTGTCCCGTAAACGAGCGTAGCGAGTTCTACGGGATGGTTATCTATCTAGGTCCGATGTTGCCACCGGACTCAAGCGAGCAACTAAATTGCTCTTGCACCAGGGAGGGTTTACCATCACATCCCGGTCGCCCGGGAGGAAGAAAAGTAGCTACTTTAAGAAATCATATGATTTTCTCAAGAAACACCTTTTCTCTTTTCACCTTTGGCCCGCCAAATTGGTGGGTTATCATTGTCTCTGTGACACTTTCCCTAAGATTACTCTTGGTCGCTGTTAGCGACTCCCATTAACTCCGATAAATCGGAGGGTGTTCGGACTTTCCTCCCCCATGATCCGTCAAATTGGCGGATTTTACGGGGGCAACCACCTTGCCTACTTAGATTTTGGTATTATACTTGGCTTATAGTTAGTTGTCAAGGCTTAGATTGACTTTTAGCTCAAAATTGAATAGAATAGAGGGCAGTTAGAGGGCAAACACATGGGTTTGCCCCAACATGCCCAGACTCTATGAAAAAAGCTGAATTAACCTTTACCGCCTTACTTTTGCCTGTCGATTATATGATGGTCGTCGGCGCGGGTATTATTGCTTATTTTTTGCGGTTTCAGTCATTTTTGAAAGAGGTCCGACCAGTAATTTTTGCTTTGCCTTTTGATCGCTATTTGGACATCGTTTTATTAATGGCTCTGGGCTGGTTGGTGGTTTTCATTTTTTCTGGTTTGTACAAAACTGCTGGTTCTCGTAAATTTTTGGCTGAATTTTCTCGGATAATTCTGGCTTGTTCCACTGCATCATTAGTGTTAATTTTGATCATTTTTTTCCGTAAAGAGGAGCTGTTCTCCTCTCGTTTTATTATCTTGGCGGTTTGGGTTCTTAGTATTATTACGGTTACTGTCGGTCGGGCGCTGGTCCGAGGTATGCAGCGATTTTTGTTTACCACTGGTTATGGGGTTCATAATTTAGCTATTTTTGGCGCTGATAAAACAACCCAAGACGTGGTAAATGAGATTAAACTAAAAAAATATTTAGGCTTTAGGGTGATTGGTGTTTTTTATAATTTTAATGGTGAGGAGAAGAAAACTTTGCGGGTTTTATTGAATAATGGTCAGCTGGACGAGGTTATGCAAGTTGATCCGCGTTTACCCAAAGAACAAGTATTAGAATTGGTCGATTGGTGTAGTGAGAATCACGTTGTTTTTAAATATGCACCAGATTTATTTCAAGCTAAGGCTACTAATATTGATATTAGCACTATTGCTGGTGTACCGATCATCGAGCTGAAAAAAACTCCGCTTGACGGTTGGGGCAAAATCTTAAAGCGGGTTGTCGATTTTATTCTAGGCCTGATCATAACTATTATTTTATTGCCAGTGATGTTGGTGATCGCTGTTTTAATCAAACTAGATTCGCGTGGGCCGGTTATCTATAAAAATCAAAGAGTGTCACGCGAGGGTATATTTAATACTTATAAATTTCGTTCGATGAAGCTAGAATACTGCACCGGCTTGGGTTATGGCGGTCAGAAAGCCGAAGAATATGAGAGACAGTTGATTCAAGAAAAAAATCAGCGTCAAGGTCCGGTTTATAAAGTTTTAGCTGATCCGCGGCGAACCCGAGTAGGCCGTTTTTTAGAGCGAACTAGTCTGGACGAATTGCCGCAGTTTTTTAATGTTATATTGGGTAATATGAGCTTAGTGGGACCACGACCGCATCAACCGCGTGAGGTGGAGAAATATCAGCGTCATCATAAAGAAGTTTTGGCGATCAAACCGGGCGTCACTGGGCTAGCGCAGATCTCTGGTCGGAGTGATCTTGATTTTGATGAAGAAGTCAAATTAGATACTTATTATATCGAAAATTGGAGTTTATTTCTGGATTTATGGATTTTGTTTCGGACGCCGTTGGCAGTATTAATTCGAAAATCGCGAGTCTAAAAGTTGAATCTATTATGAAAGTCGCTTTAGTTCATGATCATTTAGTCCAAGACGGTGGTGCCGAAAGAGTCTTGAAGATTTTTCAAGATATTTTTCCTAATGCTCCCATTTACACCCTGCTCTATAATGCCAAGACGATGGGTAATGATTTTCGTCAGAAGGATATCCGGACTTCGTTTATTCAAGATTTACCCTGGGGGCTTAAGAAATATCAGTGGTATTTGCCGTTGATGCCAATGGCGACCGAGCGGCATGATCTGACTGGTTATGATTTAGTTATTTCTTCGGCTTCGGCAATGGCCAAAGGCGTGATTACTCATCCTAATACACTCCATATTTGTTATTGTCATACGCCGACGCGCTATCTTTGGACGGACACGCATAGTTATATCAAAGAGTTGAATGTTAACCGTGTCTTGAAGCGAATTATTCCTTTGTTTTTGACCCGCTTGCGTAAGTGGGATCGATTAGCGGCCGATCGGGTAGATTATTATGTGGCTAATTCTAAAAACGTTGCTAAGCGGATTTATAAATATTATCGTCGGCAAAGCGAGGTGATCTATCCACCGGTTGAGATTGATAAATTTTATATTGCTGACCAGCTAAATCATTATTATTTAGCTGGTGGCCGGCTAGTACCTTATAAGCGGTTTGATATGGTGGTGCAGGCTTTTAATAAGCTAGGTATTCCTTTAAAAATCTTTGGTACTGGGCCAGAAGAAGCCAAACTAAAGAAAATGGCTAAACCGCATATTGAGTTTTTGGGACGAGTATCACCTAAGCAACTAGCTGAATTGTATGCTCATGCTTTAGCCTATATCCATCCCCAGGAGGAAGATTTTGGTATTACTTCGGTTGAAGCCATGGCTTCGGGTCGGCCGGTGATTGCTTATCCAGTCGGTGGGGCGTTAGAAACAGTAATTCCTGGTGTCACTGGCGAGTTTTTTGATGAGCAGACCTGGGAGAGCCTCGGCGATGCAGTAATTCGTTTCAAGCCAGAAAGTTATGACCCACAGACAATTCGGCAGCACGCTACTAAGTTTGGTGTTGATGAATTTAAAAATCGGATAATGGACTATATTGAAAAGACTTATCAGGAGTTTAAGGGGAATAAGTTAATCAAATAGTACCCTTCGGTTCGCTACGCTCGCTCAGGCTCAGTGCACAGTACTGAGTACTTTAGTGAGCGGATTAAACTATCATTGAGTATTGCGTACTGAGCGTTAATCACTAAGCGCTATATGATTATTGGAATCGATATTAGGCCTTTAATGGACCAAAACCGGAGTGGCGTGGGTGAATATGTTACTCAACTCTTGGATAATTTGTTTAAAATTGACCAAACCAATCAGTATAAACTTTTTTATAATTCCTTTAGATCAGTAGCTGCCGATTTACCCAAGTGGGATTACCCAAATGTTAGATTTTATGGCTGGCGGTTGCCGAATAAACTGTTGAGTCTTTCCTTTTTGTTTTTGGGGTGGCCTAAAATAGACAAGCTGATTGGCGGTTGTGACGTTTTTATTATTCCCAATCTTTGTTATTTTTCTTTATCCAAAGGCTGCCACCAGGTGGGGATAGTTCATGATCTTTCTTTTGAATTGTATAAAGAATTTTATAAACGTAAGTGGCGTCTTTCTTATTGGCTAATCAACGCTCGGAATATTTTTAAAAGAGCCGATCAATTGGTAGCTGTTTCTCAAAACACCAAAGATGATTTGATTAAATGTTATGGTATCGCTGAGGAAAAAATTGAGGTCATCTATCCGGGAGTCCGCGAGCCGGTGTTACCAGATGGCGGTCGTCAGCAATTAGTCAATTTACCCGAGCGTTTTATTTTGATGCTTGGTACACGTGAGCCCAGAAAAAATTTAATCGGCATAGTTCGGGCTTTTGAAAGAATAAAAACCGAATCCGGAGATTTGGACCTCGGGCTAGTAATTGCCGGTGGCAGCGGTTGGCTGAATGCGGCAGTTGATCGGGCTATTAAGAAGAGTAATTTTAAAAAAGACATTAAGGTTTTGGGTTATGTCAGCGAAGAAGTAAAAACAGAACTTTATCGCCAGGCGGACGTTTTTATTTATCCTTCTTTCTATGAAGGTTTTGGTTTTTCACCCTTAGAAGCGATGCAGCAGGGCTGCCCGGTTATTACCAGTCTATCGCCAGCGACTGCCGAAATTGCCGGCGGCGCGGCGTTGTTGGTCAATCCGTATAACATTTCGGAAATGGCGGAAGCAATTGAAAAAATTACGAATTACGAATTAAGAATTAAAGATTTGTTAATTAATAAGGGTTTGGAGCGAGCCAAAGGGTTTAATTGGGAGACGACGGCAAGGAAGGTTTTGGATTTGATAAATAGTTTTGAATTTTTGGCTAAGAGTTGAAGTTAATCATTTTTGTTTAAAACTATGCAAAACGACAGTTATCTTAATTTGAATAATGGAGACAAGATGCCGGTTATTGGTTTGGGAACCTGGAAATCATCCCCGGCAGAAGTGGGGTCGGCCGTTGAATATGCTTTATTAGAGTGCGGCTATAAGCATATTGATTGTGCCGCTATTTATGGTAATGAAAAAGAAATCGGTTTGGCTTTTAAAAATGTTTTTAGTGACAAAAAAAATAGTCGGCAGGAGGTGTTTATTACCAGTAAATTATGGAATAACGCCCATGCTAAAGATGATGTCGCCATCGCCTGTAAAAATACTTTGCGGGATTTGCAGTTAGAATATCTTGATCTTTATCTGATGCACTGGGGCGTTGCTACGTCGCTGGATTTAGGTCGGGAGCCGGTAGATAAGACGGGAAAACTAATCACGGCTAAGCTGCCAATTAGAGAAACCTGGGAAGCGATGGAAGAACTAGTTAAGCTTGGTTTGGTTCGATCGATTGGCGTAGCCAATTTTACTGCTCCGATGTTGGTTGATCTTTTTACTTACGCAAAAATTATGCCGTCGGTTAATCAGGTTGAACTCCATCCGTATAACCAACAGTCCAGGCTGGTAGAATTTTGTCAGGATCATAAAATGGTGGTAACCGCCTACTCTCCCCTAGGTTCACCTGGTAATAACCCAGGCGATCAGCCGGTTTTGTTGGATGACCGGGTTATTAAAGAAATTGCCCAGAGCCATCAGAAGTCTCCAGCTCAAATTTTGATCCGCTGGGCCAGACAGCGTGAGACTATTGCTATACCAAAAACCGTTACGGCCGAACGGATCAAGGAAAATATAGCGGTTTTTGATTTTGAATTGTCTTCAGCTGAAATGGATTCGGTCAGCGCTCTAGAAAGGGGTTATCGTTATGTTGATCCTTGGGATTGGTGGCGGATACCGTATTTTGATTAAATCAATTTTGTTGAATAAAATAATTGTTAAGTTTATGAGAATTCTTATTGATGCTCGATTATATGGCCCTCGTGGAGCTAAGGGTCTGGGTCGTTATGTCCAAGAATTAGTTTTGGGTTTGCAGAAGATAGATCAAGAAAATCAATACATTATTTTATTAACCAAAGATAATTGGGATGAATTTAGCGCCAGCGCTAATTTTCAGAAAGTTTTAGCGCCTTGGCGTTGGTATACTTTAGCCGAACAAATCTATCTACCAAGTTTGATTAAAAAGCAGCAACCAGACTTAGTCCATTTCCCCCATTTTAATGTGCCGCTTTTTTATCATGGTCGGCTTATTATTACTATCCATGATTTGCTTCTTCGGACCTACCCTTCGCGGCGAGCAAGTACTTTAGGTCTATATAGGTATTGGTTAAAGAATCTGGCGTATCGACTGGTAGTCTGGTCAGCGGTGCGCCGAGCGCAGAAAATTATTGCTGTTTCCGAGTTTACTCGGTCAGAGATTGTTAAATATTATCCTTGGGCGGCTAGCAGAACTGAAATGGTTTATAATGGCTTAACTAAGCTAGAAAATTTAGTTGATTCATCAATCGACAAATCAGTGCTTTTAAGATATAATATAACAAAACCATTTTTACTTTATGTTGGCAACGCTTATCCGCATAAAAATTTGGAAAATTTGGTTTTGGCCTTTAAACAAATCAGTCAAGAAGTTGATTATCAGTTGGTTTTCGCTGGCCAGAAAGATTATTTTTCCCAGCGGCTGGCTGATTTTACCCAGCAGCAAGGTTTGACTGATCAGCAGGTACTTTTTTTGGACTATGTGGCTGATGCTGATTTGGCAACATTGTATCAAACCGCTGCGCTGTATGTTTTTCCCTCGCTCTATGAAGGTTTTGGTTTGCCGTTGCTTGAGGCCATGAGCTGGGGTTTGCCGGTGGTCGGGTCAAAAGTTCCCTGCTTAGAAGAGATCGGCGGCCTGGCTTATGAAAAATTTTATCCCCAAAGTGTCAATGATATAGCCGACAAGATTGTTGCCTTATTAAATAATCCTACTCGTCAATCAGAGTTAAGAGAGTTAGGCCTAGAGCGAATAAAAAAATTTGATTGGCCGGAGAGCATTAGTAAACATTTAGCTATTTATCGCCATGCCGCAGAAAAAAACAAAAATAAATAATTTAGAAGAACTGACGGCTAGATTAGAATCTGGTAAGGTTTCTGGTCGCACTAAGAAAAAAAATTTTACGCTCCAAGAGGTAAAAGTGCCGGTTAAAGTTAGCAATTATCTCAATCATTATATTTCTCCCCACTTAGTTGATCTTAAGTCTTTTTTTTCAGCGAGTAATCTTCCTGAAAAACTAGAGATTACTTATTCTGAGCCAGTTGAGGACTACTTTGAGGCAGCTAAAATTAGCCTAAGACCGAACGAGGAGGATAATTCTAATGATGCCGGGGAACTAGAAGTGGCTGAAGTTGATCTTTCGCCCGATGAGGTTATTAGCCAGGAAATGATTGGACCGGTCGAGGAATCAATCGTGGTTTTAGCTCCGATGGCAGGTAGTCTCTGGCGGCGAATATTAGTCACGCCAGTGAGAGCAACGCGTTGGGTTTTATGGGTGGCTGATCAGGGGGCTAATCGAGTCATTCAACCTCTACGCCGATTGCCTTTTACGCCCCAAAATAAGGCTTTATTGGCTTTCATCGTGATGGCAGTTGTTTTAGTTTTACCGATTAGCGGCCTGACTTATTATAAGACGTTGCAGGATAAAAAGAACACTATCTTGAGCCAAACAGAAGCGGCAGTTGGCGATCTAAAAGAGGCAGAATTTTTGGCGGCTCAAGAGAGTTTTAATACTGCTAAAGAGGAATTAGACAGTATTAACGCTTTAGTGGCTGGCATTATTCATTTGATTCCGGATACAGATAAAACCTTGACCTCGGGCCAAGCTTTGATAAAAATCGGCGAAAATTTGTCCCTAGTTGGTAACTCATTAGAGGAAGCCCTGGGATTTTTGACCGACGATTCTCAAAGCCTGGCGGCCAAAGTAGAGAAGCTTAAATTTAGTTTGGATTATTCGCTGCCCTTGGTTGAAGAAATTAATCAAGAAATTATCAAAGTAGATATTAGTCTGATACCTCAAGATAAACGTCAGACATTTCAAACGGCTCTGGAGAAGATGCCTCAGATTGCTCAGAGTTTTAAATACTTTAGTGATGTTACTGGTTTGGTTGTTGATATCTTGGGCCAGAATGAACTCAAACGCTACTTACTAGTTTTTCAAAATAACAATGAGATCCGTCCAGCCGGTGGTTTTATTGGTAGTTTTGCTCTGCTTGATTTGGTTGATGGCCAAATCAAAAATTTAGAAATTCCCGGGGGCGGTTCTTATGATCTGCGAGCTGGCTTAAAAGAAAATTTTATTAGTCCAGAACCACTGCAGTTAGTTCGGGCTCGTTGGGAGTTTCAAGACAGTAATTGGTTTAGTGATTGGCCGACCGCGGCGAGTAAGATCATTTGGTTCTATAACCAATCTGGTGGGCCGACCGTTGATGGCGTGATTGCTCTTAATGCTGATTTGATGGAGAATTTATTAAAAATTGTTGGTTCGGTTGAGATGGCGGGGTATAGCCGTGATATTGATAGCGACAATTTTTTTGTGGAAACCCAGAAAATTGTTGAGCTGGAGTATGATCGGGCCGAGAATAAACCAAAACAGTTTATTGCTGATCTAGCTCCAGAAATGTTGGATAAAATATTCAAAGCCAACCGGCAACAATTAGTCGGCATTTTGTCCTTATTAAACCAATCGTTAACTAATAAAGATTTACAACTTTATTTTACTAATCCTGATACCCAGGCCGAAGTTAAAGATTTGGGTTGGAGCAATGAAATTGAAAAAACCGATGGGGACTATTTGCTGGTCGTTAATGCTAATATTGGCGGTCAAAAAACCGATGCGGTGATTGAACAAAGTATTATGCATCAGGCTGACGTTAATGCAGACGGTAGCATCATTAACACCGTTACTGTTATCCGTAAACATTTAGGCCATAGTGGCGACCTATTCACTGGCGGTCGGAATGTTAACTACTTACGACTCTATGTTCCAGCGGGTAGTCAGTTAATTTCGGCTAGTGGTTTTGATTCCCCGGCCAAGGATTTATTTAAACCGGTTTTGGACAGTTATCAGCCAGATGATGATTTGCAGCGATTGTCTGGTCTAGCGGTGACTAATCAGGAGCAGCAGGTGAGTATTAACCAGGAGTTTGGCAAAACTGTTTTTGGTGGTTGGACGCAGACCGACCCTGGCACCGCTTCGGTGATAACCTTCAAATATCGATTACCTTTTAAAATAGATTTTGCTACCTACAAGACTAATATTGACTGGTTGGATAAGCTGGAAAATAAATTAGGTTGGGCGCCAACCACCGCTCAATATAGTCTTTTAGTTCAAAAACAATCAGGGGTATTTTCAGGTTTTTATAGTTTGGTTAACTACCCGAACGATTGGCGAGAGGTCTGGCATTATCCAGGGGATCTCCAGATCACGGGCAATGAAATCAAATATGGTCATTATTTAGACCAGGATAGAATTTATAGTCTAATGTTTATCAAATAATTTTTAAATTATGAAGCGAAAAATTAGGGGAATGAAAGAATATACTAATATCTTGAGTGATAAAGAAATTAATCAAGACTTAGAAAATATTTATGAAGATGAGAATGGCGAAATGCCATCCATGTTCAGCCTCGAGCCTAAGAAGCGCAGTCGTCTGATGAGGTTTCTCATCTACCTAGGTGTTATTCTACTGCTTATAGTGATAGTAGCTTGGAGTGGTTTTTATCTTTTTAATCGTTATGCTCCAGAAAGTGTCCAGAAATTTTTGGGTGATGATGGTAAGGTCAAAATAGAGATCCAAGCGGCTAAGGATTTAGAGTCTGGTCAAGAGATCACTTATTTAATTAAATACAAAAATGACAAGAAAGTCGCTATTAATAATGTCCAGCTCAACGTTCGTTACCCTAGTGGTTTGCTGATCAGTGAGATTACACCTCAGCCAAGAGCTAAGGGTTCGGGCGAAAACTATTTAGCTCGAGAGGATGACTGGGATTTAGGTTCTCTGGACAAGGGCGGTGAAGGTGAAATTAAAATCGTTGGTAAATTGGTGGCTGAGATGGGGACTAACCAAAATTTGTGGGCAGTGTTGTATTATGAACCAGCCAATTTTACTTCTAAATTTCAGGCCGAAGCATCGTTTAGCACAGAAATTAAATCAGTACCGGTGGCCGTAACAATTACTGGCCCAGAAAATTTGCCGCCCAGCCAATTAGTTGAACTTATTCTAGCCTATGCCAACAAAAGCGATGGCGATCTCAAAGATGTGATGATTGAAGTGATTTATCCAGAGAAGTTTAATTTGGAGTCGGTTGAACCGGCTGCTAATCAAGGCAATAACACCTGGCAGTTTGCTGATTTTAACAAAGATCAGCAAGGCGAAATTAAAATTTTGGGTAAATTTGCCGCCTCGGTTATGGGCTCGCAGGAATTTATTGTCAAAACTTTGCTCAAAGATAATGAGCCAGATTATTATTTGTTGGAAGAACAGTCGTGGAAGGTGGAGGTTGTTAAGGGAGACTTGGTTAGTGAGCTTAAGATTAATAGTTCACCTAGTGATGGTTCGATCGGTTTTGGCGATACTCTAAACTACACTTTGACTTTTGAAAACGACGGTAGCCAAACCATTAAAGACTTGACCGTATCGGTATTTTTTACGCCGACCGCTACTTTTATTGACTGGTCGACTCTTAATGACCGCTACGAAGGTACGTTGGATGAGTTTGAAGCCGGTAAACTAATCACCTGGACTAAGGATGAGGTGCCCAATCTTGATGAACTTAAGCCAGGTGACAAGGGAGTGATTGATTTTTCAGTCAAAATAGTTAGTAACGCTGGTAATCTATCTGGCGATCTAAGCCTGCAGAGTATCGCCTCAACTAAATTGGGTGAGGTTGGTGGTAAGGAGGCTAATGTCGAGAACAAAAGCAACAAAATTATTACTAAAGTTAATTCTAATTTAAGCCTGGACGCTTATGCTCGTTATTTTGATGATTCGGCGGATGCAATTGGTGCTGGTCCATTACCACCGCGAGTTGATCAGGCCACTACTTACGTGATTAATTGGGTGTTGTCTAACTCAGTCCATGAAGTTCAGGACATTGTGGTTTCGACTGTCTTGCCGGAAAAGGTTAGCTGGGTTGGCAAGAAAGACATCTCGGTTGGCGATTTAGAATATCAGCCGGAGGATCATAAAGTGGTTTGGACGATTAATCGTATTCCGACCGCACCCAGTCTGGACGTTCGGGTGAGTTTTAGAGTGAGTATCAAGCCGGTAGCTAGTGACCTAGGCAAGGTGCTAGTTTTGACTGGTAACAATAGTATAGCTGCTCTGGATAAAGATACGGGCGTGGCTCTAAATAAAACTTTGGGATCGATCACCACTGATTTGGCT
>JBAZLA010000002.1:0-243507 GCA_041650515.1 Patescibacteria group bacterium
GGGCAAAAGTATCCAAATAGCGCCAGTTCAAAACCAAAACACCGCTAATGAAAATAAAGAAAATTCCTAGAGCAATCAAAACTTCAATTAGATTTTGACCACGCTGATTCATAGCTCACAATTTTAATAAATCAAACCCAATTGATTAATATTGATCTGAGCTGATTTTAAACTTTTGGCGTTAGTCAATATCAGCGTACCATTAACTGAGGGCAAGCCGGTTTTTTTGGTAAAGTTAATCTCGGTTAAACCAGTAGCCTGAACATCATCAGCCAAACTAAACACTTGATCCTGATTTGGTACCCGACTAACATAACTCGACCCTTGATAAACAGTATAAGTCGTCGAGCCAAAATAAACACCATAATTATTATCTGCCGAGCCAGTTTGAGCCAAAGTTTGCGCTAAGCGAATGTTTTGAAGCACCTCTTGCCGCGCCGCGTCTAGAGTATTAAAAATTAAAAAATAGCTATAAAAAGACAAAACGACGCCCAATAGAATAACGCTGATGGTAGTCACCACCAGAACCTCAATTAGAGTAAAACCGGTCTTGGACATAGATTAATAACGCATTTTACCGGTGATAGAATAAATCGGCGTGATAATAGCTAAAGCCAAAAAACCCACCATCAACCCAATAGTTACCAATAAAATTGGCTCTAAGATAGTGGATAAATTTTTGGTGATATTATCAACCTCATCTTCATGAATTGAAGAACAAAATTTTAGAGAATTACTTAAGGTACCAGAAACTTCACCAACCTGGATAATCTGAACATCAGTAATGGGGAATAATTTTTTATTTTGCTGCAAGATTGAGGCCAAACTATCCCCGGCTTTAACCTGAGTATAGGTCTGACGTAAAAACTTTTTATAATAGTAATTAGAGACTGTTTTAGTACAAATCTTAATGCTATCATCAATAGTAATGCCGCTATCCAACAGAATACTCAATGTCCGAGTAAAAGTAGTCAGGTTCAAATGCAGCGCAATATTTTTGACTATTGGTAACCTCAAAATAAGCCAATGAGATACTGGCTGAACGAATTTACGTCGAAAAAACCAAAATAAAAATATCAGACCACCAATTATACTAACCGTTGCTATTAGACCATGGGCTTGAAAAAAATTAGAAACGCCGATCAAAATTCGCGTGGTGAGCGGTAATTCTATTTGAAAACTATCAAACATCTTAGTCACTTTTGGTAAAATAAAAATAGCGATACCCAAACTCAAGCAGATACCACCAATAAAAACAATCGCCGGATAAATCATCGCTCCGGTTACTTTGCGTTTTAAAGCTTGATTTTTGCCAAGCTGGCCAGCTAAATATTCCAAATTTTGTTCCAAATTACCCGACTCTTCGCCGACTTTGATGACATTAGTATAAATATCAGAAAAGACTTTAGGGGTTTTTTCCAGGGCTTCACTCAACTTATAACCCTTAGCAACTTCGTCATAGACGTCATTAAGTATAAACTGCAGCTTACCCTTAATCTGATCCTTGAGAACTATCAACGCTTCGGTTAGGGTTAGACCAGCCTTAAGCATAATAAAAAGATTTTTAGTAAAAAATAAAACCTGTTTTTGAGAGACGTTACCAATATACAAAAAACGCTTCCACCTGGGAACCCGCCGATGGCCCGACGTAATTATTCTTTTGGCCGGAACTTTCTTATCTTCGGCTTTTGTAATCTCATCCATATGATATTTTATTCTTGAGAAACGCGCAAAATCTCATTGATGGTGGTTTGTCCATCCAGAACCTTAGCGATTCCATCTTCAATCATTGTTACCATGCCTTGCTCAATAGCTTTAGCTTTAATAGCGTCAGAATTAGCCTGATTCATAATCAGCTCTTTTATCTGATCATTCATTTCCAAAACTTCATAAATACCTACCCGGCCTTTAAAACCAGTATACTGGCAAGCTTCACAACCTTTGCCATAATAAATAATCGTTTTTTTATCGTCCAACTTGTATTTTTTAATAGTATCCGGCGACAATTCTTTTTTAACCAATTCAACCACTTGATCATCAATTTGAGCCTTATACTTACATTCGACACAAATACGACGCACCAACCGCTGGCCAATAGCAATATTGACTGTTGAAGCCACCAAAAATGGCTGGATACCCATATCAATTAAACGTGGTAAGGTAGTAGCCGAATCGTTTGTGTGAAGGGTCGATAAAACTAAGTGACCAGTCATAGCGGAGTTGATAGCAATTTTTGCTGTTTCCTCGTCGCGGATCTCTCCCACCATAATAATATCTGGATCCTGACGAACCAACGACCGCAAACCAGCCGAAAAAGTTAAATTAGTCTTGGGATTAACTTGTATCTGATTGACCCCTTCCATATCATATTCGACCGGGTCTTCGATAGTGGCAATATTTACTTCGCGTTTATTTAATTTCTGAATAATAGCATAAAGAGTCGTCGTTTTGCCGCAGCCAGTCGGCCCAGTGGCTAATATCATTCCCCATGGTCGTTTGATATTTTTATTAATCATCTCTAGATATTTTGGGCCAAAACCTAGTTTTTCTAATTCATATTGGCGAGCTTTTTCCGAAAGCAACCGCATAACCACTTTCTCGCCATGAACAATCGGCACAATAGAAACACGAACATCGACTTTCTCGTCACCATAACTAAATTTCAATTTACCGTCTTGAGCTGCTCGGTGCTCATCAGTTCTTAGACGAGCCAAAATTTTGATCCGAGTAACAATCAGCTCGTGCAGATGCATCGGAATAATTAAAATATCATGCAACATACCATCAATCCGGAACCGGATCACTGTCTTATCTTCATAGGGCTCAATATGGATATCTGAAGATTTGCTGGTATAACCAAAATGCAGCATCTTATCAACTATTTTAATTATTGGCAGGTCCTCGGCGCGCGAAGTCTCCTCACCCGAGCTGATAATCTGCTGAATTAATAGATTGAACTCTTCGTTATTAGAAAAATGATATTTATTTAAAATATCATCAATTGACTCCTCTTCGGCGTAATAAATGACCAGTTTATCTTCAGACTTTTTCTGAAAATTGCTAATAAACTCTTGATCGGTTGGATTAGCCATTGCTATGTGCAGGCCTTCTTGATCGTGGTTAAAGGCTACCACCTTATTTTTTTTGGCAACAAACTCCGATACACTTTGGAAAAGTTCCGGCTTAATCTCAATCTTATTTAAATCGATATATTTAACATTTAAAGCTTGGGCCACCGCCTGACCAATTTTGACCCGCTCGAGAATATTCTCGGCAATCAGATACTGCTGCAAGCTAGCTTCCGCCCGGCCCGCATTATCTAAATATTCGGCCACCTGACGTTTGGTCAATAGCTTGTCTTTAACTAAAATATCCGAAAGTTCCGCATCGGAAAAACTCATATAAATCTACTTTTATATTTAAGCGTGACAGCTAGATTAAACTTAATACAATTATAACATATTTTCTTAATTTTTAAAAAGTGGTAAAATAAAAATATCCACTCTTAAATAATCAATAAATAGCTAAGCTATGGTTAAAACCATTAAAATTCTACTTATTATCACCGGCCTTGTCCTATTAGTTGGTCTTGGGTCTTATTTTTACTTTTTTTACACCTACCAATCCTCTGGCCCGACCGATCGAGCCCAGAGTGTCCCGAACGGAGCTACGCCTAGCCAGGAGGTTTATCAACAATACTTCACCGAGTTGTCAATCCCTAAAACCGATTTGGTTAATGAAGAAGATTATATGCTGATCTGGCAGCTGACCGAAGATGCTCCAGATACCACCCTGTATGTCTTACGGGTAGTTGATAAAAATAAAGGTATATTTATCGCTGAAACCCAACCCCATGCTCTCGTCGGCTATGATGGATCAATCTTCCCCAAACCAGCAGACCCTGGTGATTATGAGTTGTGGTTTTATGTTATTAACGAAAACGGCACCGAATATCTAGCGAGCGTTCTACCATTTACTGCACAATAATCCAAAAATATAAAATAGGGGTCGCTCTAGAGCGACCCCTATTTTTTTGTAATTCTAAAAATTCATTAAATTAAACCGCTCCACTTAAGATGGAAAAAAATTACCATAATCACTAAAACAAAACCAGCAAAATAATGAAGTAACCGCTGCTGTTTGACCCGAGAAAAATAACCAATCAAAAAGCTAATCACTAACATTAGAGCAAAAGTAACCACCTCATTCTTAAACTTTAGACCCAGCTCCTGGTTGACTAAAACTAAAATAGTGGCTACAAAATAAAAAATACCACTGACTGCTGCTAAAAAATAATGCAAAGTAGCGATCAATTTTACCCGCTTCTCAGTTATACCCCCGGCGATCATCAGAACATAACACAAAATAATCAGGCCAAAACTGATCATGATTAAATAAGAATAGATTGGCATATATTTTTTATTATAATAATTCGACGTGCCCGTTGGTCTTGGTAAGAGATTTATTGAAAATTATTTCTTCGATTTTATAAGTTCCAAACTTCGGCGCGTCCAAAAACCCCTGAAAAGCCGCTTCGGCTAGCCAGCCGCTTTCTAACCAGTCAGATAGCCACTGGTCAGCATATTTTGGATTATCTTGATTAATACCGCCGCCCAAACTAGTCAACCAATTCTGGTTATAAAATTCCTGCGAGCCAATCGGGTCGGAAATAACAATGGGAATACCGAGAGCGGTAAAAAAGGCCAGCTCGCTGGGCTTAGTCCATAAAATATCAGTCACTCTCAAAATTTGATTAAACCGGTCAAAATAATCATTTTTGTTAATCGCAAAGATGATATCAATATTCTCGCCTAAGTGCTTCTGCAAACCCAACTTATTTATCGCTTCTTTGAAATAAATATAAACTTCATTGCGAATCCCCGCGATCAAATTGATCTTAATTTTGCCACTAATAATCCACTTGCGTAAGCTCTTCAAAATATTAGCGCCGAGCTCGCGCTGAGCGCCCGCGCCACCAACGGCAAAAGTGAGAGTTAACGGCCGCTTAGTGATTTTTTTTACCGGGCCCAAATAATGATTAAGCGACTCATGATATTTATTGATAAATTTATGAGTCGGGTCAAGCTGATGGATCCGATCCCACAGATCACTTTTTAGATTAGTCATTTGACGGCCACCAATATTATCTTTGGGCAAAGGAAAACCAGTCAAAAAAATATTCTGCGGTTTTACCCCATAAAGTTTTAACCGCTCAACCGCCCGATTGGTCGGCGCCAGATATTTGATCTTGCTATTATGGGGTTCAAGCGGCGCCCAAGTCCGGCTGATGTCCGTATCAGTGACAATGCAATAGATGTCCCCTTTGTAGCCATGATATTCAGCAAAAAAAGCAACATTAAAAAAGGTAGCCAAAAAAGGTATCTGTGGATCTTTGTTAAGATACTCAATCAAATTTTTTCCCCAATTACTATGACGCATCAACCGGTACATATACTTAAGCTGCATAGTTTTGGCGGATAGATCGCGCCGAGGGTAAAAAGGATTAATTCGCTGAAAATAATCAAAAACACCAAAAATTATATTACCAATCAATGGTAAATATTTTGCTCGCGAGACAAATTCATAGAATTTACGGCTACTCTGCCAGACCCGGCGGTCTTCTTCGGGAATACCCTGATAATTATTGGCAATTATTATACCCTCATTGGCAATATCAGAAAAAGGATTAGCCGCCCGCTCGTGACCATAGCCCATATCCACGGCTACGACCCAAGCTTTACGGTTTTGTTTTTTGTTTGAGCTCATGGTTATAATAATAACAAATTCTAAGACTATTCGCTACCTAATTGCTAATAGTTGTTCCCTCAAACTGACCAGTTTTTAAATACCGTTCAAAATTAGCTACCTTATGACCGTCCATAACCAAAACTTTGATCCCCGCTTTTTTAGCTAAACGACTAGCCACTGGGTCAAACGGCCAATTAGCCCCCGGCGTCCATTTAGCACCAACTAACTTCAAAAAATCCAACCAGCTAATTTTAGCTAAACGTTTAGCTTGTGGATCTTTGCGTGGATCGCCGCTATAAACATAATCAATATTAGATAGATTAATCACCTCTTTAGCACCATAGCTGATAGCTAGTCTCACCGCATCGTAATCAGTCGAAGTACCTGGTCGCCAGCCAGCGCCAATTAGAATTGACTCTTTAACTTTTTCTCTGATTCGTGGATCGTCAATAATCCGTTGATGTGCCCATTGGCGAAAAATCGTTCGCAATAGATGGGCGTTCAGACGAGTGCTGTGGATGCCGAGCCAATCAACGTCTTCGGGGACAAGCTTAGTCACCTTTTTGGCAGCATTTTGATAAAGCCGACAAGTTTTACCGCCACCGGTAACAATAACAAAAAAATAGCCTTGTTCAATATACTTAAGAACAATCTCTTTAAACTTTTTTAAAAATAAATAATTAATATAGCCTTCCTGGGGCACCAGAACCGAACCACCCAAAGAAATAACGATCGCCTTTTTTGATTTTACTCCCTTTTTCATAATTTTTAATTATTTTAGATATTTGGCCTTAGCAATGTTATGTTGTTCCAAAGTTTTACTATAAATGACCTGGCCATCAGGCGTGGTCAAAAAATACCAATAGTCATTAGTGATCGGATAAACAACAGCTTTGATCGAATCCAAACCAGGATTACAAATTGGGCCAGGCGGCAAGCCAGGATTTTGATAAGTATTATAGGGTGAATCAATATCTCTATCAGTATAAGAGATCGCTGCCATTTTTTTACCAGTAACATAATTGACTGTCGAATCAGCCTGCAACGCCATATTAATCGCTAGCCGCCGCAAAAAAATATCAGCGACTAAACGGCGATCCTGTTCAGTGCGCACTTCTTCTTCAATAATGCTCGCTAAAGTAACAACTTGATGAATCGTCTTTTTTTGCTTCTGAATCTCCTCCCGTAAATCAACTGCTAGCTTTTGGTCAAAATTACTAAGCATTTTATTAACCACTTCCTCGGGAGTTGAGCTAGCATAAAAATTATAAGTATCGGGAAATAAATAACCCTCTAGATCAACCGCTGCTGGTTTACTAGACAAAAATTGATAATCAAAATTTTGCTGTGCCGCCAGATTAAAATCGGCTAAATATTTTTCTTTGTCCTGCTCGGGCCACAGACTAACAACTAAGTAGCTAGCGATTTCTTGATTATTCCAGCCTTCTAGAATAGTCAGAATTTTTTCATTGGTCGCTCGACCATAAGTAATAATATTAGTTAGTTCGCGCAAACTCATTTGTGGATTAAGTAAATACTCCCCAGCCTGAATTTTGCCCTCACGCCGAAGCAGCCATAGATAGGTCTCAAAATTAAATTGATTATTAATCAAACCGGCGGCATGTAAATTAACGCTAATTTCATTAACTCCCTGCCCTTTTTTGACTACAAAACTCTGACTCTGGCTATTGGCTGATTTATCAGCTAAAAAAACATCGGCCAAAAAATAGCCAGCCAAAATAGCGGCCAAAACCATTGCTAATAACAAAACAATAAATATAATTTTTTTCATAATGCAATTATAAAAATTGGTTTAAACCACGTTCTTCCAAAATCTTAACTATCATCTTGGCATCTTGGGCCCGCTCCCGCGGACAAACAAAAAGAGCGTCATCAGTCTGAACAATAATTGTGTTTTTCAGCCCAGCTGTAGCGATCAGTTTGTCAGTAAAATTATAAATAAGATTGCCCTCCGAGTCATAAGCAACGCTTAGACCCTTAACCACATTGGCCTCTTTATTATCTAAAACACTCCGCAGAGTCTCCCAGTGACCAATATCAGTAAACTGATAGCTAGCGGCAATCACGACGATCTGGTCTGATATTTTTTCCAAAATACCATAGTCAATAGATATTGGTTTAATTTTGGCAAACTCTTTAGCTAGAACAGCGGTCTCATTTTTGGTGCCAACGGCGGCTTCAATCTTTTTTAAAATTTGGTAGGTTTTTGGTAAATACTGTTGGTAAAGGTTCAATAGACGATCCACCCGCCAGGCTAAAACTGTCGGGTTCCAGAGATAATGACCATTCTGGAGATATTTTTGAGCGGTTTGATAGTTAGGCTTTTCGACAAACCGACTGACCTGATAAAGATTTTTACCAAGACGCCGACCCATCTTAATATAGCCATAGCCAGTTTCTGGGTAAGTTGGTTTAACTCCGACCAAAACCGTTGTCTGGGGATTTTGCCTGAGGGTTTGTTGCAATGTTTTGAAAATGGCAAAATACTTTTTTTCATTCTTAATATAATGATCGGCATTAATAGTCACTAGGCTTTCCTGAGGATTTTTTTTATGCAAATATACCGCCGCCAAACCAATCGCGGCGGCAGTATCTTTACGACAAGGCTCAAGAATAACATTTTGTCTGGCTAAACCAACTAATTGTTTTTTAATATCAGCTAGCTGCCCTTGGCTAGTGGAGATAATAATATCTTGCGGGCTAAAAATTTTTCCCATCCGTTTAGTGGTTTTTTGCAGCAAGGTGTCACTATCCAAAAATGGTTGAATCTGCTTAGGCCGCTGTTTCCGCGATACTGGCCACAACCGCGTGCCGCTGCCACCAGCTAAAATAATTGCTTTCATAATAAATAGATTTGTTATTATTTTACTATATTTATCCCAACCTGTCATCTTGGTTCGAATGAATAAAAAAGGGTTCAACGATCAATCGTGAACCCGAAACGTGTTGTTACTAGCCGCCGCAGTGGCTAGAACGGTTTTCTGTCGCCCGGATGGCGCAGTCCCATATTGCGCCGATGGCCACCACACGCCATCTGACGCAAGGTCTCCGCCAACGAACGCCCGCCGCGACCAGCGTTTTCCGCCATGGCCAGAAACCAGGCACGAGAACCCGGTCGATGCCAAGGCGCCTTGGGACGCCGAGACTCCGGCCCATCGTAGCACGGCGCAGGAATATCGTCGGGACGAGAAGACACCTCGCGTGACGCCGACTCTATCACCTCGCCGCCACGTGCCACTCCAGCGTCAATGGCTGACCCGCCACCGATCACCAGTACCTTGCCACTGGCTTTCTCTTCGGGCATATGCCCTCCTTATATTATCTCTGTTGTGGTTGAATCTACAACTATAAACAATAAAACAATAATTGTCAATATTAAAAATAATTTTAATCAATAAAAAATGGTGGGGCCAAGCTACACAAAATGCAGCTCAGCTCCACCGCGCCAATAGGGTCTTCCGGCAGGATGCCGGCTAGCCCTTTTTGGGAACGCCGTTGCGGTCGTGCCGCGGCGCTTCGCGCCGGCGGAATTCACCCACGGCGCGGGTGGGAAACGCAGCCTCAAACCGCTGCGCCGTGTCGCCACGGCCTTGATCGCGAAGCGACTGGCAGTGTATACACTGGCATTTTTCCAGATGCCCGTTCACCTTAGCCATGATACCTCCACAACGAAGTTTGTCTTACTATATACAAAAAAATGAAAAATGTCAAGTATTTAACTTAGAAATAATATAAATCAAACGTAAAACTATTTTATTCCGATTATAAACATTAACCAGTTTATTTTTAGGGATATAGATCAACTCGCCTTTAGTTAGTTTAAAAACTTCGCTATTAACCACCGCATAAGCAATCCCCTGCAACACACCAACTACCTCTTCCCGGTCATCGGTCCGGTGCGCCCCGAAGCTCTTTTTCTCGTCCAAATTAAGATAATTAGCCTTAAGGTTACGTGTCGGAAAAAACTCAATAATCTGACTCAGTCTATCAAACTGTTTAATTATTACTTCGTTCTTCTTTTTACTAGGCTGAATCTGGGCCATTTTATTTAATTACCAAAAAATAGATTAAAACTGCCGCGCCCAAAATAATCCGATAAATACCAAAAACATTGAGCGAATGGTTGGCTAAATATTGTAAAAAATATTTTAAACAAAAATAACCAACCACGCCCGAAACCACAAAACCGACAACAAACAAACCAATCTCGCTCGGATTAATCCCCTGCTGAATTAGGTCGAATGATTTTTTCACTCCGGCAGCAAAAATAACTGGCAAAGATAGTAAAAATGAAAATCTGGCGGCTTCAGTTCTTTTTAAATTCTCACCTAAACCTGCTATAATAGTAACACCGCTACGAGAGACCCCGGGAATCAAAGCCAAAATTTGAGCTAGACCAATACGGAGCGCTCCAGCCCACGACAGCTGACTAAGGTCTTTATTCTTCTGACCAATAATTTCATAGATAAAAAATAAAATACCAAAAGCTATCAACACAATAGCTGCGCTGGTAACCGAACGAAGCAAACCATCATCAAAAATAGTTAATAAATAACCAATAAAAATAGCCGGCAGACTGCCAACTAAGATCATCCAAGCTAGACGTTGATCAATATTAGCCTTTAAATCCCAATAGCCTAAACTGTTAAAAAACGCTTTTAAATATTTAACCACTTCTGGCCAGAAAAAAATCAATAAAGCAACAAAGGTGCCCAGATGAAGAGCCACATCAAAAGCTAACGAGTCTGACAGTTGAAAATTAAAAAACTCATGCAAGATTAATAGATGACCCGAGCTGGAAACCGGCAAAAATTCAGTTAAACCCTGGATAACCCCAAAAACTAGACTGTAAAAAATAAACATCACACAAAAAATAATTAATAATTAATCTTTAATATTATGACTTACTGGGTTTTCGCTCTACCAATCGCGGCGGGGATAGTCACCCAACTAACCAAAGTAATCATCGAGTCCGCTAAAGGCCAATTCTCCTGGCATCAGCTTAAAAATTACGGCGGTATGCCCTCTTCTCACTCAGCGTTCGTCGTCGGGTTGATGACCGAAATTATGCTAATCGACGGCCTCTATTCAACTACTTTTGCGATCGCTCTAGTTTTTACCATCTTGATGATTCGCGACGCCACGGGCTATCGTCTCGATATCGGCAAACACGCCGAGATTCTAAATCACCTAGTTAAAGAGCTACCAGCCAAAGAACAAAACAAATTCCCTTTTTTAGATGAACGCGTTGGCCACCACCCTAAGGAAATCTTAGTCGGCGCTTTAATCGGTATCGCCGTCGTTCTAATCAGCAATATTATCATCTAACAACTCTGCTCGGTTTTCTACTTATTCTCTTTTGGTTGGCGTTCCCGTTCACCAAGTTCTTGTCTAATTTTCTCTTCTATATCTAAATCCTACGTATTTTTTCTTCAGGCCCTTCTAAATCCTCAACTGGATTTCTGATTGCCTCGACTGGCCGCCTTGGTCCAAACATAAATTTAATCAAAATTATTTATTATTTCTGACATTGATCACAATAATGAGTGCCGCGGCCACTAAGCTTAATTTTCTGAACTGGCTGGCCGCAACGCCGGCATTTTTGTTTAGCCCGACCATAAACTTTTAAATAAGGCACAAAACCGCCCGGTCGGCCATCGGTCCGAACATAAGTATTAGCCGAAGTGCCGCCGTGGTTAATAGATAATTTTAAAATCTTGGGTAAACAATAAAATAACTTTCTGATCTCAACGGATTTTAGACTGCCCGCTGGCCGAGTTGGCTTGATCTGGGCACACCAACAACTTTCATCAGCATAGATATTACCTATCCCCGCGATTAACTCCTGATCCAGCAATAGCTGCTTGATCTTTTTCCGGGGATAACACTTAATAATCTGCTCAAAACTTTTTAGATTATATTCTGAACTCAGCGGCTCGATTCCATATTTTTGCTCAATTGCTGCGAGCTGTTTACTACTGACCGACTTAAACCAGCCAAACTTACGTAGATCATTATAAAATAAATGCGAACCATCGGTAAATTGCCAAATAATCTGAGTATAGCGATTAGGCAAATCAACTAAACCACCAACGATTGAATGACCGCCAACAATCAGTTGGCCACTTTTAGCTTGATAAATCAATTGGCCGGTCATCTTGAGATGAACAATCACAAAATCCGCTTTACCTAGATCAATAATAATAATTTTGGCCCGGCGACGAATATTCCGAATGGTCGCGCCAACAATTTTTTTTCTAAAAACCGCCACCGACAAATTAATCATCTTGGCAATGTGCACCTCTATCGTCTTAATCTTTTTACCTTTAATCTTTTGGTTAAGCTCACGGACGATTGTTTCTACCTCGGGCAATTCTGGCATAGAGATTATTTTTCCGACTCTAAAAATTGACGTTCACGCTCGATAATATCTAATACTATTTTTTCAATATCCAAGCCACGAAGCGCCGCTAATTTTATTATCTGCATCAAAGAATCACCAATTGCGTCTTGAAAATCACTTTTTTTATATTCAGCGGGCCGCGATTTATTATTAACATAATCCCGCGCCAACTCGCCTAATTCTTCAATAATATGGTAAAAAGTCAGCTGCTCATTAGGCACCACTTTTCTTTTTTTGTCCCAAGCGTCAACAAACTCTACAACCTTTTTTTGAAAATCCTTTACTTCCATAGGCTTTTATAAATTTAGCTTACTCTTAAAAATATTTTGATAGATATCACGCCGGCTAACAATCCCAATCACCTTGTTATTTTTAAGCACCGGCAGACGATTAATGTGCCGCGATAGCATAATCGCTCCAGCCTTCATTACCGGATCGTCTGGCTGGAGAGTGACTATTTCTTTTTTCATAAATTTTTCTACCGGCAGATCTCTAACTTGCTTGATATTATCCTCCATCGCCTCGTGATCCAAAAAAACTTCTGGATTATTATAAAAATCCTGGTAGGTAGGATACATCATTCGATAAATGTCTTTTTCCGAGACTAGACCAACTAATTGTTCCTTGGCATCAACCACCAAGACTCCGCTGACCTGTTTTTTGAACAAAATTTTAGCCACTTTTTCTAAAGTATCGGTTGGTTTAACCGTGATTATTTTTTTACTCATTACTTCTTCAACTTTCATATTTTTAGGATTACTAATTAGATTAATGAGCTACCAGTCATATCCTTAGGTTTATTTAAACCCATAATTTTTAAAACCGTCGGCGCAACATCAGAGAGTACTCCTTGCGGCGCTACTAGAGACAGATCGGTACCGACGCCATCGGGCAAACCAGCAGTCTGACCTTCCCATGGTTTACCAACAATAATAAAAGGCACGGGGTTAGTACTGTGTTCCTTATCAATCTCACCAGTCTGCAAATTAATTAACTCCTCGGCGTTGCCATGGTCGGCGACAACTAGCACCACACCACCCTTAGCCAAAGTCAGATCAACGATCTGCCCCAAACACCGGTCAACAACTTCGATACACTCAATAGTTGGCTGAAGCTCGCCAGTATGGGCGACCATATCAGGATTAGCAAAATTAACCAGAATGAAATCATATTTATCCTTTTTAATCGCCTGAACGATCTGGTTAGCCACCTCTTGAGCGCTCATCTCCGGTTTTTGTGCATAAGATGAAACCCGCGGCGAAGGAATAACCACCTGGTCCTCACCAGGATATTTGATGTCTTTTAAACCGTTAAAGAAAAAAGTAACGTGAACATATTTTTCGGTTTCGGCAATGTGCAATTGCTTTAATCCAGCTTCGGCGATAACCCGCGCTAGTGGTGTTTCAACATTTTCTGGCGGATAAGCCACTTCGACTGGCAAATCTTTTTCATACTCCATCATGGTGGCGAAGAAAAGATTGGGTAAATAAATCCGGGGGAATTTGTCAAAATCCGGCAAAACATAAGCCTTAGTTAATTCACGGCCACGATCAGCCCGAAAATTAAAAAATATTACCGCGTCATTATCTTCAATTTTACCTACCGGTTGATCTTTATGAGTAATAACCACCGGCACAAACTCTTCGTCATAAACTTTCTTTTGGTATGATTTTTCAATTGCCTCCACTGGATCATCAAATTTTTCAACGCTCTCGCCTAAACTCATAGCTTTATAAACTTGCTCAATCCGCTCCCAATGATTATCACGATCCATTGAATAAAACCGTCCTGATAGAGTAGCAATTTGACCGACTTTATTTTTTTTGAGCCGTTTTTGCAGCTCCTTAATATAATCAATACCAACGTTATAGATTGTGTCGCGACCATCCAAAAAAGCGTGGATATAAACCTGGTCAATTTTTTCTTGCTTAGCTAAATCTAACAAAGCATAGAGATGCTCAATATGCGAATGGACGCCACCACTGGAGGTTAAACCAACTAAATGCAGTTTGGACTTATTCTTTTTAGCATGTTCAATAGCTTTGAGTAAAATTGGATTCTTAAAAAAACTACCCTCGGTAATATTGCGCGAAATTCGTGGCAAATTTTGATAAACCACTTTACCAACACCCAAATTTAGATGACCGACCTCTGAGTTGCCCATTTCGCCAAATTGCAAACCAACCTCTTCAGAAGAAGCATGCAGGGTCATTGCTGGATAAGTAGTAATTAATTTATTAATTACCGGCGTCTTGGCTTGAGTAACCGCATTGCCCTCACTAGCCGGCGCGACGCCCCAGCCATCTAAAATTGCTAAAACTATTGGTTTTGGTCGAGTAGCCATAAATTTTTATCTAAAAAGTCCGCCGCGACTCATCTCTTTAGCTTTTTTAATTTCCATTGTTTTTAATACTGTTGGCGCAATATCACCCAGAACACCCTTCTTGAGTCGTTTTTGTTTAAACAACCGATCAGCCAAGATGAACGGCACAGGGTTACGAGTGTGTTCGGTAAAAATTTCCCCTGTCCGTCGGTCAATCATTTGATCGGCATTGCCATGGTCAGCCGTAATAAACATCGTTCCTTCTTGTTCGTGGACTAAATTATACAGCTTACCAACGCATTGATCAACCGTCTCTACTGCTTTAATCGCCGCCTTGAGATTACCAGTGTGCCCCACCATATCGGGATTAGCAAAATTAATAGCAACAAAATCATATTGTCTTTTCCTAAGCGCCTTAAGTACTTCGGTAGTGATAAGTCCGGCACTCATTTCTGGTTTTTTATCATACGAGGCAACGTCAGGCGACGGGACCATTCGCCAATCTTCGCCATCTAGTGGGTTAGCATAGCCGCCATTAAAAAAGTAAGTTATATGAGCATATTTCTCTTTCTCAGCAATATACAACTGCCGCCGCTGACTCAAAACCGCTGGCAAGGTATTTTGGACATCTTCGGAAGGAAAAGCCGAAATAATAGAATCTAAATCCGGACCAAAATCAGTCATAGCCACAAAACACAAATTTTTTAAAACTTTTTTACGCTTAAAACCGCCCTTCTGCTCAAAATCTTTTTGAACAAAAGGCTTAGCCATCTGCCGTGCCCGATCTGATCGTAAATTGTAAAAAATTATTGCATCATTATCAGTAATAAACCGACCCACTTGATGATCATGCTGAATAATTGACGGCGGCAAAAACTCATCAGTTTTACCCAAACTATAACCATGGAAGATAGCTTCTTCGGGATTAGCTACTTTGTAGCCCTCGCCCAACACCATGGCATTGTAAGCCGCCTCAGTCCGCTCCCAAGCTTTCTTCCGATCCATACCATAAAACCGACCCATAATTGTCACGATTATTTCACCGTCTTTAAAAGAGCCAACCAAACGTTTAAGCAATTTAATCGCATAATAAGGTGGCGAATCGCGACCGTCAGTAAACAGATGTAAAAAAACTTGCGGCGTGGCTTTGAGCCGGCACATAGTTAATAAAGCAATCAAGTGATCCGGATCGGCATGTGCCGACTTTTGATTACAAAGCAGACCCATAATATGAATATGGGATTTATTTTTCTTGGCGTGATTAATCGCCTGCAAAAAAGCCGGGTTTTTAAAAAAAGTACCGTCGTTAATATGTTTATCAATCTTAACATTATCTTGATCAACAATCCGACCGGCGCCCATATTCATATGCCCAGCCTCGGAATTACCCGGCTGCGGCGTCGGTAAACCAACGCTACGGCCAGAAGCGTTCAAAACTGTATGCGGATAAATCCGCCAAAGTCTATCAACATTAGACGTCCGGGCTAACCAAACAGCGTTCCCTTTCCATTTGGGACCGATCCCCCAGCCGTCCATAATGGCCAAGACTACTGGCTTAGTTTTTTGAATCATAAGTTCGCTGTTCGCTGTTCGCTGTTCGCTGTTCGCTGGTGGTTACCAAGACGCGAACTGCGGACTGCGAACCGCGATTATCTTAATATTTTCCAGCTAAAGTGTCTTCAATCTCCATTAGATAATTATACTTTTCGGTTCGCTCACCACGCGTTGGGCCAACCTTAATAAACTGCGCGTTGGTGGCTACCGCAATATCAACTAGAGCCACATCGCCGGTCTCACCACCACCACGGTGTGAGATAACATGCATCAAACCATTTTGCCGCGCCAGCTGGATTGTATCAATTGTCTCAGTTAAGGTGCCAATCTGATTTTGTTTAATTAAAATTCCGCTGATGGCTTTCATGGCCAAAGCTTTTTTGAGCCATTTGGCATTGGTCACGGTCAGATCGTCCCCGATCAAAGGTATCTTACCTAATCTGGATTTAAGGATCGGCCAATTTTCCCAATCATTTTCCCCCAAGCCATCTTCTAGAGATAAAATTGGATATTTTTTAGTCCAACCAACCAAATAATCAATCATCTTGGCTGGCGAATATTTTTTACCTTCGTGAGCTAAAATGTACTGACCGTTTTGATAAAGTTCCGACGCGGCCGGATCAAGCGAGATGGCAATTTGTTTACCTGGTTTGTAACCCGCTTCTCTAATAGCAGCAACCATCATCTTGAGTGGCTCTTCATTGGATTCAATTCCCTCGGGGGCAAAAGCGCCTTCATTACCAACATTGGTGCTATAGCCCTTCTGATGCAGGATATCCTTCAACGCATAATAAGCTTCAACATCCCAACGGACTGCTTCTTTGACACTCGGCGCATTGACGGCTGAAAACAAATATTCTTGGAAGTCAGTAGAATTATCAGCGTGTTTACCGCCTTCCACTACCACCATCATTGGCCGCGGCAAAATGTATTTTTTGTCTTTAATTTTAAAAGTTTTCCGAATATAAGCATAAAGCGGCATTTTATATGCGGCGGCGGCAGCTCGAGCACAAGCTAGGGACGTGGCAATCATGGCGTTACCACCAAGATTGGTTTTACCTTCGGTGCCGTCGAGCTTGATCATTATTTCATCTAATTGGCGCTGTTTATCAGCGGTTTGACCGACTAACTTGGGCGCGATTTTTTGAGTAACAATTTTGACCACCTTTAAAGCACCATGACCGCCGTATCTTTTTTTATCGCCATCCACAATAACCGCGGCTTCGCGCTCACCCGCTGAAGCGCCAAACGGCGCCGACGCTTTGCCAACGGCTCCATTATCTAAGGTGACCTTAACTTCAATAGTCGGGACCGAAATTGAGCTTAAAATCTCGCGGGCTTGAATTTTTTGATTTTCATAGTAATAGATTTTGTTAAAATTATCATTCTTATTATACCATTACCACACTTTTTTAAAAACCCTCTTTCGAGGGTTTATCCGAGTTAATTTATATTATAATTTAACTAAATCCCAAAAATCGTACAAAACTATACCTAAATATAAAAGAGTCGCGAGCCCCAAAATAACATGGTAAAAAGATGGATATACTACTCTTACCGCCGATACGATACATTCAAGCAACAGAATAATAAGTAATATAAAAACAAATGTGGAACTATGAGCGAGTATTTTCCCCACCTTGCTATTTAATTTACTTTTTTCATAAGTAAAAGCAAAATTGGCAAAACAAGCCGTGACTAAAAACATACTGATAACTAAAAGAAAGTCATTCGTTTGCTCAAATTTTAGTTGTGCTAACGAATTCTGGATGATTGGATACAACCAGGCGGCAATTGCTAGAATTAGAATGTTCTTGATAAGATTATCTCTGATGGAAGATTTCATGATCATAATTGTGCGCCTAGAGTTAATTAATTATGAATTTTATTTAACTAAATTATTGGCAATTTGCATCCACCTGCTTGGCTTTAAAACTTTTAAGGGTGAGCTCAGTACCTTCAAATAAATTTTCCGGCAGTTTATCCAGATCAAACCATTCCCAACGGACGCATTTATCCGGCTCAAGTAATTTGGGTTCGCCACCTAGATATCTAGCTAATAAACCAATATTAACCACGTGAAAACCTTTATCAGCTATATACCTTAGCTGGTCAGCGATAGAAATAACTTTAACTATTTCTACATCTAAATCTACTTCCTCTTTTGCCTCCCGCACCCCGCAAACAAAAATTTTTTCACCATAATCCAGCCAACCGCCGGGAAAAGCCCATTCGCCTACCCCGTGCGTGCCTGAACGCAAACCCAAAAGCACTTTACCATCCGGCCGTTGAATTAGAACGCCAATTCCTACCAGTGGTTGTTTGGTATTTAAATTCATATTTATTTCTCAAATTTTAACCACCGCAATACCACCCAGGCGATCGCGCCACCAAGCAATGCCGAGAACAACTGCGGCCAGCTCATTAGCACGGCAACCGATTCTAACAGCTTAGCCGAAAGTAAGCTCTTCATCAATAAATGGACAATCGCGTATAGCCAAACAAACTTAGCCACTGAAGCAACTACCACTGCCAACCAGTAATTGCGACTGCGCAAAATATCAAAAATCCAGATTAATAAAGCATTACTCATCATAATAAACGGTACCATTGGCGCCAAGGGCGTTGGTAGTAAACCATAAGCCAAAGCCACTGAACTGGGCACCAAAGCAATCAATAACGCTTCGCGCACGCCAACTATGGCTACAGCCAAAAACAAAATAGCGTTAACGATTGGCCCGGTCAGCCATTGGCTATGGATAAACATCGGCAAAAAGGTGGCCACGCCAAGTAGGGCGATGAACTTAGTGGCGACCAAACCCTGCGCTTTACTTAGACCGAGGGAAGTAGACAAAGGATTATTCATAAATAATTTTATTTAATCTTCTCCGCGCCCCAACGCTTTTGTTTGTAATTGCGGGTGTGGAGTAAATGATGAGCTAAACCTTTTTGTTTATCAAAATACTCGCGATAAATTTCTAGTAAATCTGGGTTCTCGTGCGCTTTGCGGATTTTGGCGCCCTTATCCAACTTATATAAAGCCGCCGCCCGCGCCGCACGGATCTTGGCATTAGTTGGCACTGGCTGGCCCCCGCCGCCGATACAACCGCCCGGGCAAGCCATCACTTCCACAAAATGAAATTTCTCTTTGCCGGATTTTATTAACTCCATAATCTTTTTAGCATTACCCAACTCATTGGCCACGGCGATTTTGACAGTTTTACCTTTAACCTTGACACTAAATTTTTTAATTCCGGCCATCCCGCGCACCGCTGGAATATCAATTTTAGTTAATTTTTCACCAGCGTAATATTCTAAAGCTGTCCGCAGAGCCGATTCCATCACCCCGCCCGAAGCGCCATAAATTGCTGCCGCGCCGCTACTACGTCCCGACGGACTGTCAAAATTACGTTCCCGCGCTTTGGTTAGATCGATTTTTGCCCGACGCAGCATATAAGCTAATTCGCGCACGGTCAAAACATAATCAACTGCTTTTAACCCACCTTTAAGTCTAAGTTCTGGCCGAGCCGCTTCAAACTTTTTAGCCACGCAAGGCATAACCGATACCATCACAATCTTACGCGGATCAATACCAAGTTTCTGAGCAAAATAAGTCTTAGCCACCACACCCACGCACTGCTGCGGTGATTTGGTCGTGGAAATATTTTTGACAAATTCAGGATAAAAAAACTCAACATATTTAACCCAAGCTGGACAACAAGAAGTTAACACCATCTTGCCCCTACCTAAACACTCAAAACATTCTTTAGCTTCTTCAAAAGTAGTAATATCCGCGCCCAGATTAGTATCCAGAATATAATCAAAACCTAGTTTTTTAATCGCGCCAACCATCTTGCCAGTAACCACTGCTCCGGGCGCGAGATCAAACTCTTCACCAATAGAAACCCGGACCGACGGCGCAGTCTGGGCAATTACGACTTTGTCAGGACTATTCAGCGCTGCTTCCACCGCGCTCCAATGAGGCTGGCCCTGGATTGCGCCAACTGGACAATGAACAATACATTGGCCACAAGTAGTGCAGTCGGTTTTTTTGTTGTTAGTTGGACAGACTATTGTTTCAGCTGCCTTGCCTTTGACTTGGTAGAAATCAACCGCTTGTTTTTGACAGACCTCAACACAGTTGCCACAATCAATACATTTGGTTTGATCAAAAACAATTGTATCACTGAATCTAAAAATATTACGGCTGCCTTTGCGGTCTTTAAACCGGCTAATTTTACCATGATATTTTTTGGCATAATCCTGTAATTTGCAATGCCGATCGTAAATACAATCCGCACATTTTTCAATATGTTCCGAAAAAATCATTTCCAAATTAATCTTACGAGCCGTTTGCACCTTAGGCGTATCAGTGAATATTTCCATCCCTTCTTGTGCTTCGGTTGAACAAGCGGTGACCAATTTTCCGCCCTTAAGTTCCACCACACAAATCCGACAATTAGCTTTGACTTTTAAATCCGGGTGGTTACAAAGAGTGGGAATTTCCACAATTCCTTCCAGCGCGGCCAAAATCGTTTGGCCTTTTTTAGCTTGAACAATTTTATTATTGACTTTGATTTGCATAATTTAAAAATTCTTCAAAATCTCTTTTTTAATTTGATTTAATGTTTCCTGACTAGCCGGCGGCTGTTTGATTTCGCTTTTTATTAATGACGGCCAAACTGGATCTTTCCAAATTACACCGGCAAATTCCTTATCCCGAGAATATCTTGGAATAATATGAAAATGAATATGCTTCTCGTGGTTCATTAAAAGTAACCAGTGAATATTATCGTAACTAAAAGACTTTTTGAGTGAAGGCTCTATTTCTCTAGCGATTTGGGCCAGTTCCGCCATCTCCTCAGGTGTAACCTCTGATAAAGACCCCAAGTGCCTCTTATTTATAACCACACAATTTCCTAAAGTAAAATTGCTGTTTCTAACTAAAAGCTTCCAATATTTATATTCTCTAATCAAATTTTTCGACTCATTAAATTTGTCCCAGATATTACAACACGGCATATTTTTCATCCTTTAAAATTATTCTTCTCTAATACAGATTATATTCTACTTAAGTCATAAATTCGTCGGGGTCTGGGGCGCGCCCCATTATCATCCTGAACCCCTTGGCTCCGCTTCGCTCGGGGTAAACTCCGCGAATTCCCCTCGCCCCACTGTCATCCCGACCGAAACGAGCGGAGCGAGCGAAGTGGAGGGATCAGCCGGTTTAACCAATATTATTGAAACGTCGAGCTGATTCCTCGCTTCGCTCGGAATGACAATGTACGGGTAGGGCAGTGCCCTGTCCCCTACTCTTTCACATTCTGCCAATAACTCTTAATGGCAATCGGCACCGCCATACCCAAACCGCAAGAACTGGTGTTTTCTAAGCTAAACAAAATTTCTTTAAATAGTGGCCAATCAACTTTGGGTTGACTCAAAAGTTCAACCAGCCGATAGGTGCCCTCGCGGCACGGCACACATTGACCACAGCTCTCAAATCTAAAAAACTGGAGCCAATTTAAAAATAGTTTTTTCTGATCTTCATCCAAACGATGGATCACAATCGAACCTAAACCGCGAAAATCTTTAAGGTTTTTATCTAATTGTGAGCTATTTAAAACCGTGCCCGCCGCACCACCACCGGCCTGGACAAAAAATGGAAATTTAGGATAAGTGTTAGTGGTTTTTAAAATCTCGGCCATGGTCAGCTGCTCTGGTAATTCATAAACCTGCGGCTTAACCCCGGCGCCAGAAATACAAATCAAGCGTTTCTGTTCATATTCCCCGCGCAAAATCAAACCAATATTATAAAAAGTTTCTAGATTGTTAACTAGTGTCGGCGCGCCGAATAAACCGGCTTGCGGCGGATAGGGTGGTTTGAGTCGCGGCATCACCCGATGGTTTTCTAAACTTTCAATCAAGGCCGTTTCTTCTCCGCCGATATAGCCGGCGGTTTCTTGAAACAGTTCAATTTTTTGTCGGCCAATTAGTTTTTTCAGCTTAAGCTGATATTTTTGATAATAATCATGCCGCAGATAAATAATCGCTTTTTTGGCTTTAAAAAAACTGAGGGCAAATTTAATCGCCTCAATCGCTATCTCCGGCTTATTCTCTAAAACCCACTGATCTTTAAAAACCGCTGGTTCGCCTTCCGAAACATTGCAAACAATATATTTTTCCTGACCCGGCGCATCAAGCACCATCTGCCATTTGGTGGCGGTTGGAAAGTTACAACAACCCCGCCCAATTAATTCATATTGAGCTAATTTTTTAATTATCTCGACCATAAGTTAGTGATTTTCTTCATTTTCTAACGGCATGTAGGAACTTGTTGGACAGAGATCAGCGTCGATCTCCCCCAACACTTCGTACCCATGACAGTCCCCTCGCTCGCTATCCTTAGGTCGAAAATGTTTGCAGTCCCGACACTTTGGCATATTAAATTAATTATAAACTATCGCTCCAAAACGTCTTCGTATTCCATCTCATAAATGTGCAAAATGGTAAACGCCACCGAAATGATGATTGGCCCGATCAAAACACCCCAAAAGCCAAAAAGTAAAATCCCGCCAAAAATACTAAAGAAAATGATTAAAGGATGAACCTGAGCTTTACCTTTAATTATTAATGGTCGCAGTAAATTATCAGCCATACTAACCGCCAAGAATCCCCAAGCCAACAAGAAAATTCCTTGCCAAATTTGACCCACAATCAACAGATAGATCGCCACCGGAAACCAAACCAACGCCGCGCCGACATAAGGCAATAAAGCCACAAAGGCCATAGCCACACCGGGGAAAAAAGCCGGAATACCAATAATTATAAAACCGACTGCACCAACAACACCCTGGGCAATCGCCGTCACAAAGGTGCTAATAATTGATGAATAGCTAACATCGCGAAATTTCTGAAAAATTTCTTTATCATATTTATTAGATAGCGGCGTTAGATACATCATCCGCTTGACCAGCTTCTCACCATCACGAAATAAAAAGAATATCGTAAAAATCAACAACATAAAACCGGTAAAAATCTGGGTGGTGCCCTTAACCAGTGATGTGCCGCCCGAGACTAAAGTATCGCTAATTTTACCGCTAGATTTAATCAAAAAGTCCTGGACATTCAAAAACCGCGGATCGATCCAATCAAACCGACTAAGTATCTTCTCGTCAATTATGTACTGCATCTCGCCATTAATAATTGACTGCCGAACCAGGCCATAACCTTCAACTGACTTCTTGGATAAATAAAGCACAAACTGCGTAACCGGCAGAATTATTAAAACCGTAATCAAAATACACATAATCAGCGCCGCCCACCCTTGGCGATTGCCGAGCCGTCGCGCTAATCGTTCATAAAGTCCATAAAAAATAGAAACCAACATTCCCGCCACCACAATAATCATCAAAAACGGTTTGAGTAATAAATAACAAAAATACAAGGCAACAGCTAAAATACCAAAAAGAAAAATTTGGGAAATAACTTTTTTATCAATCATATTTTTGATTTAATATTTACTATAAAATATGTTCGGCCATCTCCACTAACCGATGAGAGTAACCTAGCTCATTATCATACCAAGCCAGAACTTTAACTAAATTACCGCCAACAACCCGAGTCAAAGATAGATCAACAATAGCTGAATGCGAGTCACCCACAATATCGCTCGAGACCAATGGTTCGTCAGAAACTGCCAGGATACCTTTAAACAAGGGCTTCTTGACTGCTTGTTTAAAAGCATTATTAATCTCTTCGACAGTTACATTTTTCTTAAGTAAGCAAGTAACATCAGCAATCGAACCGCAGGACACCGGCACCCGAATGGCAATACCGTCAAATAACCCAACTAATGACGGAACTACCTTGGCCGTGGCTTTAGCTGCGCCAGTAGCGGCTGGCACTTGATTAATGGCTGCGGCCCGGCCTTCGCGCAGATCTTTTTTATTAGGCCCGTCAACTAAACCTTGACTAACTGTATAAGCATGGGAAGTGTTTAATAAAGCCTTACTAATTCCAAAGGTGCTTTCCAATACTTGAATCACCGGCGCGATGCAGTTGGTGGTGCAAGAAGCATTAGAAATTACTTGACCAACTTTAAAATTTTTGGCTGTAAACTCGGTACCCAAAACTAAAGTGTGCTTTACATCTTCTTTGCCTGGCGCCGAAATTAAAACCTTCTTCGCCCCGGCAGCGATATGTTGACTGGCTCCAACTTGGTCGGTAAAGAAACCAGTGCATTCTAAAACCACATCCACTTTTAGTTTTTTCCAAGGTAACTTAGCTGGTTCCTTTTCATTTAAGACCGGCACCTTTTTACTGCCAATTACTAAAAAATCCTGACCGGCTTTAACCTCTTGATTATAATGGCCATAGACCGAGTCATGCTTGAGTAAATAAGCCAAATTTTCCACTGAAGCCAAATCATTAACCGCCACAACTTCAATATTTTTCTTTTCTAGAGCGATTTTAAAAGCACAACGGCCGATCCGGCCAAAACCATTAATCGCTAAACGAATTTTTTGTGACATATTCTAATAAAAGTTAAGGTTGTTAACCAAGCTTATTATAACATAAAAGTGAGCACGCAGTATACAGTATGCAGTATGCAGGGACTATTTCCCACAAACGGTGGCACTTGGTCTCTGCATATTGCATACTAATCCCTGCATACTATAAAAACCCCCTCACCAGGGGTCTAGTATAATAAGAATTAAAAATCAAAAACCTACTTCTCCACCACCTTCAATTTATCCGCCGCGATCTCCACAATTGTCCCCTCTTTAACCTCTTTATCAGGAAATAATCGAACATCCACGGTCTGTTTTAAGGTATGCCAACCAATTACCTGGCCTTTACCGCTCTCTGTCTTCACAATTGAGCCAACCAACGGCAAACTCTTGGCAAACTCCTCATAAGTCGGCTGTTCAAAAGCTAAACAACAACGTAACCGACCACAATTACCCGAGAGCCGGTCCGAACCGCGATGGGCCACCTGTTGGGTTTCGGCTAATTCTGAAGTGATATTACCTAGATCTTTAACAAACTGCTGGCAGCATAACCGCCGACCACACGGACCAACGTCGCCCTGCATTTTCATCTCATCGCGAATACCAATCTGTTGTAGACGAATATTCTTTTGATAATGTCGAGTTAAATCTTTAACCAACTGACGAAAATCCACCCGACCATTAGCGATAAAAGCAAAAGTCAGCCGCTTGTTATCAAAAGAAAAATGAACATCAACCAGCTTCATTGGCAAATTGTAACGGTCAATTATCTTTTTGCAATTTTTTAGCGCCTCCTCTTTTTCTTTGTCTAGTTTAACCCGCTGCTCCAAATCTTCCATTGTCGCCTTGCGCGCCACCGGCTTAATCTCTCGGCTTTCACCATCAACGGGCGCTACTTCTTCAAAACCAATAACCTTCCCCATTTCCGTACCTAATTGAGTTTCGACAATTACATAATCATTCTCAGCTAATTCTAAACTAGCTGGATCAAAATAATAAGCTTTATCCCACGGCGTAAATTGGATCAAAGCCGCTTTCATAATATTTTAGATTTGATATCGACTAAAACTTTCAATTTCTGCATCGCCATTGGCTTTGAGCAAAGCCTCAATAGTCATTTTATCATCTTTGATAAAAACCTGCTTGAGTAAACAAACCTCGGAGTAATACTTATCCAATTTACCAGCTATAATCTTATCCCAAATCGCCGCTGGCTTACCTTCATTTTTGAGTTGCTCGCGATAGATTTCTTTTTCTTTTTCTAGCTCCTCGCTGGCCACATCCGCCGGCGCGAGATATTTGGGTGACATAGCCGCCACCTGCATCGCTAGATCATTAGCTAGCTCTTGATTGCCCTTCTTCATAATAACCACCGCCGCCACTTTTTTATTAGAGTGTAAATAACTACCAATCAAATCGCCGCTGTGGACACCACAAGACCCCAGGCGCATATTCTCACCAATTTTGATAATCAATTCATTTTTAATCTTTTCATCCGCCCAAGTCTTAAATGGCTCAAGGTCCGTAATTAAGAGTTGCTGGGCCATCTGATCAACTGCCTTAATAAAATCTTTATTTAGAGCCACAAAGTCAGTCTCACAAGCTAAACCAACTACTGCCAGTTTGTTATCAGCTAAAGCCATGGCGATCAAACCTTCGGCGGTACTCCGCTCGGCCTTTTTGACCGCTTTTTCTAGCCCTTTTTTACGCAAAACTTCAATGGCTTTATTAAGATCATCACCCGCTTCGGCCAAGGCTTTTTGACAATCAGCCATACCCGCCCCGGTTTTCTCACGCAGTTGTTTAATCAATTGAACATCAGACATATTTTTGTTTTATTGCTTTATTATTTTGCCACTTTACCGGCCTCTTGGGCTCCTTGGCCTTCTTTAACTGCCTCAGCAATCAGACTAGTAATTAGCTCAATGCTTTTTACCGCATCGTCATTAGCTGGAATCGGATAATCCATCAAATCGGGATTAATGTTGGAATCACAAATAGCCACTACTGGCACGCCCTTGCGGCTAGCTTCCACCACGGCAGTTTTTTCGTTTTTTACATCAACTACAAAGATCACATCCGGAATCTTCTTCAGTTCAGCCACACCACCAACCCGCAGCTCCAAACGTTCAATCTCACGCTGAAAATCTAGCTGCTCCTTTTTAGTGTAAACTTTAAACCCACCAGTATCACGCTTACTCTTAAGATCCTTGTATTTCTTAGTCAGTTTTAGAATTACTGAAAAATTAGTTAGCGTGCCGCCCAACCAGCGTTGATCAATGTAGGGCATGCCGCATTCCTGCGCATATTTTTTGACAATACTTTGAGCCTGTTTTTTGGTTCCTAAAAATAAAACAACGCCGCCTTTTTGAACGGTTGTTTTAATAAAATTTAAAGCCTCTTCTAGCTTTTTCTGAGTTTTTTCTAGATCAATGACATGAACCCCGTTTCTTTCGGTAAAGATGTAGGGCTTCATTTTGGGATGCCAGCGGCCGGCTTGATGACCAAAGTGCAATCCCGCCTGCAGCATCTCCAATAAACTTGGTGATTTTGACATATTTTTTTTCCTTTATTATCCCGCTCGCCCGCTGCCACTCCCGTGGAGCCGTTAGGCTCTTTACGGGAGGGAAGGAAAAAATCAGGCGATGAGAAATTAATTAAGTAACAATAGTTTAGCAGAAAGGCTAAAAAATGGCAAGAACTGCCAAAATCAAATCTTCTATTGACAAAAGAAGAAAAATATATTACTCTTTTAAATTCATCAACAATGAGGAGGAAAGGAGGGCCAAGTATGGCCCAAGAGCCCAAGAGATTGGACATCGAGAAAATGTCCAAAGCGGAATTTGACGCTTTGCAACCAGGTGATCAGATCATCACCAAAAGCAAGCAAACCCTGGAGGTCAAAGACGGCCCCATCGACGGCGCGTTGCGCTGCATCGTTTTCTGGGGCGATCAGAAACAAGCCATCCTCCAGTGGGCTGGGGACGAAGTCGGCGCCATCGTCGTCGGCTGAACTCCCTCCCACAGGTACCATGACCCACCTTAAGCGGTCATTTTTTTATACCAGAAAATATTCCCACGTCATTGCCCTTCGACGGAGTTTATCCTGAGTGAGCCCGCAGGGCGAATCGAAGGGCTCAGGGCAGGCTCTATGAAGCAATCTCCTGGATAATTCACCGGATTGCTTCGTCGCTCCCCAATAAATCGGGGAGCTCCTCGCAATGACAAAAAGAGATCTGCTTTCTTGCTTTCTTGTTTTATTGAGCCGCCGGCGTAATCGGCGTCAATTTAAACGAGGCCACAATTTTATCCATGATCGTTTGATAATCGATTGGTATTTCGCTGTCCGCGCCATTCTCACCGGCCGTTATTGCTTCAGCTACCGCCGTAAAATAATAATCACCACTAACAATCCGCCCGATTTTACTACTGCCATCTTCTTTCAAATTTGGCGCATAAACAACTTGCCGAACTTTTTGGTTATACGAAGAGATAATCTTTTGGGTAATATTTTTTTCACCCATTTTTAGGCTAACCGCTACGACCGACGGATAATCGTGAAGCACAATATCCGGTAACCAACTCGCGGCCTGAGTATCTTTCGCTTCCCGGGCTAAATAACAAATAGTCAGACTGGCTTTGTTATTTTTGGTTTTACCAAAAGTTAAACAATTACGATCTAGCTGCTCAACACCAGATACCTGAGAATCAAGTTGCTCGCTGAGTTGCCAGTCCGCGGGATAACGAAAACTAAACCCGGTACCGGCGTTATAAGTCGACCAATCTTTATAAACCGCCTCGGCCGCTGCTTCCGCCGTTCGCTCTTGGTCAGTCAGCTGAGTTTCTAAAGCCATCTTATTGTTCTGACAAATAACCAAATCATTATTCAGAGTGGTATTTTCCATTTTCACTGAATCTACCAATTGACTGGCTTCTTCGTTGATTTTACTAATACGCCAGTTAGTATAGAGATAACCAACAATAGCCAGAACTATCGCTGTAATAACCACACCAGCCACGATTGACCAGAGGGCTGAATGATCCGCGCTAGTATTCTCAGTACCAGCGGTAGCCTGATAATTAGAATAACCTTCAACCATACTTTTAAAATAATTTATAAAATATTTTAAAAAACTAATTCATCTTTTTTAATTGACGTAAATGTCGCCAAACATATAAGACAATTACCAAAATAACCAAACCCAAAATTAGCATATCAAAATCGTGTAATTTTTCTCTAACTAACTCCCAATTATTGCCTAGTTTGACTCCAAGCCAAGTAAACAACGCTGACCAAGGCAAGGCACCCAAAAAAGTATAGAAAGAAAACCGCCCCACTTTCATCTGGGCAATCCCGGCCGGAAAAGAAATATAAGTCCGAATTACCGGTAAAAACCGACCCAAAAATACGGTCCAATCACCACGTTTAGTAAACCAACGATCAGCCAGATCCAAGTCATGGCGAGAAATTAGCACATATCTGCCATATTTCTCGATCAATGGTCGCCCCCCAACTCGACCAACATAGTAGGCTAATAAAGAACCAAAGAGATTGCCTAACCCACCTAGGACTACCACCAACCAAAAATTGAGTCGGCCCGCGGCCACCAAAAATCCAGCAAACGGCATAATTACCTCCGAGGGAAAAGGCACGCCGCAACTCTCGATCAGCATCAATAAAAAAACACCAGGGTAACCGAGCGCACCAATAATTTGGACTGTAATTTGTACCAACCAATCAATAATAAAAGTAATCATAAAATAAGTATATGGTATGTAGTATGCAGTATATAGGGATTAGACATAAAGGTTTGTAAGAATTAAACCCTGCATACTAAGACCCGCATACTATATTCTATCCTACTCCCCTATTTTGAGCAATAAAATTAGGCTGATACCCAACGATGATTAAACTTAAACACGGCCTTTTTTATTTCATTTTTTCCTGCTAAAATTAGGTTAATCTTTGCTAACACCTAATCAATAATCATGATCCAACCGGCCGATCATAAATATTCATGCTGGGACAAAAACACCTTAATCCTTTTGGGACTGGGGCTTTTTTTTATTATCGTTGCCGTGCTTAATAAATTTTTTGCTCATCCCAATCTCATTCTATCTCGACATCAAGCGACTTTGCCCTTGGTTGATACAATAGTCTTCCTTTTTAGCCTGGGCTTTATTTGTCTGGGCCTATTTTTAAAAAGGCTAAGCAAAATACCACCCCAAACTTTCATTTTCATAACGCTTCTGGTTTTTATTGTTCTAGCGTCAATAGCAGTCATTACGCCGCCCACTCGCTCCCAAGATTTATACTGGAATCTGCTCTTGGCCAAAGGCGTGTCCACTTATCATCTTAATCCTTACTCAGTAGCGCCCAATGCCTTCCCGGCCGATCCGCTAGCAACACTAATCCTTGACTGGTTCAGCCTGCCAATGATTTATGGCCCGTTGTGGGTGTTAGTTTTAGCGGGTATTACTGCCATCTTCCACTCTATACCGCTGATGATTATTAGTACCAAATTATTAATGCTCATCGCCCTGGGCCTTAGCGGCTTGGCTCTTTGGAAAATTATGTTGATCCATAATTTTTCGCCAGCCAAAAGAAACATCATTTTGATTCTGCTGGCTTGGAACCCTTTTATCTGGCAAAACGCCCTAATTGACGCTCATAATGACACCTTCATCCTATTGAGCATTATTGCTAGTTATTATTTCTTACTCAAAAAAAATTACAATCTCAGTATTATTGTTCTAATTATTGGTGGTTTCATCAAATTTATCACCTGGCCGTTGATCATCATCCCCCTCTGGCAACTCTGGCAGGCTCAAAAAAATAAACCTAAGGTTTTAATTAATATCGCGCTGCTCTTTTTACTTTTTGTTCTGCTGGGAGTAATGTTGTATCTACCTTTCGGCTCGCCTTGGGATAATCTCCAGAATCTAAACCGCGAAGCTCAGATCCGAGCCGCCTGGGTTAACTGTCTATTACCAGCCGCTATCCTTTATCATTATTTAGAACCAGCCCAACTCCGACTGATTGGCTTATTCTTATTTCTAACTACCTTAATAATACTGGTAATTAGAAAGAAGCCGCTCTTAGCTTATGTCCTGCCCTTTATCGTCTTTTTCATCTTCGGCACGCCTTGGTTTGAATCTTGGTATCTGCTCTGGATCTTGCCGCTACTAGCTTTAATCTCTCGACCCTGGCTCTTAATTATTTTGACCATCTTTAGTTTAGTTATTGTCGAAGTGATGAATGTTCTTTTTGCCTCGATATTTTTATTAATCTTCGTTCCCGCCCTTTGGCTGCTGTATCGAGTGACGCTCAAAATAACCAACAAGAATTACCAGACTCTACCTTAAAATATGCCAACCGAGAATGAGAACCAACTAGTCAGCCAATACTTAGCCGGCGATCAAGAAGCGCTGAAGATTTTAATTAACCGCTATCTCAAACTGATCTATAATTTTATTTATTACCATCTAAAAAACCAAGCTGAAGCCGAAGATATCACTCAAGAAGTATTTATTAAAGTCTGGCGCAATCTCCAAAAATTTGACCAAACTAAAAATTTTAAAACCTGGCTCTACAAAATCGCCTATAATACCTGCATTGATTTTTTGCGCCGCCAGAAGGCTATCCCCTTTTCCGAGTTTGAAGATGAAGCAGGCCGCAATCCAATCGTGGATAATTTGGCTGATCCCGCTCCCCTGCCACCGGAGCTTTTTGAGCGACAAGACTTAGCGGCTCAGCTGACCGCCGCGATTGATCAATTACCCCTAAAAGACCGGACAGTTGTCCTGCTTCACTATCAAAACCAGCTTACCTTCCGGGAAATAGCTGACGCGCTAGATCAACCGCTTAATACGGTTAAAAGCCGCTATCAGCGGGCTCTTTTCGTCTTAAAAAAGCATCTGCTCGCCTAAAATGCACCAAAATTTGGACTCGCTACGTATTAATAAGTGGCGGTCTTTTTTATAACGCTGACAATCAAAAATAACATTATGAACCAAGACTATCGTAAAGACTACGAAAAATTATTCGCTCATCTTGAATCAATTGAGCCACCAGCCAATCTGTTAGATAAAATCATGCGTCGGATCAGCTCAAAACATAGCCTAGCTGCTATCAAATGGCGATTAGCTATTGTTTCGGTGGCGGTTATTAGTTCGATTATTGCTTTAGTTCCGGCATCCAAAATGGTCCAAACTAGCCTAGCCGAATCTGGATTTTTACAGTTTTTCTCGCTCCTCTTCTCCGACTTCCAGGTCGTTACCGCCTACTGGCAGAGTTTTACTCTATCTTTATTAGAAACATTACCTATTATCAGTCTAACAGTATTATTGGTAGTTGTTTTGGTATTTTTAGAATCACTTAAATTACTAGCTAGAAACTATAAAAAACTTATTCTGCGACATAATTAATCAACTAATTAATATCTATGGACATTGATAAAATTTTCCAATCAAAAGTATTCAAAGGACTAATTATCGGTCTAGGCGTTTTGATAATTCTACTATTAGTTTTCAAAGCCGGGATGGTGGTGGGCATCAAAAAAGCAGATTTTTCTTGCCGCTGGAGTGATAATTACCACCGTAATTTTGGCGGACCCCAGGGCGGATTTTTAGGTGGCTTCGACGATCGCAATTTTATGGACGCTCACGGTGTTTTTGGCCAGATTATTAAAATCGACGGCCAAACCTTAATTATCAAAGGCCCGGATAATGTTGAAAAAATTGTCTTGCTAGACGGTGCCTCAATTATGCGCGGCAAAGATAATATCCAACCAACAGAATTAAAAATTGACGATCCAATCGTGGTTATTGGTTCACCTAATAATGACGGCCAAATAGAGGCAAAATTAATCAGAATAATGCCACCAATGCCACCAGCGCCGAATGGTCAGCCAATGCCCTCACCCGATAACTCGCCAGTCCTACCATAAACTTTGAGTTAAATAATTGAATAAATATGATCCAAAAAATTGGTACGGCAATCACTAATCATAAAATTACTACCGGACTAATTATCATTATCCTGCTCGGCGGTGGCTACTTTGGCTATAACAAATTCTTTAAAAAAGATAACAGCCAAACTTATTATGTTCTCGCGGCGGTCGAAAAAGGAACTCTCGTCACCTCGATCTCCGGTAGTGGCCAAGTAGCTGTTTCCAACCAAGTTGATTTGCCGGCTAAGGCTTCGGGTGATTTGTTGTATCTCAATATGGCCGCTGGGCAAAAAGTTACCGCGGGCACAACTTTGGCCAGAATTGATTCTAGTGATGTCCAAAAAACCATCCGCGATGCTTTAGCTAGTCTAGAATCAGCCAAAATCTCAATGCAAAAATTACAAACGCCAGTTGATGAGCTTTCTCTAATGCAGTCCCAAAATGCCCTAATTAATGCTCAAGAAACCAAGGAACGAGCAACAGAAGATTTGGCCAAAACTTATGAAGATGGGTTTAACGCCGTCGCCAACGCTTTTTTGGATCTACCAACAATCATGACTGGTCTAAATGATATTTTATATGGTAACGCTATTAACCACAGCCAAGATAATATTGATTATTACTCCGATAGCGCCGAAAGGTACGACGAGCAAGTGACAACTTACAAAAGTGGTACTAACCAAAATTATCAAATGGCTAAAGCGGCTTATGATCAAAATGCCGAGGATTACAAATTAACCACTCGGTTGTCTACTAATAAAGAAATCGAGGATTTGATTATCCAAACTTATGAGACCACTAAAAAAATGGCTGAAGTGGTTAAAAGCGCTAATAATTTGATCCAATTTTATAAAAAAACCTTAACCGAACATAGCATCACGCCACAGACTTTAGCCGATACGCATTTGACATCACTCAGTAGCTACACCAGTAAAACCAATAGCCACCTTTCAACTCTATTATCATCGCAAAACTCTATCCGTGATGATAAAGACACGATTGTTGATGCCGAACGGACAATTATTGAAAAAACAGCGTCTTTAGCTGATCTAAAAAGTGGCACTGATGAATTAGATTTAAAATCAGCCGAGTTATCGATTCAACAAAAAGAAAATTCTTTAGCTGACGCTCGAGAAAAATTGGCTGATTATACTGTCCGCGCTCCCTTTGAAGGCACCATCGCCAAGGTTAATGTCGAAAAGGGTGATAGTGTTTCCTCGGGCACGGCCTTAGGAACATTGATAACTGACCAACGAATTGCTGAAATTTCTCTTAACGAAATCGACGCTGCCCAAGTCGAAGTTGGTCAAAAGGCAACATTAACTTTTGACGCTATCAGCGATTTAACCCTAACCGGTCAAGTCGCCGAAACTGACACCCTGGGTACCGTCTCTTCGGGAGTGGTAACCTATACTGTAAAAATTGTTTTCGACACGCAAGATGAAAGAGTAAAACCAGGCATGACAGTTACCGCCTCCATCATGACTGACTCACGGCCCGACGTTTTACTAGTAGCTAATTCGGCAATCAAAACAGCCAACGGTGAATCTTATGTAGAAATGCCGGATGAAGATCTGAGTTCTAACACCGAAGCAACTAATAGCAACGGCATTCTGCTCTCCGCTAGCCCCCGTCAACAAATTATCCAAACGGGTTTAACTGATGACTCAATGACCGAAGTTCTTGATGGCTTAACCGAGGGTGACCTAGTAGTAATCAAAACCATTGTCACCACCATTACTAGCTCAACCACTAGCTCGGCTAAAAGCTTATTACAATTTGGTCCGGGCCAAAATAGAAATAGTAGTACTAATAGTAGTACTACTAGTAACAAATCTACGAGCACTAGCGGCGGCGGCGGGATGCCACCAAATGGCGGGATGCCACCAATGTAAATCTAAATTATGATTGAATGCAAAAATATAACCAAAACCTATGTCAGCGATGCCGGCGAAGCTAATGTTCTCAAGGGGCTAACTTTTACCATCAACGATGGGGAATATATAGCAATCACTGGACCATCCGGATCGGGTAAATCTACTCTAATGAATATTTTAGGCGCGCTGGATACCCCCACTAGCGGTGAATACTTTCTGGATGGCAAAAACGTTTCCGAGCTCTCGGATGATGAATTAGCTGACATCAGGAAGAATAAAATTGGTTTTGTTTTTCAATCTTTTAATCTACTTTCCCGCTCTTCGGTACTGCGTAATGTTATGTTACCGTTGGTTTATGCCGATCTACCCAAGGCTGAGAGAGAAAAAAAAGCTAAACTAGCTTTGGCTAACGCCGGGCTCGACGAATCGCATTTTTATCATCTGTCTAATCAACTATCTGGCGGACAAATGCAGCGCGTGGCGATTGCTCGAGCGTTGGTTAATAATCCTTCCATTATTTTAGCGGACGAACCCACTGGTAATCTTGATACTAAAACTGGTGAAATCGTTTTACAAACATTTAAAGAGCTTAATCAAAAACAAAACCGAACTGTCATCCTAATCACTCACGAACGCGACGTGGCGCAGCATGCTAATCGAATGATTGTTATCCGTGATGGCTTAATTGTTGAAGATAGTAAAAAAATAGATACTCACAAAATATGAGAACCATTGATCTGTTTGAGGAAATTTCTTTAGCCTTGCTAGCTAATAAAGCTCGATCGGGCTTAACTATCTTAGGTATTGTTATTGGCGTCGGCTCGGTCATTGCCATGGTCGCCATTGGTCAGGGCTCTCAGGGATCAATTGAATCAAATATTCAGTCACTGGGTTCAAATTTAATCCAAATAATGCCCGGCCAGCAAGGTGGACAGGGTTACCAGGTTAGCCAAGGACAAGGTTCAGCCAAAACATTAACCATGGAAGATGTGACTGCGATTCAAGATGAAGTTGATTTAGTCAAAGCAGTGGCGCCAGCGACCTCTAGCCGCTACCAAATTACGGCTAAAGGTACTAATACCAATACATCTATCGTCGGGACAACTAGCAATTACGCCCCGATAAAAAATATTGAAATGACTGACGGGACATTTATTACTGATCAAAATATCAAAAGCACTTCCAAGGTCGCCGTGCTCGGACCAACTACTCGAGATGATCTTTTTGGTGAAGCTGCCGCCAATGTAGTTGGCCAAACAATTAGAATCAACAAAATTAATTTTAAAGTTATCGGCATAACTAAAGCCAAGGGCGGCAGTGGTTTTAATAATCAGGACGATATAATTTATATCCCGATCTCAACCGCTCAACAGTTTTTTACTGGTGGCCAATACGTTAATTCAATTAACGTCCAAACCATTGACGAAGAATCAATGACTGCGGTCCAAGACGCGATTACTGCCCTGCTACTCAGCCGCCACGGAATTACTGACCCGACCTTAGCTGATTTTAGAATAATGAACCAGGCGGATATTCTGGAAAGCGCTTCTTCGATCACTAAAACTTTAACTTTACTGCTAGCCGCCGTTGCTAGCATCTCCTTAATTGTCGGCGGCATTGGCATTATGAATATGATGCTTACAACGGTTACCGAACGAACGCGCGAGATCGGCCTGCGTAAAGCCGTCGGTGCCAAAAGACGAGATATCAACCGACAATTCTTAGCTGAAGCAGTAATGCTAACCTTTATCGGCGGGATTATTGGTATTATCTTTGGCTGGCTAGCTTCCTACGCGGTTTACAAGTTTGGCGGGATTGCCGCCCAAGTTTCATCAACGTCGGTAATTTTAGCTTTTGGCGTTTCAGCAGTTATTGGTATTATTTTTGGCTATTACCCGGCTCAACGAGCTTCTAAATTAAATCCAATTGATGCCCTAAGATACGAATAAAATTATCTGCTATTTGGTATTTGTTATTTGGTATAGCTTGCTTCTAACCTTTAAAAAAAACTAGGGTTTCCTACACCAAATAACAGATAACAAATAACTAATAATAAAACCTATGAAAAAAATCATTCCAATCTTCATCGTTATTCTACTGATTGTCGGCGCTGGTGCCTTCTACGGCGGCCTAAAATATGGCCAAAGTCAAAAGTCAGCCGGCCGCGGATTCGCCATGACTGGTAATTTTGGTCCTGGGGGTCAGCAGGGTCCAAACGGTATGAATTTAAGTAAAAATCAAAACGGCGGCGGTTTTGCCAATGGTGAGATTATTGCCAAAGATGATAAAAGTATTACAGTCAAACTTAATGATGGTGGCTCAAAGATAATTCTTTATTCCGCCGGCACTAGTGTGGGCAAGACTATTGATGGCAACGCGGCTGATTTAGGCGTTGGCCAAACCATTATGGCCAACGGCAAAACCAACTCTGATGGCAGTATCACCGCTACTTCGATCCAAATTAGACCAGCAGCTGCGGCCGCCCCGGCTCAACCAGATTCCGCCCAGCCTCAACCGACTCAGTAATAAATATTACTAAACCAAAAAATCGCCCCAAGGGCGATTTTGATTACCGAGAAAAATTTTCCCCAATAGCAAAACCCGTGCTCCAACAGGATTGCAGATTAAAACCGCCGGTTGGACCATCGAGATCTAACACTTCCCCCGCCAAAAAGAGGTTGGTAACAATTTTTGATCTCATGGTCTTAGGATCAACCTCTTTTAGCTCCACGCCGCCGGTAGTGACGATCGCTTTATTAAAACCAACCAACTTTTTTATTTTGAGCCTAAGGTCTTTAAGCAAATGCAATAGCCGCTTACGCTCTTCTTTGGTAATTGAATTAACCTTTTTTTCTGGATTAATGCCAGATAGACGCACAATAATCGGGATTAATTTCTGAGGTAATACTAAATCTAAACTATTTTTAAACATTTTACTATTAAACTGACTAAAATCATTTTGGATCCTTTTGTCTAACGTGGGGTAATCCAGCGCCGGTTTAAAATCAATAGCTAGCTCCACTGGACTGCTATCAAGCAACTGACCAACTTTTTTACTTAGATCTAGAACAATTGGCCCACTCAAACCATTATCAGTAAACAGAGCCTCGCCAAATCGTGAGTCAACCTTTCTATTATTTTGAATAACAGTAATCGCCACATTTTTTAGACTCAAACCTTCTAGATCTTTGATCCATGACTCCTCGGCGATAACTGGTACCAAAGCCGGCCGCGGCAAAACAATAGTATGCCCCAATTTAGCTAGCCAAACATAACCATCGCCGCTTGAGCCAGTCAAAGGATAAGACTTGCCACCGGTGCAAATGGCGTAATTTTTGGCAGTTAGCTCTTCGCTGCTTTTTAAGATAACTTTTTGTATTTTATTATCAACACAAAAGATTGATTTTACTTCCGCTCTGGTTTTAATATGCACTTTATTTTGTTTTAAATAATCAACCAAAACATCTAAGACACTATTCGACTCATCACTAATTGGAAAAATGCGGTTCCCCCGCTCGACTTTAGTAACTAGTCCGCGCTGATTAAAAAAATCTACCACTTCACCGGGACCAAACCTACTAATAGCCGAAAACAAAAATTTACCCCTGGGGCCAAATTGATCAACGATATTCCTTTGTTCTGACTCAGCGTTAGTAATATTGCAACGACCCTTGCCAGTAATCAGAAGTTTTAGACCTAATTTATCATTTTTTTCCAACAACAAAACGTTAGCACCATTTTGTCCCGCCCGGCCAGCCGCCATCATCCCTGCCGGTCCACCACCGATGACAATTAGATCATATTTCATGTCTTTGTCTGTAGCTTAATTTGAATAAAATACTAAGTTTGGATTAACTCAAGAATAAATTTTTTTATACACATCTAAATATTTTTCCGCCATTTTTTTGGCCGAAAAATTGTGGATTACATGTTCCCGGCACGCTCGCCGCATTAAACTGTATTCTTCGGCCGGCATTGAAAATATTTTTTCTACCGCTTCGTGCAAACCAGCTAAGCCGGTTTTTTTGATAATCCAATCACCACGAATATCATCATTAGACGGATTAACCAAAAAACCAGTTTGGCCGTCTTTAATAATCTCCGGGGCCGACCCTCTAGCAAAAGTCACAACGGGAGTACCACAAGCCATTGACTCTATGAATACCAAACCAAAAGATTCTTCCAACAGAATCGGCGACAAAAAAAGTTTGCTGGTTTGATAGTATCTAATCAAACGATCTCGCTCATAACCGACGTGGAGAGAAACTAGGGGGTCACTCTTTTTGCTTGGAATTTGATTTTTTATATTCTGCTTATACCAATCTTCAAACCCATATTTAATAATGCCAAATAATTTTGCTTTGTGTTTTGTCCTTTGAGCTAATTGGATAACTACATCTGGTCCTTTTTCCGGGATAATTCTACCAGCCCACATAATGCTCTTCCCTCCTCTGGGATTAAAGCCAAATTTTTTAGTGTCCACACCATGATAAATAGTTTCTATATAATTCAAACTTGGCAAAATTTTTCTTTGATAATTACTCACCGAAACGAAAAAAACATTTTTATTATTTTTAAATATTGAAAAATATTTTCTGGTAAAATCCTCATTAATAATATGATGGAGAGTAACTAATATTGGCTTCCTGACAAAACCTGAGAAAGGCAAAACCAAATCCCCGTCACCTATATTTACATGAAAAACATCAAACTTACTCTGACCTAAAAATGCCCGGGAAATAAGCGCTAGCTCAAACATTATATGTTTTCCATTTTTGACTATCTTTTGATCAAATACAGATGGCTGGAAATCAATACTCTTAACTTTGACGGGCAAAGAAGATGCGCCGGAAGTGAATACCGTAATAGCGCAATTCTTTTTTTTAAATTTTGCTAAATTATTTATCAAAATATAATTAAAAATACCAGTGCCCGTCCTGTTCTTCCTATCAATATTAAATAAGTTTGAACAAATAATTGCTATTTTCATACTTATGTAATTATTCAAAATCAACTCAAGTTGGTTATAGCCTTCAAAAATTCCGCTGCCCAACGATAAACATTATAGTTTTTAACTGTGTCGCGCATTTTTTTCATACGACGATGTTGCTCCGATTCTGGCATGGTTATGGCTTGATAAATCGCTTCGGCTGTCTCTTCGGCACTATAAGGATTAATAATGATTGCGCCTTGAAGATCACGTGCGGCACCGGTAAATTGGCTCAAAATTAAAACCCCAGACTCATCGCTCCTGGCAGCCACAAATTCTTTGGCCACCAAGTTCATGCCATCACTTAATGAGGTTACTAAACAAATCTGGGCAGCACGATACAGCGGATAAATTTCTTCATGAGTATGATGCTCTTTTAAAAAAACTATTGGCTGCCAACCATTTTTTTCGAATTTCTGATTTATTCTTTCTGCCTCTTGTGTAACTTCTTCATTAAATTGGCGATATTTTTCCACGCCCTCACGACTAGGTGGCGCAATTTGCAAAAATGTGAATCGTTCTTTATAGGCTGGATAGATATTAAAAAAGAATTCTAAACCTTTAAACCTCTCCAGAATTCCCTTAGTGTAATCTAATCGATCTACGCCGACACCCAAAATTTTAGATTTTAGTTTTAAATCTTCTAACAATTCAGATTTTGGTGCGGTCTTTGTGCTTTCACCATTAGTAAATGCAACGCTGATGGGGAAAGGTTTAATATAGGCGGTATGGCCTTCGTGAGTGATGGCAAATTTTTCCAGATCAACTAGAGATTCGATCTCTTTACTGACAGTTTCCATAAAATTATTAGAATACTGCTGGGTGTGAAAGCCTAAAACATCGGCCCCGAGCATACCTTTCAAAATCTCCTTTCGCCAAGGACAAATACTAAACACCTCCGCATTCGGCCATGGAATGTGCCAAAATAGCTCGATCTCGGCATCCGGTCGGCTATCTTTAATCATTTTTGGCAATAAAGCAAAGTGGTAATCTTGGACAAGGATAATCGGTCTAGGTACATCTTTAATTTCTGCCAATAACGCCTGGGCAAATTTATTATTAACCTTCTGATATGTCAGCCAATCATTCTTACGGAATATGGGCCGAGTATGGGCTATATGACACAGGGGCCATAATGCTTCATTGGAAAATCCCACATAATACTCTTTTATTTCTTTTTCAGTTAACCACAGACGTTTTAAAGTGTATTTTGGTTCATCCGGCGGGACTTGAATTTTGTTTTCAGCATCTACCGTCAATTTATCAGCATTACCACTACCATGAGCCAACCACAAACCGCCGCAGGCTCCCATAACCGGCTCTAGAGCAGTGACCATGCCGCTCGCTGGCACATCATAACTTATTTCATTTTTAATTTTTTTGTGGATATAGGGCTCACGATTGGAAACCACAAATATTCGACGATCTTTGAGATAAGCTTTAAAAAACTCCTTCAGTCGTTCCGCCGTCCAGGGCGAATCCAGTTTTTCTAAACGCATTCTAGCTTCTTCGCTGGCTGCTGTTCTCGCCGAAATTAGACTCCTGGCTATTTTTGTGATTTCGGTTGCGACTGGCTTAAAAAAACCATAATTTTTCTGTGCACCAAAATCTTCGTCAATCTTACCACTACGCGCTTGGCGAATTGTTTTAACCATGGTTATTATCGGCTGATAAATAATCCAACGTAAAATCAACGCTACAGCAATAGCAAATAATAGTGCCTGGACTAAAAGACGTAATAAATTAGTTTTCCAAATCTGACTAATTGCATCATCAATATAACCAGCCCTTTGGAATACCGTTAATACTCCTATCACTTTTTCGTCTTGATGCAACGGAGTAGCAAAGACATATACTTTATCGCCACCAGAGGTAGAAAAGTCACCTTCAGCGCTGTCTAGATCCATCGCCTTTTCTGGTATAGTGACATTCTGAACCAAATCTGGCGGCAGACCGGTCGATGAGGCGAATAAATCGCCCTTATTATCATAAACAACTAAACCTAACAAACGCTCTCGCCCCACAAATTTATCAAGCAAATCTTGTAAAGTGGCAGTAGTATTACTCAAATATGAAGGTTTAATAGATTCTTTAAGGCTGTCAGCTAAAAGTGTAGTCCGACGCTGCAAGTCATCCACTAATGATGTCTGCTGCTGACGGACTTGCCAGAAAGTAAAACCTAGCACTACTAGACTAACGATTATTACCACAGCTATGATGGAGGCAAAAAACTGTCTCATGAATTTTAACTTAAAACAATTAAAATAAATACTGCCCAAAGATAACCATATATAATTGCATTATACCAAAAAACCGCCTTTTCGGCGATTTTTAAGCTCATCTAGCTCTCAAGATAAGGGTTGTATATTCTCTAAACTATTATTAATCACCTTAATCAAATCCTTTGGCTCGGTATTGCCTTTAAACACATAAGCCGCGGCACCCAACTTTTTGGCTTTTTCGCGGTCTTGATCAGTATTAAGATTGGTAAAAATAATCACAGGAATTTTTGATATCGCCGGATCTTTTTTAGCTGCCTCCAAAAAACTCCAACCTTGTTCGGCAACGGTATAAACCGAACCATCTTCCCTCTTCTGGGGTAAAATGATATCTAACAAAACCACATCGACGGAGACTTCTCTCAACTTAGCCAAAGCGGTTTTAACATCTGACACTGAATAAAAATTAAAACCGTGGCTTCTCAAATAGGAGTCATACATTTCAACTAACAACTGCTGATCTTCAATCAGAAGAATACTGGGACGCTGTTTAGCCTTAGCTACGGTGTTCTTACTGTTTCTTACTCCTACCTTAAACTGGGCGGCTAAAACCTTTTCTTTAGTTTCCGCTTGACCAGTAGAAATCGGCAAAATAAAGCTAAAAGTCGTACCCTTACCAATTTCAGTTTTTTCTAACTCTAATTTTCCACCGCAGCCACCCACAACTTTTTGAGCAATATATAGACCCAAGCCCGATCCATCGGGATGTAAATTATTGGCGCTATCGCCACGGGAAAACTTGCGAAACATTCTTTTTTGATCATCGAGCGATATACCGGCACCAGTATCTGTAACAAAAACTTTCAGATACTCACTAGTATTTTGTTTAACTTTGCCGAGTGAAACAGTCACACTACCAGCCGGTGTATAAAAAATAGCATTATCTAATAGATTAGAAATTACGTGAACAATCTTTTTGGGATCACAAAAAACTTTAGGCACCTCAAAAGATGGCTTCTGATAAACCAATTTGATTTTCCTTTCTTGAGTAATCTTTAACAATCGCTTAGTATCAACTTGATCATTAATAATCCGTTCGATATCGACAACGGCGAAGTTAGCTTGCATCTCTTGACCTTCCAGCTCAAAAGCATCCCAAAAATCTTGAATTGTATTACTCATCGCTTCTAAACCCGAACCCAAATATATCAATGCCTGTTTTGGCGGCAAAGTCTTTTCCTGCAACATCGAATAGGCGCTGCGCATCACTGATAGCGGCGTATTGAGCTGATGATTAACTACCCGCAAAAAATCTGACTTCATGCCTAGCAACTCTTCAAGATGCTTGTTTTTATCACTAATTCTGCTGGTCTGTTCGGCCACTTTACTTTCTAGATTATCAGTCAATTCTTTTAGAGCATCGGTTGCTCTTTTTAAGGAAAAATTGGCTTTGATAATTCTCTCAGTACTACGGTTAAAAAAATAACCGTAGACAATGACCAGAATAAAAACTGTGATCACTACCAACCAGGAGAGTCTTTTCTCAATCAAAATAAAGAGTATAAAAGCCAACGCTATTAAGAATAAACTAATGACTTGATATTGGAGGAAGAGACAACGGCGAAATTTAAATTCGCAGTACTGACAACGCCGGTATGGAGCATAGCCCAAATTTTTTACCAGCCAACAATCATTGTTGCGATAATCATCACCACCAATTTTTTTACCACCGTTTTGATTTTTATCAGCCTCCACCATATCTAATAGTTAGACGTTTCTATGGATTATTTTTACTGAGTAACTTCTTGAATAAAACGTACATCAAGGTCGCCACGCAAAAACCAACAAAACAAGCCAAAAATATCAATAGATCCACGACTAAGATATAAATCCAGGCAAATTCAACAAATTTGCCGAAATAGAGAAACAAAAAACCAATCAGCAGGAGTGCCCCGGTCATGCCGGCGACGAAACCTAGCTCTCCCGAATCTTTCTGAACTGATGATAGGCCGCCTTTTTTAAAAACTAAAACGTGGAATTGATAAGGAATATTGAGTTTTAAAGATAAAGCTCCCACAATTGTCAAAAGGCCAGCCGCTAAAACCAGCCACTGATTATGAATTAAAAAAGCAACCAAAACCAAAATTCCATAAGTGGCCCGAGAGAATCTCAACGACTTGTCATAAATTGAACATTGTTGCATGTTTTTTAGAATTAATTTTATTTATATTTTACTTATTATTCTCAATAATTTTTTTTACAGCCAGGCATGCTTGTCTAACATCTTTAATATCATTATAAATGTAAAAGCTCAGTCGGCAACTAGCTGGAGGGTCCAACTTATAATAATGATGCGCTAGAGTGGCACAATGACAGCCAGCTCTGGATTCTACACCCAACTTGCTTAACTCCTCGGCAATTTTGAAAGGATCTTTATCTTTATGAGTAAAAGCAACTAAAGAAGTTCTGCCCTCAAAATTTTTGGGACCAAAAATATTTAATGACGGGATTTCGCCTAATATTTTTAGTGCCTCACTAATCAAAGCTTTTTCGTGAGATTCAATATTTTCCATCGCCTTTTTAACATCCGAGGCTTCTATTTTTTTATCCGTCATAAAATATCGATATTTTCCCGGATTTAAAGAAAAATCCATCAATAGTCTCAGGGCTTGAGCGGAAAGAATCGTTCCCAAAATATTGGGCGTTCCGGCCGTAAATTTCCAAGGTAATAAATTATAGCCAACTTTTTCTGGACTCACTTGTCCTTCGGCAATCATATCGCCACCGTAAAGAAACGGCCGCATCTTTTCTAGGAGTTCTTCTCTGGCGTACAAAGCGCCGACACCAAAAGGCGCTAACATTTTATGAAAAGACCAAGCAAAAAAATCTACCCCCAATTCACTAACATTAACAAAAGTGTTAGGGACAACTTGAGCGCCATCAATTAAAAAATAAGATTTTTTTTCGCCATTCGGTTGAAGGTAGCCGCTAGCATCAGCGATCTCCCTGATTTTCCTGATCGGAATTTTAGTGCCTAAAAAATTTGAGGCGCCAGTGCAACAGACTATTTTAGTCCGATTGTCGACCAAAGATTTTAAATGATTCAAATCAAGCTCGCCGGTCTCTTTATCAAATTTAGCTAGCCGACATTCAACATTGACTCCGAACTTAGGCAATATTTCCTTACACAACCCGTACCAAGGAACATAATTAGAATTATGTTCCATCAAGGTGGTGACTAAATTGTCGCCATCTTTAAATTCAGTCATCAAAGAATACATGACCGAATTAATTGCCTCGGTGGCATTGCGATATAAGATAATATTTTTCCGAGAAGGAGCACCGATAAACTGGGCGATGGTGTCATAAGAAGATTCAAACTTCTCGGTAGTTAGAAGCGAAGACTCTGCCTGACCCCGATGGACATTATCATACTGGACTATAAGCTTCTTAAATAAATCCAAAAGCTGAGCCGGAACCTGAGTACTAGCTGCATTATTAGAAACTACCCTCCCCGCCTTGATGGCCGGGAAAAATTTCCTGATCTTTTTTGTATTAATCATAAACCGTGCTCTGACCGAATTTACTTCAAATTATAGCATAACTTCAAATTATAGCATATTCTCAAAGTCAAAACAATAAAACAAATTAAGATACTCAAAATCTTGACATATTTGAATAATAATGGTACCAATAAAATACCAAACAGGAGGATGCGATGAAAACGTTGAAGATCATCATGATTCTGATCGCGGTCGTGGTTGGACTCGTTGTCGGCCTTACCTCCGGCAACTGGATCGCCGGCCTGCTGGTCGGCGCGATCTTCTTCGGCCTCTGGGCCTTCATGACCCACAAGGGCTGGTGTCCCCTTTGCCGCTATGTCGCGGCCAAAGAGAAAAAGCGGTAAAAAAACCGCTTCTCCACACTTACCTACTACCGCCTTAGAGCCTATCAGCTCGGCGGTTTTTTTATAAACGTTCCTTAGCCTTAACTATCTACTAAAAAAACGCCTGGCGAGCGATCTTTTGATTGCCCTTTCGGGTAAAGTTTATTATTAAGTATTATTATCGACTTTGACCCAAAATGCATTACTCCCAAAGCAACGGCTTTATAATTCACAGATATCACTCATCTCTGAACAAGCGACAGAACTCAAAATACAGCTAATTTTGTTGGCGCTCCAATCAGCGCACTCTTCCAGACAAGTGTTTAAACCATCTTCGAATAAAACATGGTCAGCGTTGGGGACTAAAGTTAAACATTTGTTCACATAGTTGGCACAAGCGGCTTCGCAATCGTTACCGCTAAGCGGTAAATTTGTCTCCTCGGCGGCTGGTGTTAGATCATTAATCGGACGATCGGACGCGCTTTTGACACAACCACTGAGAAACAATGCTCCGACTACCAGCATTAGTCCCAGGGTTAAAATTTTTTTGGTCATCCATTTTTAATTAATTTATAAATAGATTTAACTATTATATCAAAAAACCGTTTTTAGAGCGATTGCTATTTATATAAACTGAGTACGCCGCGACTACAATTTGACCACTATAGCTTGGGTGAACGACAATTCTATTATCCCTTCCGGCTTATCAGCCATAAATTCATTAAAAGCTTGCCGCACGCCAGCAGCTTGAGCGTAATCGTGAGTTAAAATAATTCCTCCCGGCACAGTTCGGTCATAAAAAAATTCTAAGGCCGCTTTAGTACTGACATAAACATCAACGTCGAGATGAACAAAAGCAAACTTTTTATCCTTTATGGGGCCAGAAGTGGCTGGAAATACCCCCTGGTATGTTTTTACATTAGAATAACCGGCTAAACGCTTTTTGACACTTTCTTCACTGGCAACAAACATATTTTTGTGAAATCGGCCATCGTTGCCGCCGACCTCGGGTATGCCTGAAAAAGTATCAAATAAGTATAAATTTCTATCGCCCTTTACTCGGCAGATTACTTTAGCTGAAGTGCCGTTATAGACGCCGACTTCGGCGAAATCACCTCCCAGTTTAGTACAGGCCTGGGCAATAGAATAAATATGGAATATTTCACTGGGCTTAAAAAGGAAATGGCCTTCTTTTCTTAGTTCATTTATCATCTCTAAAATTTTCTTGTCTTTGTACGGTTTCATTAATAAAAGCTCGACCGACGAAAAAAGATGATTACCCAGCCGGCCGATCCAAGTGGCAAAAAAGTGTCGATGGATGAAATCACTTAATGGCTTCGACATATTCTAAGAGTATATCAAAAAGCCACCCAAACTTATAGGTGATCTTTTGTTCCAGAGAATCTGAAAAGATGTATTAAAATTCGAGCCGGACACCATACTCGGAGATATAATATTAATTATTTTATCAATAAAGATAGGACTAAAATTAATAAGGCCGTTATTACTTTCCTAGTAGTAACTTTTTCGCGCAAAAATATTGCGCCAAAAATAAAAACAAAAATTGGCGTAATGTTACCGAGCGTGATGGTCACCCCAGCATTACCTCGAGAGAGCGCAAAATAGAGTAATAACCATTGTACTATCACAAAAAGACTTCTAACAAAAATTAACCTGTATTGTTTAATGGATATCTCTTTTATAGGAAACCTAAAAAACAATAGGGCGAATAAAGCGATTATCCCCGCTCGATACATGTACAATGTGGGGGCGTTTATGGCATGTAATGTACTAAGTAGTGCCTTAGAAGGGATAGCCGAAATACCAAATAATATTGAAGCTAATATGGCTGGAGATAATGTTGCTGTTTTAAATTCTTTAAAGTCTTTAAAATTAGTAGAGAAAAATATTACTAATACTATTATAATAATGGAGATAATATAAGTACTAACAGATACGACGTCACCTAATAGAAACCAGCCAAAAATAAAAGTAAATCCAGGAGCGAGTGACAAAATTGGTGTAGCTACGCTGGCTTCTGTCTTTTCAAAAGTCTTAAAATAAAAAAAATTAGCCAGCACGTCAATTGAACTAACTAATAAAATCAGAAAAAGCGTGTATCTAGTAGCATTAAAATAATAAAAAGTCGGAGAAAATAATACTAGAATCGCTCCCATGGTCAAAAAATTTATACCAATAATATCTTTCGACCTTAAATTTTCTTTTAAGAGAACGCGCGCTAATATATTAGCAATAGCGGCAAAAAAAGCTGAGCCTAAAGCAACAATTGTAAAGTTAATACTCATCCAAAAAAACTTTTATATTAGTTCATTTTCGATATTTACCTCACCATGCAAGTCTTCCAACATTTTTTGTTTAATCTGTTCGTAGCTAAATTTTTGAGCTAATAGCCAAGCAAGCTTAGTGGTCATAGATTCAATACTCATGTCATAAGCAGGAATAGCTAAGTCTCTATCCTTCAAAAACTTGCCTGATTCGTTTACCTGAAAACTAGCCACTCCCTGCGGGGCTTGAGATGTCACCACAATAGGAATATTTTTTTCTTTTAAATATTCGAATCCTTTCATTATATGCATACTGGCGTCGCCGGCACCAAAAGCTCTAAAAATAAAAGCCTTCACTCCATTATTTTCGACCAACGTCCGAAAAATGTTGGGTGACATGCCGGGAAATTCTGTTAATGAGGCAATACTAGCGGTATCAAAATCTTTTTTCACGCTTAGTACGCGTGATTGTATCGCCAACGGTTTTACTTTAGATAAATAAGAAATATGCTTTTCTAGAGCCGGCTCGGATATTCTGATAAACCTTCCGATTTGACCCAGAGCACCAGTGATGAAAGAAGCAAATGGATCATAATCAAAATCTGTACCCTTCTTTACCCTAACGCCAGATATAATCTTACTACCAAAAACGGCCATCACGCCTTTTATCGGATGATAGCCCCAGACAGCCAATCGTAGAGAGTTAACAAGATTAGTCGTAGCATCAGAACCTAAATAACCCAGGGGCACCTGTGCACCGGTTAAAATAACCGGTTTATTAATATTTTCCAATGCAAAAGACAACGCCGCCGCGGTGTAGCCCATAGTATTGGTTCCGTGGAGTATTATAAAAGAATCAAAATCATCATACGACTCAGCTATTTTAGCGGCTAATGTCGACCAGTTTTCCGGAAGTATATCGGAACTATCAACGTTAAACAACTCGACAATTTCCGGCTTAATCTCGATACTCCAATTTCTTTTTACAATTTCTATAGAAGCTTCTAGGGTTGCGCGAAAACTGTCAGGACTAGACATTTTTTTCTCAGCCACATCATTAGTTGCAACATTCCCGGCGATTGTTCCTCCAGTTAAAATAAGCAAAATTCTTTTTTGGGTATAATTAGCCATATTTCTATCATTATATTAGATAAATTATCTTTAAATATAATAATCCTAATTTATCTAAATTGCAAATTAACCAAGCCAAAAAAATAAATCAAAAAATCGCCTAAATTTATAGACGATTTTCTGGTTATCTAATTACCGAACTCGCGGGGCACTCGGGTCTGGAACCACAAAGGGCACCCCACCGGGTCTCGATACTTTTTTTCTTTGGTGACCCTACCGGGACTCGAACCCGGGTTTACGCCGTGAGAGGGCGTCGTCCTAACCACTAGACGATAAGGCCGTATTTAGTATATAGGTCTTAGTATGCAGTATGCGGGAAAATTAAACAATTTTTAATAAAAGATTTAGATGATTTTAATGCCTAGTTTTTTATTATTCTAATATTAATTAATAAATACAACTTTATGTCGGAAAAAATCAAATCCTTCACCGATCTTATAGCCTGGCAAAGGGCCCGCGAGCTAGTCTTGACAATTTATAAAGCGACTGAAAATTTTCCTAAAAAAGAAATCTACGGATTGACAGACCAAATGCGCCGAGCTGCCGTCTCGGTTACTTCTAATATCGCCGAAGGCTTTAGCCGAAAATCCAAAGCCGACAAGGCCCATTTCTACACTATAGCTAAAAGTTCACTAGTTGAGCTACAGAACCAACTGATTATTGCCAAAGATATTAACTATCTAGAAAATAACTATTATCAAGCAACCTACATTATAACTATTAATTGCAGCAAACTATTAGTTGGTTTAATCCGCGCCGCTGAAGCAAAACAGTCTTCCCCGCATACTACATACTAAGACCTGCATACTCACCTATTCCGCCACTGCCCGGTTTGCCGCACCAAAAGCTCCTCGGCACGTAACGGCTCGGCCATCAGTTCTTTGACTACTTTTTCCATCCGCACGCCTTGCGAGCCTTTAACTAAAATTAAGTCGCCCTGATCAATTCGCTCTTGCAAAAATTTACCAGCTTCTTCCGCTTTATCAAAGCTATAAACCTGATCAGTAGATAGACCAGCGCCCTTAGCCGCATTGGCTGTTTGTTTAGATAGACTACCAACAGTAACCAAATAGTCAATACCTAATTCCGCTACTTTCCGACCGACTTCCAAGTGACCCTTATCGGCATAAGTACCCAACTCTAACATATCACCCAAAACAGCGTATTTTTTATGCGGTGACGGCAATTGAATCTTACCCAAAACTTCTAAAGCCGCTAGAGCCGCGATTGGCGACGAATTATAGGTATCATCAATAATTAAGGTGTATTTAATCCCATCAATCAAATTCATCCGACCGGGTGGTGATTTATATTGTTTAAGATTTTCGGCGATTCTGATTAAGTTTATTTTAAAAACCGTTCCCACCGCCACCGCGGCTAGAGCTGACATAATTGAGTGGTGGCCCAGAATAGCCGGCAAAAAAACCGGCACCGTACTGCCTTGATAACTAATTTTAAAAGTCACACCACTAATTGATTTAATACCCTCTGGGCGAGAAACATTTTGACCGGCGATTGTCTCTTCATAAGCTCTAACCAAAGCATTATCAGAAAAACCATAAGTTAAGACCCGACATTTTAGCCCATCAATCATCTTAGCAACCATCGAGTCATCAATATTAAGAATAGCTGCCCCATCACTCGACAAACTCTTAGCCAGAGTCTGTTTTTCTCTAGCCACACTATCGAGGTCACCTAAAAACTCGGTGTGTACCGGAGCCACTGCTGTTACCACGCCAACTTGGCATTTTACAAATTCGGTTAAATATTTAATATCCCCCAGCTTATCCGCCCCCATTTCTAAAATTAATATCTCCGGGTAATTTTTCTTTTTGGGCAAGATAATTAAACTCAAACCTTTTAAAAAAACAACCAGCCACTTAAACGGATTTTTGCCCCCGGTGTCAGCATCAATAATGGTTAGTGGCACGCCTAATTCATTATTATAATTTTTATAATTTTTGCGGACCCGAAATTCGCTAGATAAAACCGTATAAACCGCCTCTTTGGTTGAGGTTTTACCAACACTACCAGTAATACCAACCACCTGCGGTTGATAGCGCTTGAGCGTCCGTCTGGCCAGAAAACGGAGAATTTTTTGAATTATTTTTCGCATATTAATGTCCCACCATTCTAGCTAATTTAGAGTAAAAAATCAATCTACTGAGCGGCATCCGGTGGAATTTGATAATAGCTAGCTAAAAATTTACCAATTTCACCAAAAAACGGCACGGCCGTACCTTCGGCCCACTGACTGGTTTGCGGACTATCAAAACGAGCGACCACCACTAACTGCGGATCCGAGACTGGAAAAAATCCGCCAAAAGTATGAATTGTCTTACCGCTATTATAGTCTCCAGTACTAGGATTAGCCACCTGCGCCGTGCCGGTTTTGCCAGCGACATAATAACCAGGAATTGCCGCTCGTTTGGCATGGCCTTCTTGCACCACTTGGACTAGCATACCAGAGATTAGAACAGAAGTACGTGGGCTGATTACCTGACGAATCTCTTGTGGCTCGGTTCTAATCTCAATTCCCGACGGATCGATCACCCTATCGACTATATATGGCCTCATTAATTTACCACCATTAGCTAGAGCCGAAAAAGCCGTCGCCACCTGCAGCGGCGTCACCATTATCCCCTGGCCAAACGAGGCAGTGACGGGATAGATTTCGCCTTTTTTATAAAGTGAAGCGATGGTGCCTGGCGACTCACCTTCGAGGGGTATCCCCGATAAAACACCAAAACCAAATTTTTCGACATAGTCACGAAAGGTCTCTGGCCCGGCTTGACGCATGGCAAAGATAGCACCGGTATTGAGAGAAAATTTTAAAACATCAGTCATAGTCTGAGTGCCATGCGCTAAAAGATCAGAATTTTTAATCGAGTACTGACCAATCTTAACTTCACCAGTGTCCTCGTAAGTACTCTCTGGTGTCACTTTACCCTGATCCAGGGCGATCGACATAGTGATTGGTTTAAAAACCGATCCCGGCTCATAAGCTGCAAAAACAGTCGGATTATTATAATATTTGATATTTTCTACATTGCCATAATCATTAGGGTCAAAATTCGGCCAACCACACATGGCTAAGATCGCCCCGGTCTTAGGATCCATCACCACCACGCTCGCCCCTTCGGCCTTGTAACGCTCGACCGCTTCATCTAGTTTTTGACAAAGCACGGTCTGGACTGTGTCATCAATGGTTAGAACTAAACTTGAGCCATTTTCTGGACTAGCATAATCATGTTCACCAACACCAATTAAGCTCCCGCTGGCGTCTCGCTCAGACTTAACAAAACCGGCCTGACCAGATATTTGAGAATTGTAGTAACCCTCTAAACCGTATTGCCCGACTAGTTTATCATCAACAAAACCAACAAAGCCCAAAACATGACTGCCAATATTATTCTCTGGATAATAACGCGATTTTTCCTTAACCCACTTGATGCCTGCCAAGTTAAGCTCGGCAACTTTTTGGATTTTTTCTTCGGTCACCCGATGAGCCAAAGGCTCATAAGGATCATTATATTTTGCTAGCTGAGTTTGGATGCGATCAGCCACCGCTTGGGGTAAAGCCAAGACCGAATTAAGCCTTTCTGTTGTTGCCCCTGGATCATCGATGGCATAAGTCTGACCATAGATTAAATAAAAATCACGATTGGTCGCCACGGGAAAAAGTTTGGGGTTGTCTTTATCTTGAACCCGCGTATCCTGGGTATAAATAATCCCTCGATCCGGTAACAACTCTTGGTAGATATCATGTTGTTGCGATGCCAGTTCCAAATAATCCCGATGATGTAATATTTGTAGCCAAAATAATCGGCCAATAATAATTAGTCCAAATAAAAATATCCCTCCCCAGAGGATCCGGATCCGCATCGGGTGGTCAGTATAAATTTTTCTGGTTATCATTCGATGTTTCATATGGCTATTTTAGCAAAATTTTGTCTTATCTCCAAACAAAAATCGGGGTGATATTTTTTACTTACCTATTATTAACTCTCCGAATCTATAAATCTAGTTGGGGCCTGGGGCGGATGCGGCGCAGAGTCCCGACCCGGCCTCTTTGGTCTTTCCTTAGGGGCGGGACGGGTAGAACGAACTAAAGTTCAACAATGAACCGCGCCTCATTATGTCTCTTGGCGCAAAGAGACATAATCCCCAGGACTTTTTTGCTACTTTTTTAGTCATAAAAAAGTAGATTATTACGTAGATGAGACAGAGATTCTTCGACTGCGCCCCGATGTACATCGGGGCTCCGCTCAGAATGACAAATGAGAAACCAATTAAAAAGTAAAAAACAAAAAAACAGTTCAAATTAAATCTGAGCTGTTTTTTAAAAAAATTAAATAACCACCAATAAAACCAAGACCAAAACAATCACTACCACGAAGGTTAGAGCGCTGATTCCAACAGTTGCCAGCGCTTCTTTATATTTTTTCTCAAAGGCTAAATAGGCTGGATAACCAAAAACAACTATTCCAGAGATAGCTACCGAAAAAACGAAAAAAAGCAGATAAAAAAAGAAGAACAAAATCGGTGGTGTCGACCCGGCTGAATTCAACTGCAAGCGAGTAACTATTAACTCAACTATCGGCAAGACTGCTCCAACTACCAACAAACAATAAGCGCTCTCGACCAAAGCCGCTAGCACTCCCCATTTCCAGTGGGCTGGCTGGTCATGATGAAAAAATTTTTTTAAGCACATAAGATTTAAAAAAAATATTATGTAAACATTTCTCCGCTAATTTTTTCCCAATCATCTAAACCATCGTTCCATTTATAAGTAGTCAGTTTATAAGTAAACTCGTCGGGCGAATAAACATAATCAACTTTTACTCCCGCACCAATCCGCCGCGAAGTAGTAGTTTTTTTGTCCAAAACTAACGGCCGAACGGCATATTCTAGCCTAATCTTACCTAAAGGGCTATTAAACTCCAAAATCTCCACTGTTCCTGGACCATCTTCAAACTCCATTACTTCTTCGCTGTCCAAAGTAAATTTGATTTTAGCCTCGGCTTTCAATTCTTGCCATCGTTCAGGAGTCATGGAATCAGGTTAAAAAATTATAAAGTTATAAAGTTTGTTCCAAGTAAGCGAAGCGAGTCGAAGGAGCCTGCCCTGAGGAGCAAAGCGACGAAGGGTTAAAAATAAGTTCCCACCCGTTCGGCATTAAGCGATCGATTTTGATAGACCTGTTTTGAGATAATGCCCTTATTTAATAAATTCTTAAGTGAATTATTCATACTAATCATCCCCTCGGCTTTGCTCGTTTGAATAACCGATGGAATATGAGCAGTCTTATTTTGTCGGATCAGGTTAGACACCGCAGCATTATTGACCATAATCTCGCGAGCTACGGCAATTTTATCATCAACAGTCGGTACCAACTGTTGCGTCACCACCGCCGCCAAAGCACCAGCCAACTGAATTAAAATCTGATGCTGGCGCTCCGAATCAAATGAGTCGACAATTCGTTCTAGAGTTTCGGCGGCCGAATTAGTATGCAAGGTAGAAAAAACTAAATGGCCAGTTTCCGCCGCTGTTAGCGCCGCTGCCATAGTCTCGGGATCGCGCATTTCGCCAATTAAAATCACATTGGGATCTTGGCGTAAAGCGTATTTTAAGCCGCTGTAAAAAGACTTGGTATCGCGTCCCACTTCTCGCTGCTCGATGACGCTATTTTTCTTAGGATAGATAAATTCGATCGGGTCCTCCAGGGTAATAATATGGGCTCGGCGCTCCATATTAATAATATTAATCATCACCGCTAGAGTAGTTGATTTACCGCTACCGCTCGGGCCAGTAACCAAGATAAAACCTTTATTCAGATGAGTTAATTCATACAGTTTATCTTCTAAACCGATAAACTCCGGCTCAGGGATATCTTTGGGTACAACGCGAGCCGACAAGGCAATCTGCCCTAACTGATAATGCAGATTAATACGAAAACGGGTGCTATCAACCTGATGAGCCAGATCCAAATCCCATTCATTTTCAAAACGTTCAATTTTTTCTTTGTTAAGTAAGGTAAAAGCCGCTTTGGTTAATTCATCATTATTTATAATCGGCGCCTTTGGATCTAAATCTTTAAGCAAACCATAAATACGCATGATCGGCCGCTCGCCGGCAATTAGGTGAACGTCGGACGCGCCCTTGGCAATGGCCTGTAAAAAAATCTGGTTAAGGTCAAACATAAAATTAGAGTAAAATTAACATTTTGAATAAAATTAACTATTATTATTCTACCATAAGAACAGCCCAGATAGCTAGTGGCCGCCCACTCTTGACGAAAAACCGGTTATCCCCTATAATTTAACCACAAATTTAAATTCCGCCTCCGGGCGGTTTTAAGGATGAAAATATTAAACTAACTAGCTACTATGTCATTAACTAACAACCGCGTGGTAAATTACTTTAAAGAAGCTAAAATTGAGCTTAAAAAAGTCGCCTGGCCCACCCGTAAAGAAACTACCAAGCATACTCTATTGGTGATTGGCATCAGCTTGGCGCTGGCCGCTTTTTTGGGCGCTTTGGACTATTTTTTTACCATTGGTTTTGAAAAAATAATTGAACGCTAAATTGGTAGTCAATGGCTAATAACTAAAAAAATTTTAGCCACTAGCCACTATAATATATGCCAAAGCAAACATTAAACCTCGGCCGACGCTTCTACGTCATTCATACCTATTCTGGTTATGAAGAAAATGTGGTCGAGAATCTCAAGCAAAGAATCAAATCGATGAACATGGAAGATCGGATCTTTAATGTTCTGATTCCCACCGAGAAAAAAATTAAGATCAAAAACGGCAAACGCAAGGTGGTCACCGAAAAAATCTTTCCTGGCTACATTCTAGTCGAGATGGAAGTAACTGACGACTCGTGGTATGTCGTTCGCAACACCCCCAATGTTACCGGTTTTATCGGCTCTGGCACTATCCCAACACCAATTTCCCAAAAGGAGATGGACTCACTTAAGAAAAGAATGGGCGTTGAGGAACCAACTTATAAAATCGACGTTAGTATCAACCAGGCAATCCGAATCATCGATGGACCATTCAAGGGTTTTGAAGGTAAAATATCAGAAATCGACGAGACTCACGGCAAAGTTAAAGCCTTGGTTTCGATGTTTGGCCGCGAGACTCCAGTTGAGCTTGATTTTCTACAAGTTAAAAAACTTTAATAATAAGCTGTCAGTGGTAGAGGGTCGGTGGTGCTGCTTCTAGCCATCAACCACTTCGCCCAAAGGGCGATCCGCCTCTGGCAAAAATCACTACTATCAATCACTAATTTTATGGCCAAAAAGATAAAAACGTTAATCAAACTCCAAATCCCGGCCGCTCAAGCTAATCCAGCGCCACCAGTCGGCCCAGCCTTGGGTCAACATGGCGTTAATATTGGTGAATTCTGTACTAAATTTAACGAAGCCACCAAAAAACTAGCTGGCGATATTATCCCAGTCGAGATTACAGTTTATGAAGATCGCAGTTACACTTTTAAGCTTAAAACTCCACCAGCGGCCGAACTGTTAAAAAAAGCCGCCGGCATCCAAAAAGGTTCGGGCAAACCCCTACAAGAAAAAATCGGCAAAGTAACCAAAGCTCAGGTCCGTGAAATTGCTGAGAAAAAAATGGAAGATCTTAACGCCGGTAGTGTCGAAGCCGCCATGCGGATGATCGAAGGCACCGCTCGTCAGATGGGTTTAACAGTTGAAGGCTAATTTTTGTCATCTTTTATATCATTAATTAAGGTGGGAGATTCGATATCAAACTCGGATCATTAATACCACATAAATACAACTTTATGTCCAAAAGAGGTAAACGCTACACTGATGTAGCCAGCCAGATCGATCGAACCAAAACCTACAGCCTAGAAGAGGCAGTCGATCTGATTAAGCAAGCTCCTAAAGAAAAATTTGATGCTTCTATTGAGGTCCACCTGCACCTCGGCATCGATACCAAAAAAAGTGACCAACAGATTCGTTCAACGATTGTCCTACCCCATGGTACTGGCAAAACTAAAAAAATCGCGGCTTTTGTTGAACCAGAAAAAGAAAAAGAAGCTAAAGACGCCGGCGCGGCTCTGGTTGGTGGTGAACAACTAATCAACCAAATTAAGCAAACCGGCAAATGCGATTTTGAAATCGCTGTTGCCACCCCCACTATGATGCCCAAAATGGCCGCGATCGCCAAGATCCTAGGCCCCAAGGGTCTGATGCCCTCACCTAAAAACGAGACTATCGCTCCGAATGTAAAAAAAATAATTGAAGAATTAGGTAAGGGTAAAGTAGCTTTTAAGAGCGACAATACGGGCAACATCCACCAATTAATTGGCAAGGTTTCTTTTGAGAAAAAACAATTATTAGAAAATCTCCAAATATTTCTGGATGCAGTCAAAAAAGTTAAACCGTCTTCGAGCAAAGGTGTTTTTATTAAAAGTGCCACGCTTTGCACTACGATGAGTCCGGGAATCAAAATTGCCGTCTAAACTTTCCATCAGCTATATATTAAAAACCCACGTCAGTTCGACGATGGGTTTTTAAGTTATGAAATCAAAAATCTAGAAAATTGAGGGGCGTAAACTTCCCCAAAGCCAAATCAATGCTTGTCATCCCGAGTGAAGCCCCGATGTAATCATCGGGGCTTCACTCGGGATGACAGTGGGATAAAAGCGACCCTGTGGAGTTTACCATAAACAATTTGATAAACTCTCTAACTTTCAACTTTATAACAACTTTAGTATCTCTTGGTGCAATTTGGTGCCATTGCTCGCTACAAACTGCGGGGCTAGATCACTAGTAGCGCGACTATTAAAATCAGTAATTTTACCTCCAGCTTCGCGGACCATCAATTTACCACCCAGATAATCATAAATCTCGTTACCTCGGTTGATCACTACTTCTAGTTTACCAGCTGCTAAGAGAGAAAAATCAATCGCCGGCGACCAATTATTGACTACTCGTTTAGTCTGCTTCTGACCAGACTTAACTAAAAAACCAGCTAAATTTTTGTTCCAATCACCATAACTACCAACATAGGCAACCGTTGAACGTTTGATATCCGTTTGTTTATTAACCCTCAACCGACGATTACCTGAATAAGCACCGCCACCCTCGACTGCCCAATAAACCTGACCGGACATTGGCAAATAAGTTACCGATCTAATCACCTCTTTATTCTGGAGTAAAGAAATAGCCACTGAGAAATTAGTTAGGCCTAAAATAAAATTATTTGAACCATCAAGCGGATCAATAACCAGGGTATACTCTGAGCCTTTATTAATTATCCCCCGCTCTTCACTGTGTAAATTATAGCTAGGAAAGCTCTGACTTAAATATTTTAGGATTTTAGCTTCTGACTCTAAATCAGCCTTCGATACAAAATCAGCAATAGTGGTCTTCTCTTTTAGCTTTAAATCCTGCCCAAAATACTTTTTGAGCATTTCGCCACCAGCCTTGGCCGCCTGAACAATTTTTTTACTCATTAGATCCATAATGACGTTATTATAAAATAGTATCGTTTCCAAGGCAACCTTTGCCCTCGACTTTATAACTTTTTACTTTGTAACTTTTAACTTTTCTCTTTTGACTTTATCTCCCCTTTTGCTAAAATGGAATAACTATCTAAACTTTTAAAACTATCAACTATTTTATGACCGAGGAACAAAAGTACATCCGACCGAGTTGGGATGAATATTTTATGGGCATAGCCAAGGCCGCCGCCAGCCGAGCTACTTGCGATCGTGGTCGTTCAGGTTGCTGTATCGCTCGCGACAAACGCATCTTAGTCACCGGTTATGTTGGTTCGCCAATGAATTGCCCACACTGTGATGAGGTCGGCCACGAGCTGCATACTGTTCGCCATCTTGATGGCCATGAAACCCAGCACTGTATTCGCACCACTCACGCTGAACAAAACGCCATCTGCCAAGCCGCTCTCCTCGGCGTTTCACTCAATGGTGCCACTATCTATTGCAAAATGACTCCCTGCTATGTTTGCGCCAAGATGATTATTAATTGCGGCATCAAACGAGTCGTCTGTGAGTTTGACTATCATGATGGTGAAAGAAGCAAAGAAATTTTTTCTCAAGCCGGAGTAGAATACTGTCTCCTTAATAACCAAACCGTCCAATACGAAAACATGTAATTTATGCCAACTAAGATCATTTTGGGCTTTGCCGGACTGCTTTGTAGCGGTAAGGGCACGGCCGCGGAATACTTTAAAATTAACCATGGCGCGACCACTTACCGCTTTTCGACCATTCTCCGCGATTTACTCCATCGAGTCTACCTAGAAGAGAGTCGAGACAATATGATTCGCATTTCCGAATGTGTCCGTCATGAATTTGGTGAAGATATCTTATCAAAAGCCATTGCTGGCGATGCCGCTAAAGACACTAACAATCTAGTGATTGTTGAAGGAATCCGCCGCATGACCGATATTGAACATCTAGCCAAGTTGCCTAATTTTATTTTAATCGAAATTTTTGCTGACCCACAGAAGCGCTACCAACGGCTAGTCCAACGCGGTGAAAACAGCGACGACAAAACTAAAACCTATGCCCAATTTTTGGCCGATCACCAACGTTCTACCGAACTAAGTATTTTAGATGTTATTAAACATGTGCAGGAACGAATTGATAATAATGGTGATAAAGATAAACTCCATAAACAGTTAGACCAGTTACTAACTAAGTATCAATGAAAATTCTAATTAAAAAACTCCGTCCCGAGGCAATTATCCCTAGCTACGCTCACCCCGGTGACAGTGGGCTTGACCTTTATTCTCTGGATGAATACGAGTTACAGCCAGGCGAACGACGATTATTTTTCTTGGGTTTTGCCCTAGAATTCCCGGCTGGCTACGTGGCCACGGTCAAAGATAAGAGCAGCTTGCCCAAAAACGCTGGCCTCCACACCATGGGCGGGGTCTTTGATTGTGGTTTTCGCGGCGAATATAATGTGATGCTAATAAATCTAGGCGACCAGCCATATAAAATTTTAACCGGCGACAAAATCGCCCAATTAGTTATTTTGCCAGTCGCCCAAGCCGAGCTAGAAGAAACCACGGAATTAAACGATAGTAGCCGCGGCCTGGGTCAATTTGGCTCCACCGGTCGCTAAACGTATGAAACAATATTTAGACATCGTCAAAACCATTCTGGAAAAGGGCGAAAAAAAGGAAGACCGCACCGGCACCGGCACCTTGGTCGTACCTGGGATAATTTTTCAGCATGATATGGCTACCGGCTTTCCTCTACTCACCACCAAAAAAGTGCCTTATCGGCTAGTCGCTAGTGAGTTGGAATTTTTTATCAAAGGAATAGCGGATAAAAAATGGCTCCAGGAAAGGAACAATCATATTTGGGATGAATGGTGTACACCACTTAAAGTAACTTATAGACATGATGAAGAAACTAAGAAAAAAATGTTCGAGGAAAGAGACTTAGGAGCAATTTACGGCTGGGAATGGCGTCATTTTGGAGCTGAGTATAAAAGTTATGACACCGACTATACCGGCCAAGGTGTTGATCAATTAAAAAGATTAGTCAACGATATTAAGACCACACCAGAAAGCCGACAATTACTAGTTTTGGCCTGGAACCCAGTTGATCGCGACAAGGTCGTCCCCCCTTATTGCCATTTTGGTTTTCAAGTAACAATAGTGAATAAAAGACTTAACCTCTTTTGGTTTCAGAGATCAATTGATGTTGCTCTGGGGCTACCATTTAATATCGCTAGCTACGCGACGATGCTCCATCTGTTAGCCAAAGAGACCGGCTATCAAGAAGGTATACTAACCGGCATGCTAACCGACACTCATATTTATCTTAATCATATTAATAACCTAAAAGAACAATTAACTCGCGACCCCAATAAATATCCCCTGCCCCGACTAGAAACCAAAAACTTTACTTCAATTTTTGATTGGCAATATACTGATACCGAAGTGATCGGCTATGAAAGTTACCCAACTATTAAATTTGATATCGCCGTTTAATTAAGTAGCTAGGACGATGGGAGGCTAGGACAATAGGTAAATACCTAACCTCATATCTTCCTATCGTCCTATCCTCCTAATATGAAGTTAACCCTAATGATGGCCATGACCCTTGACGGGATCATTGCCAAAGACAAAAATCAAAACGCCGACTGGACCAGCCCGGCCGATAAAAAAATTTTTGTAGCCCAGACTAAAAAAACTGGCGCCATTATTATGGGCGACACGACTTATTTTTTGATTGGTAAACCTCTACCCGGCCGGTTCAACCTAGTCTTATCTTTTACCCCAGAAAAATATAAAAAGCAGGAAATCCCCGGCACCTTAGAATTTTTTAAAGGTACGCCAGCCGAGGTTTTAAAATACGTAGAAAATAAAGGTTTTCAATCCGCTATCTTGGGCGGTGGCGCTGGCACCAATAGCGCTTTCTTAGCTGCTGGTTTAGTGAATGAGATAATGATCACGGTTGAACCTAAAATTTTTGGCCGCGGCCTCAATTTTACCGAAGGCCAAGATTTGGATCTAAATTTGGAATTGATTGAAGCTAAACCAATCGGCGACAATGCGGTGCAGCTGAGATACAAAGTGATTAAATAATTTCTCTCCTGTCATCGCGAGCCCGCCGGGCGAAGCAATCTCCTGGATAATTCACCGGATTGCTTCGTTGCTCCGCCAGTTGGCGGAGCTCCTCGCAATGACGTAGATAAAAATATGCCCAAAGGTAAATTTATCATCGTCGACGGTATTGATGGCTCTGGCAAGGGCCAGATTGTTGATTTTTTTAAAAAGTTTGCCAAACGAGAAGGCAAAAAAATATTTGATTTACGTCTTTTTTGGCAGCAATATCACCGCTTCCCCGAGCTTAAAGAAATCAGTAAATATCAAATTATCCTCAGTGCCGAGCCAACCTTTGCTCTGGTTGGTCGAGCGATTAGGCAAGAAATCGCCCGGGATAATAATGAACATTATTCCGCCCTGTCCACGGCTCAAGCTTATTCCTTGGATCGGGAAATTTTGTACAAAAAATTAATCCTACCCGCTCTAGCTAAAGGTATCTCGGTTTTTCAAGAACGCTCATTTACCACTTCCCTAATCTATCAGCCAGTCCAAGCCGAACCACTCTCGATCAAAAAAATTCTAGGGCTCGCTGGCAACAAGCTCGCCTTACAAAATAGCCCCGACCTCTTAATTATAACCCTGCTCAACCCCAAAATCGCCTTGGCGCGCTTGGGCCAACGCCAGAAAAAAGATAAAGCGATTTTTGAAAAACTAAAAATTCTCCAAAAACTCGACCAACGTTTCCGTTCCCGCTGGTTTAGAAATATTTTTCATGCCCAAAAAACCAAAATTATTTACCTCGATACCAATAAAAGCCTCAAAGAGACCCAAAAAGAAGCCCAAACGATTTGGGACAGCTTAAGATAAAAAAAGATAATTTTTGATCAGCTAAAAAAAGCCTAACCACCGGCTCTAATTATTATCTAGTTTAATTCTAGATCCCTAAATTACTTCTTAATTGTTGGTTACCCTCAATCAGCGGCCACAATTTGGCCATCCCTGGATACTCTGATAAAACCTGACCAACAGGACGACCATCACTCTGGCCCTTGCCAATAGCTTCGGCATACGCCCGAGCCAAATAATTACTTAAAGCGTCAAAATGACCACCAGCTGAAGCCAAGGACTTAAGTAACAATCGAAACTGCGGATGAGTATCGGCTTTTTTAGCTAAAACTTCTTTGAGTAATTCTTTAAAAAAATCACCAATGGCAGAATTCTGCTGATCTAATTTCCCGACCAGCTGCGCCCAACTATCAGGGCTAGCGCCGTCTAGCTTAACATACTGGCTGATGATCTGACCAAGTCTGACAGTATCACCACCACCCAACTTCATAAATAATAAATTTTGTAAAAACTCTTTAAAGTTGCCACGATGATCAACGACCTCACCTTGCTGATTTTTTTCAATACTCCGACCAAAGCTGCCGAGATCAATCAAACCGGCCTTGCGTTCTTTGGGATTTAGATCAATCATTATATTACCAGCGTGTAGATCGGCGTGAAAAACGCCGTCACCAATTATTTGTTCAATCAAATCTAAAGCGATCTGGGCGCGAAAACCCTCTGTTGAGAGCGAATTAAAATCATCACGAACAAAAGGAGCATACTCATGATAAACCCTTTCCAGCCGGCGTTCTATCTTTTCTTTTTCGGATCGTTCTTTATCAGTCAGTTTAGTCTGGCGACGATATTGCTGATAATTTTCAACATCCTGCAAACTCAAGCCGGGGAAAAATTCATCAACCATTAGCTGCAAATTTTCGATTCGACTCTCGCCCTTACGCAGAAGATAGACTAAATCGGGCACATCTAAGCGCACTGCCTCAGACGGCGAGCCCTCTCGATCCAGAGCAACCATGGCCTTTCTTTTATAAAGATTTTGATCTAAATCTTTTTGAGCACCACCTTCTTGAGCGAAATCAAACTCTGATTTGCAAGCATTAACAATTTCACCAATCAGATATTCGGGGATGTCTTTACCTTGCTGTCGAAGGGCGGCAAAAACTTTTTCCAAAACGCGGATATCTTCCTCATAATTTTTATCGATCGTTGGCCGAGGAACTTTAACCACTACCGCCTTTTTCTCAGTTGTCCAAGCTAAATGAGCCTGCTTAATCGAGGCACTGCCTAAACACTCGCCAACGGCCGCGATCTGAAACGGCGCCGAGCCCGCTTCACCTTCTAACAAACCAGCGGCTCGCAGATAGGCAAAAACCCCAAATTTAGAGAACGGATTAGCTTTATCTTTTAAAGAAGATAATTCGCTCTTAATGCTGTCGCTTACCATCTCTTTCTGTTCGGAGATAACCTGGCCAGCTTTGACGCCCACTACACCAACCTGCTCTAAAAAAATTCTGATAGCCATCGGCGCGGTCAATTTTTTATCTTTACTAAATCGGAGCTCGCGCATTTTTTCTACTAAGGCCAAAAATAATTCAACCCGTCGGGGAGCAGTGTAATTTTTAAAAACTTCGAAAAAAATAGTTCTTAGCACCGGCTCCATATCTTGACCATCGACATCTTCAGCAATAACTGACTTAAAATTATGTTCATAAAAATTAGCTAAAAATTCCTTAAATTGATCAATGCCAGCTCGATTATCATGGCGCAAGCCGTCCCATTCGTCAGCTGGTGGCACTTGAAATAAACCTTCTTTGCCAAGCATCGCGTTATAAACAACCGCTTTTCTCTCAACTCGGCTCATCAGCCAAAACAGTTCGCGCTCCTCATCAGCATTGAGATTAAACTCCCGCCCTTCTAGGTAACGGTCATCTGGTATCTCTCCGCCAAAAATCCAGTTCATCACTTTAAGCCGGCTATCTCGATTAGAAAAAAGGGCCAGATAATTTTTGACTGCTTCGGCCGGAGAAAAAATTGTTTTAGCATCTTTAGCCTTTTGCTTCTCGGGTTGACGAACTAAATATAAATAGGTCTCCTCCTCCACCCGGCGGACCTGATCTGAAGTCATCGCATAGTCCAAAGCGAACCGCTCTAAAAGCTCATCGCGATTATAACTAGCCGGAGTAAATCTTTTTAGAATATAACCTAAAACAAATTCGAACGCCTTATTACGTGCTTCTCTTTCCTCAGCGGCTGTCGCCTGACGGCCTCGGGGCAAGCAATCGCGATAGTGACCCTCATAATCAGCTCGAATTTTCTCGTCTTCCAATTCGATACAGATTCTTTCATAAATTTCGGCTGGGCCAGGCGCCATCTTCTGAGAAAAACCTCTAGTCAAAGTGGCGAGCTCATTTTTTTCTTCAAAGCTGAAAAGATCAATATTAGTGGCTAAACCCTGGACGCGGAAAACTGAATAAGTATGAAAATAAGCATCTTTTAAAATCCCTTCATCCTTACCACCAGCAAGATGATCAGCCAAATCAACGTCTGTTATTTCTAATTTAATCCCTCGTTTGGTTAGCTCGCCTCTAAGTTTAGGATCACTAGTGAGTTTATGCCAAAGCTGGAGATTGAGAATATTCTCTAGATAAAAATCTTTCAACAAACAACTCTCCGGTAAATATTTACTAATCCACTCATGGACCTTTTCTAGGTCAACAGCGATATCCTCTTGTTTATCAATTTTATCTTTAATCATTGCCAGCTCCCGATTGGCAATCTCAGTTACCAAATGAGTAGAGTAAGACTTCTCGGTAAAAGCCTCCTTTTTATCCTCGCGACGAACAGCATCAGAGAATAAATAAAGATGGCGCAAGGGTGGAAATTGTTGCTGCTGCCAAGACTCTCGGGCAGTCTGTTTGCGCTCCTGGTGAGCTTCTTGAAGACGATAATCATAATTAGTCTCCTTAAAACTTACATAACGAGGAGTCCTTTTAGCCGCTTCCATTTCTTCTTTAGAGACTTTAGCTAAATCTTCGTCACTAATTTCTTGATTGGTGGTAAACTTCAAATACGCCTTATAAACTAACCGCTCTTCATTCTGTGTTCCGTCGGCATAATGATCACGAACATAACGGTTGACAATATCAGCAGACCGATTAGCCTGAGCGCCGTCAGGGATTTCGCGCCGCATCAAATCTAAATGTTTAGCTGCCACTTCGCTAGATTGGACCGGCTCCTTTTGCCAACAATGATAAAGTAAAAAATCGCGAAATGGCCCAGCGGTAAATTCTTGGGCTTTTTGAAATAAATCTGACCGCTCGAAAGTCTTAACTAATAATTCTTTAAATTTTTTAACTTTTTGCCACTCAACTTTTCTAATACCAAGCATAAACACATCTTCCAGTTCAGAATCAGCTGGCACTTTGTTACCAGCCTCAATGTACTCAACCAAGGCCGCTCGAGCGATCGCTGCATGCTGCTCTGGCAAAGGCAAAGAATCCATCTTCTTATCCCAAGCATAAAACGGGGCTAATTTTTCACCTATCATTTTAAGGGTATCGGCAAACTCTGGATGATCAATATAGTCTTGAACATTAGCGACAGTAAAAAAGTCATGGCTACTATAATTACTATCATATGGTAATTTAATAAATTGATCTTGGAGTAATCCCTCTTCTTCTTCTAACTTTTTTAACAAAAATGTCCAAGATAACCGATTCCGCTCACCCAAAGACACCCGTTTTAAAATTTGGCTCAACCCCTTAAACTCAGCAAAAATTGCCTGATCTTCGCCGGCTGGCCATAAATGATTATCCTCTTCCCATTCTAGAACGCTCAGTTTACCCCCGATCGCTCGATAGAGCTCCGAATTATTCTCCCGCCAAGCTGGGGCATATTTTTTCTCAGCGGCCTTAAAAAGCGCAATCATCTTCGCTACATCAGGCGCTGGCTCCTTCTCCGAGTCAACGAAGGCCGGATACTCCGACTCAAAATAACTCTGCGGCGGCAAACTGCCCAGAGCTAGGTGCATAGCCATTTTTTGAACCACTAAATCCTCGGCTGGCGGCTGGGCATAATTTTTTTTATCTTCTAGATTCTCTTTCGGCGCCAAAGTAATCCCTAGCTTCTTAGCTGATCGCAGTTCTTTGTCACTGACTGCTTGGCCTAGCCTAGCCGAAAAATAACCAAAACCAGACGGTAACTCTTTAATTAAATAAAAAAACGAATCTTGCTGGGCAACAGTCGGATTCTGATCAATAAAAGTCTGTAAATCCCTCAAAACCCTCTCTCTGCCTAGGGCATCAGTGGCTGCCAAGCCACTCCGAATTTTTTCTACTTCGGGCGACGGTGGCAGGTGAGCCAGGGCAAAATCTAAGCGGCGCATTAATTGGCCACCAAACTTTTGAAAAGTAGATTCGTTGTTAATATGCCTCTCCTCAAGGCAGCTACCAGGTTCAACATAGGGTAAAGCTACTTCAACACCACCAGCATCATGAAAATAACCTTGAAAATTAGGCTGGACCTCAGATGAAGTAGCCGCTTGTCTCAGGCGAGCAAAGACAATTTCATCTCGGATGGATTGTTCTGTCGTTCTAGACATAAAAAATTAACTAGGAAAAATCTGATCTAATTCGATTGTTTCGGGGCCGCACTGATTAATCTCGTCTTTATTATCAGCCATTAGCCTCATAAATTCGGCTGAAAGATAAGTCCGGATAGCCTGCTTGCGCCACGATTCGGCATAGCTACCTTTAACAGCCCGCTTGGGTAATTTACCAAAATGTTGTCTAACTTTTTCCCCAATACCTTGAAAGTCATCTACTCTTAACCAATGAAACTCTGGCGGCAACTGTTGACCAGTCGCTAAGGAATGAGATATTTCTCTAACTAGTTCATTAGCGCGATCATCCGACCGGCGACCGCGATCCTTTTCTGGTCCATTGGCCATCGCCCCTCGTAACCAACGCTCAAAAATACCTTTTTTTTCTTGAAAAGACTTAAAAGTAGTCTTAGTCCAGCCCAGCTGCTTGAGTATCTCGCCTATCTTATTATTATTACTAATTTCCCCCTGCTGCCCAGATAAAAGATGATGGTTGGCTAATAAACGAATCTTATCTAAATAATCAGCTAAATCAACCGGACTATCCTTAACACTCGCCTGATGTAGATAATGAGTTAACAAAACGTCCATATCTGGCCGCGGACCGCAGGGGTAGTCATTATCATAATAATTACTAGCAATCAAATTACCCCGAGTCGTATAAAGAAATCGAGCATAATCAAACAACTCGGTCTGCCCCGACATATCCTTTTGCTGGGCCTGCTGCTGAAATCTTTGGCCGCCTTCTGGTAATTTAAAAAAGAAATCTCTAAAATAACCATCAAACAAAAGCTGCCGCGATTCTGAATTATCCGGCACCGCCAAATTATACTCAGTTTTAACAAAATCAGCAGACAATGTTCGCTCAAAAATACGACGGCTGGCCTGAAAATAACGAGCTAATACCTGTTGTAAAGGAGTTAAATCACCACCAATCTGACCACCGGCCAATTGCAATGCTTCTTCTGGCACTCGCTGCGGATAATCTTGCAATTGAGTATAACAAGAAAACCTTTCTCTCGGCGGGGACGGCGGAGTCACGCCCGGTTCTACTTTTATGGGTTTCGATTGCTCAACATAAGTCGCCACTCTTTGACGATATTGATCAAATAGACGGCTAGCTTGAGCTATATCCCAAGCTAAAGAGCTAGTTTCGGCTGTCGGCTGGCTAGTTTCTTTGGTAACCGCCTCTTTAACCAGATTAACAAATTCTTTAATCGCTTTAATTTCAACCTCGCCGGTATAATTAACCTCGTGTTTTACTCCAAAGCAAACTGTTTTAGCCAAACTATTAATCATATCCGCTTTAGCCGTTGCCACTATCGCCGGATCTCTCGGGATATTCCCCGCCAGACGGCTCCAAAAATCCACTGCCTGGGGATTAGTAGTATCAAAAAGCTCAGCCGTTGTTTTAAAATGCTGAGTAGTCAAAACTTCTTGATCAACCAAATGGGTGATAATAAATTGATGCAACCGTTGCTCTTGATCTGGTAAACGCTGACCAGGAACATATTCTTTTTTGAGATCAGCTACTGTTTCATGTTTAGATATATCTGTTATCAAATCACTCAAACTATAGCCATTGCGTTTATCCGAACGGCTAAAATTAGGAACTGATGCTATTTTGCTACCGGTTATTTTTTGACTAATATTACCAAAATCAAAATATTTTCCAGATGATGCACTGGCTAGGCGCTGTTGGATTAAATTAGCTAGGTATAAGACCGTCTCACCCAAGCCTTCACCATCCTCCACCGCTCGAGTTGCCGTGGCTAAGGCAGTACGGGCATCCATATGCATTTTTAACCGACGGCCGATTATTTCGACATCACGTAAAGTCATTTGAGGATCATTCTCTAATTGACCAATAATTCTTTCCCAATCAGCCAAACTCTCGGCTTTCTCGATTCGATCATTTGTTTCCCGACGTAATAGTCTACTAACCTCATTTAAAACTTGAGGCGACAGTTCTTCGGGTTTTTTTTGAGCTGAAAAAAAAGGATGATCTGGCTGCTGAAAAAACTGCCACATTTCCTTAAAACGATTCTCGGTTACCGGATGACGATGTTCAAAGACTTGACCTAGAATTTCGCTTTTTCGATTACCTAAATCGAGCATCACTTGAAACATTTCTATACCTGACAAAGGATTATAGCCAGCCCGATCCATCGTCTCTAAAGCGGTTAAATCAGCGTCATACTCGTAGCGCTGGGCTTCTTCGGCGTCCTGCGGCGGGTGATCGGGATCATAAGCTGGTTGTTTAAGGTGAGCCATCTCGTGACCCAAAATTATTGCTAAATGGTCAAAAGTCAAGTTTTTACCCTTCTCTTTTAAAATACTCTGGGCTTTATCAATTAAGCCAGCATTAATATAGAAACGTAGTGGCACTTGGCTTTTTTTCTCAATACCACCTTCCTTGGAAACTGATAATATAAAAGCGTTAAAATTATCAACCCGGGAAATTTCAACAACGACTGGCCTAACAAAGCCCATCTCTCTAGCTAAATTCTGAACTACTGTATCTAATTGAGAAAATAATACCGACTCTTTTTTTTCTGACTCAAGCATTAACTCGCCCGCCACTTTAATCTGTTCCCAGCCCAACTTTTCCTTCATCACTCTAATGTGTTCTTTTTGTTCTTCTCTTGATTGTTCAAATTCCAATAAACGTTCGGTTTTTACACCATAACGCAACCGCTCTTCTTCAATCTCATAGAGTAGGGCCTGCCACTCTTCCGGCGTTATCGACTCGACTAATTTATCAGGTAGAGAAAAGCTGCTACCTTCATCCTCTGGTTCTTGACTCAATTCGGGCAAAGATTTTTCTATTGCTCCCCAAACTTTTTTAGCTAATCGGCCGATATAAGTTGGCTCCTGACTCAACCTAAAAATAATATCCTGAGTTTGATAATCTTGCGGAATTTCTGGTAAAAACTCAACTTTAGCATTCTTTGACTGTTCACTTGAAGCTATTTTTACTCTTTCTTTAGCCATTTTATTTATAATGTTGATAGGTTTATTCTAACATATATTTCTATAAAAGTCAAAGAATAATCACCATTATCCTCACTAGCCTAAACAACTGGCCAACCCCTAATCATAATTACCCAAAACCTTATTTTATGCTAAAATAAATCTAATAATTCCCTACTTATGAAATATCAACCTACCATTGGCCTAGAGATCCACCTCCATCTTAAAACTAAATCTAAGATGTTTTGTTCGTGTGCTAATGATGATCTGGCTAAGGCCAATACTAACATCTGCCCAGTTTGTACCGCTCAGCCTGGCGCTTTGCCAGTGATTAACCAGCAAGCCATCGATTGGACAGCACTTCTGGGTTTGGCGCTCCACTCCGAAATTGCGCCACGATTTAATTTTGAACGCAAAAATTATTTTTACCCCGATTTACCCAAGGGTTACCAAATCACTTCTTCCTCCAACCCCCCTTGTATCGGCGGCTATGTCCAAGTTGGTGACCGCCAAATTCACCTTAATCATATCCACCTTGAAGAAGATACTGGCCGGCTTCATCATGATACTGAAAATAAAAATACCTTAGTGGATCTTAATCGCGCTGGCGCTCCCTTGGTCGAACTAGTGACTGAGCCAGAAATTACCTCCGGTGCCCAGGCTAAAGCTTTTTGCCAAGAACTGCAGTTAATTTTACGCTGCCTGGGCATTGCCGACGCTGACATGGAAAAAGGCCAAATGCGTTGTGAGGTGAATGTTTCCCTCCGACCAAACAGCTCTAAAAAACTCGGCACTAAGGTAGAAGTTAAAAATCTAAACTCTTTTCGGGCGGTTGAACGATCAATTGATTATGAAATCAAACGCCAGACTGAGATTTTGGCCGCTGGTCAAAAAGTTAGTCAAGAAAACCGCGGCTGGCGCGATGACCAAAACCAAACTGTTAGCCAGCGCGTCAAAGAAGAAGCTCATGATTACCGTTATTTTCCCGAGCCAGATCTGCCACCAATCACTTTTGATCAAGATCACTACGAAAAACTCCGCGCTAAACTGCCAGAATTGCCGATCCAAAAACGTCAACGGTTTATAACCGAATATGGCTTTAATCCCGAAGATGCCTATCTGCTAACGACTGATTTAGATTTGGCTGATTATACCGAAAAAGTAGTCTCCGAGCTTCAAGAATGGATTACTAGCGTCGAAGGTGTCGAAGGCAGCGCCACCGAAATCTGGGATAATAATAAAAAGAAAATTATCAAAATCCTCTCCGGTTGGCTGACCTCTTCCCTTTTTATGTTGCTTAATGAGGCTAAAATCAAGATTAAAGACCTAAAAATAACACCAGAAAATCTAGCCGAGCTGGTTACTTTAGCTTACCAAAATAAGGTCAACAATCTAACGGGCAAAAAAATCCTCAAAATTATGTTTGATACCGGCGGTGATCCATCACATATTATGGAAGACCATGATTTAAGCCAAACTAGCGACAGCGCTGATCTGAAGCAGATTATTGCCAAAATTATTGCCGATAACCCCAAACAGCTCGCCGATTACCGTGCTGGCAAAGTGGTTTTGTTCCAATATTTTGTCGGCCAAGTTATGCGCCAGACTAAGGGTACGGCTGATCCGGAAATTATCCACAAACTCCTCAAAGAAAAGCTTGACTAGTTATTTTAAACTCTCTATAATAGCCCCAGCATGAAAATAATTCGTTGCCACAAATTAGCTGCAAATCAAAAAAGAGATTAAACAGTCCCCCGCGAGGGGGTATTTTTTTGAAAAATTTTAACTTTATAACTTTCAACTTTTAACTTAAACTTATGTCTACTTTCCTTAACCGCGATGTTATCTCGATTAAAGACTTCACCAAAGAAGAAATCCTCAAGGTTCTCCAAGTCGCTAAAAAATTTAAACAAAAACCAGCTGGCCAACTATTGGCCGGCAAAGTTATCGGCAGCTTGTTTTTTGAGCCCTCAACTCGAACTAAACTCTCTTTTGATACGGCAGCCAAGCGCCTCGGGGCTGAGGTTATTGGCTTTTCCGACCCCAGCACCACTTCAGTCAAAAAGGGCGAGATTTTGCAAGATTCGATCAAGATCGTAGCTAATTATGCTGATCTGATTGTCATGCGCCACCCAGCCGAAGGTTCGGCTCGCTTAGCCGCCGAGGTAACGGATAAGCCGATCATTAACGGTGGTGACGGCGCTAACCAGCACCCGACTCAAACCATGCTCGATCTTTTTACTATTCAGGAAACCCAAGGCAAACTTGATGGACTTAATATTGCCATGATGGGTGATTTAAAATATGGCCGGACGGTTCACTCGCTGGCGCAAGCCCTGACTCACTTTAAAACTAAACTCTATTTTATCTCGCCGGATAGCTTAAAAATGCCCGAGAATATCAAAACCGAACTAAAAGAGAAAAAAATCCCCTACTCCGAGTATCGCCATTTGTCCGAAATCATCAATAAAATTGATATTCTCTATGACACTCGAATTCAAAAAGAACGTTTTCCCGACGTCATGGATTATGAAAAAGTTAAAAATCTCTATATTGTGCATCTAACTGATTTAGAAAAAGCCAAAAAGAATCTCAAAATTTTACATCCCCTGCCACGCGTCAACGAGATAGAATATAAGATTGATAAAACACCCTATGCCTACTATTTTCAACAAGCCGGTAATGGTTTATATGTCCGCCAAGCGCTACTAGCCCTCGTTCTGGGTGCAATTAAATAGTTCTCTAAATAAAACAAATCCCCTCGCGGGGACTTGTTAGAATAAACAGATCTGAAGTTGACACTCGTAATATTAGAATAGCAAAATAATCAGTTATGTCAATAGGGTGTGGATCCGAGGGGAATTGAACCCCTGAATCCGAGTGTCAACCTCAAATCCGACCGCCAGGTCCAGACCCATCACCCTACGAGCAGAATAAAATAATCAAAATTAAAACAATCTAAATTAATCATTAAAAAGGGATAAAATAACTATATGCAACCCAAAACAATCAAAGTCACCGCCATCAAAAATGGCACAGTGATCGACCATATCCCGGCTGGTCAGGGCGTCAATATTCTCTCCCACCTCAAAATTGCCAAAAACAAAATTGTTATGCTGGGGGTTAATCTTAAAAGTAAGCACTTGGGGAAAAAAGATCTAATCAAAATTGAAGATAAAGAACTCGAACCATTAGAAATCGACCAACTGGCAATTTTTGCGCCAGAAGCAACAGTCAATATCATCCGCGATTTTGAACTAAGCAAAAAATTTAACGTCAAACTACCGGACACGTTCCAGAATACTATTAAATGCCCCAATCCCAACTGTATCACCAATCAAGAAGAGACTGACACCAAATTTCAAACGGTTCAGAATAAACCGCTCAAGGTCAAATGCGCTTACTGTGAAAAAATCTTTAAACAAGAAGAAATAGTCTTAAAATAATGGCTAATCTATCGACTAAGATTTGTGGCATTAAATTATCTAACCCGACAATTCTGGCATCGGGTATCTTGGGCGTGACGAAGTCATCACTAAAAAATGTCGTCAGCAACGGTGCTGGGGCAGTGATTATTAAATCAATTAGCAAAGAACCAAGAAAAGGACACAACAACCCCATCTTAATCACCTATGAAGGCGGCATGATTAATGCCGTGGGCTATTCTAACCCTGGCCTAGAAGAAGCTAAAAATGAATTCACTGATTTAGCCGAAGTTGGTGCGCCAGTTATTGCTAGCATCATCGGCACCAATGCCGAAGATTTTGCTTACATGGCTAAAAATTTTTTAACCAAAGAATTTGCCGCTGTAGAAGCGCCGCTATCTTGCCCACATACACCTGGTTTTGGCACTTTAGCTGGTCAAGGAACACCTGAAGCAACTTTTGCTATAACTAAAGCGATAAAGCAAAATACCAACCTGCCGCTAATTATCAAACTTTCTCCCAATATCCCTAATCTCGTGGAAATAGCTAAAGCGGCACAAGCCGCTGGCGCTGATGCTCTCAATATGGGCAACACCCACGGTCCGGGGATGGTTATTGATATTGAAACTAAGCAGCCAACAATGGATTTCAAAGTCGGCGGCCTAAGCGGCCCGGCGATCAGACCTGTGGCGGTACGTTGTGTTTATGATATTTATCCCAATGTTAAAATCCCGATTATCGGTTGCGGCGGCATTACTACTTGGCGTGACGGAATAGAAATGTTGATGGCTGGCGCCAGCGCTCTTAATATCGGCTCAGCTGTTTATTATGAAGGCATTGATGTTTTCAAAAAAATCTGCCAAGGAATTTCCGACTTCATGGATCAACATGGCTACAAAACAATCCAAGAAATGGTGGGCTTGGCCCATAAAAACTAACTATGAATATTGAACAACCTAAAGTTATACCAATTAAAAAAATAATTGAAGAAAACTCAACGGTCCGCACCTTCTATTTTGATCTTGATCTAAAAGCTAAGCCGGGACAATTCATTATGTTGTGGTTACCGCGTGTTAATTTAAAACCTTTTGGTGTTTCTTACCAAAAAGATGGCCTGACCGGCGTCACTATTTGTAAAGTGGGACCCGCCACGGAAAAAATCTTTCAACTTAAACCCGGCGACTTAGTCGGTATCCAAGGACCCTATGGCACACATTATCAAACTAATGGAATAAAAAATCTGGTTTTAGTCGCCGGCGGCTACGGCGCCGCTCCCCTGTCTTTTTTGGCGGAAGAAAATTTGGACAAAAATATTGATCTTATCATCGGCGCCCAGTGTCAAGAGAAATTATTATTTGCCGAGCGTTTTGCCAAAACAAAAATTAAGCTCCACCAATGTACTGATGACGGCTCTTGTGGTTTTAAGGGATTCACCACAACTAAACTGGAGGAAATAATCAAAATCAAAAAAGTTGATTTAGTTTGCGCTTGCGGCCCAGAGCTGATGCAAGAAAAGGTAATTGAAATTTGCGGCCGACATCAGATCCCCTGCCAGATTAGTTTGGAGCGTTATATTAAATGCGGTATTGGTCTCTGCGGCCAGTGCGTGGTTGATCCGCTAGGAATTCGGATGTGTAAAGAAGGACCAGTAATCTCCGCCGAATTAGTTAAAAAGATTTATGAATTCGGTCAATATCACCGTGATGCCACGGGTAAAAAGATATTCTTTAAAATATAAAAGTAGTAAATCCGATTGGGGTCTGGGGCGAATACGGCGCAAAGTCCCGCCCCGACTAGTCTCTGACCCTAGAAGAGGGACGGGACGGGTAGAACGAATTTGAAACTAAACAATGAGTCGTGCCTTATGAGCCCCAGAGGTTTTTTGCTACTTTTTTGCCTCCAAAAAAGTAGAAATAATTATGAGAATAGTTAAATTACCCCAATTAATCGACCCGCATGTCCATTTTCGCACCCCCGGTTTGGAATATAAAGAAAACTGGATAACTGGCTCGCAAGCCGCTATTAAGGGCGGCATTACCACGGTGTTGGATATGCCTAATACCAAACCACCACTGACAACTTTAGAACTTTTAAATCAAAAAATTGAAACCGTAGCTCAAGATAGCTTAGTGAATTTTGGCTTTCATTTCGCTGCGGCTACTGATAATCTCGACAAAATACCCAGGGTGGTTGATAGGGTAGCTTCGGTTAAAGTTTTTTTAAACCACTCCACCGGCAATTTGCAAATTACCGACGACAAAATTTTAGAAAAAATCTTTCGCGGCGCACCGCTAATCGCTGTCCATGCTGAAGGCGAGATGATCGAAAAAGCTATCTGGCTGACAAAAAGATGCGGCAATCAGCTTTATTTCTGTCACACTTATAGCGCCAGCGCGATTGACTATATTAAGAAGTTTAAAAACAAATTGCCAATTTTTATTGAGGTTACGCCACATCACTTATTTTTGAACAAAGAAGATCATCTCGGCCCGTTTTACCAAATGCTGCCGCCCTTACAAACTAAAAAAGATAATACCGCGCTCTGGCAAGCCATTAGCGACGGCACAGTAGACACTATCGGCACTGACCACGCCCCACACGCGCTGGAAGAAAAAAACAGCGCCAACCCGCCCTTTGGCGTACCCGGAGTGGAGACTTCTCTGCCCCTGATGCTTAACGCGGTCAATCAAGGTAAATTAGCTTTAGAACGTTTAATTGAACTAATGTCAGTTAATCCAGCGAAAATTTTTAAAATTAAAACTAACCCCAAAACCTACACCGAAGTTGATCTAGATTTAGTCAAAGAAGTTAGAAACGCTGATTTAAAAACCAAATGTGGTTGGTCACCATTTGCCGGCTGGCAATTAACTGGTTGGCCGATTAAAGTAGTAATTAACGACCAAATCATAATGGAAAATGAAATCATAAACAATAATTATAAAGGTAAATATCTCTATGTCTAAAGACATTGTTCAAATTTTTAAAGATATCAATTCAATCATCACTAATAGTCATATTGTTTACACTTCCGGTAAACACGGCAGCTTTTATATTAACAAAGATGGCCTATATCCCTACCCTAAAAGGGTCTCCGAGGTCTGTAAAATGTTTGCAGAAAAATATCAAAATGAGGATATCGACGTAGTAATCGGTCCGGCACTCGGTGGAATAATTCTTTCTACCTGGACCGCTTATCATCTATCGGAATTAGAAAATAAAGAAATATTAGGAATCTTTACTGAAAAAGATGAAAACAATAATCAAATATTTAAAAGAGGTTATGACAAGATCGTTCAAGGAAAAAATGTCTTAGTATTAGAAGATGTCACTAACACTGGTGGCTCCGTAAAAAGAGTAGTTGATGCCGTTAAACAAGCCGGTGGAAATGTAGTAGCAGCTTGTGTAATGGTTAACCGTCAACCAAAAATCGTAAACTCAGAATTTGTCGGCGCACCATTTTCCTCTCTCGGGGTAATAGAAGCTGAGGTTTTTGAAGAGGTTGATTGCCCTCTGTGCAAAAAAAACATACCAATTAATACTGACGTCGGCCACGGTAAAAAATATTTAGCTAACAAAAAATAATATGAAATACTCAGACCGCGCCAAACTTTGCACCAACCCCACCGCTATCAAACTTTTAAATTTGATGGAGCAAAAGCAAACTAACCTCGCTATTGCCGCTGACATTACCACTAGCGCTGAACTGCTTAAAATCGCTGACGAGTTGGGGCCAGAGATTTGTATTTTAAAAACCCACATCGATATTATTACCGATTTTACGCCCGAATTACCAACTAAGCTCCAAACCTTAGCCCAAAAACATAATTTCTTATTTTTTGAAGATCGCAAATTTGCTGACATCGGCAATACGGTTAAATATCAATATCAAGATGGTATCTATCATATTGCTGCTTGGGCTGACATCGTTAACGCCCACACCGTACCCGGACCTGGCATTATTGCCGGCCTTAAAGAAATTGGCTTACCATTAGGTCGCGGCCTGCTGCTTCTGGCTGAAATGAGCTCAGCCGGCACTTTAGCTAAAGACAATTATACTGAAGAAACTTTAAAGATGGCTCAAGAAAACTCTGACTTTGTTATTGGCTTTATTACCATGCGCCAACTGCTTGATGATCCTAAATTTATTAATCTGACTCCTGGCGTCCAGCTGCAAGCCGGCACCGACAAACTAGGCCAACAATATAACACGCCAGAAAAAGTAATCTTGGAACAAAAAAATGATATAATAATCGTCGGCCGTGGAATTTATCAAGCCGCCGATCCCCTGGCCGAAGCCAAGAAGTATCGTGTCGCTGGCTGGCAAGCTTATCTAAAAAGATTAAAAAATTAATTTTGAATCGCTATTTATGCCTTTTAAATTCATCTTCAAGGATCTATTCTTAGAGGAGGTTAAAAAAACCGGCTACGGACTGGTTAACTGTCACGCCCATCTAGACCGTGCCTACACGGTCACCCCGGAAATCTGGCAGCAAGCATCAGCCCTAATGGAAGAAAAGTGGGTCTTGAATCGAGAAATTAAAAAAAGGCACACACCGGAGTCAATTCAAGAGCGACTAACCTTTTGCGTGGAAGATTTCATCCGCCAAGGTGCCACCGCCTGCCGGACATTTGTTGATGCCGATAGTATTGTCAACATGCTCGTAGTGGAAAATGCCGCTAAAGTACGAGAAAAATATAAAGGCAAATTTACCTTGCAACTTGCCCCCCAGCCCCTGGAAGGTTTTTTGAATGAAGATAAAACTGATTTTGATAAAACCAAAACCGATCTTTTTGAAGCCGCCTGTGATATCTGTGATGTTGTTGGCGGTTTACCCTCCCGCGATCGCGCTCTACCCGGCGGCGATAAAAAACACGCTGACTTCATCCTCTCGGTCGCCAAAAACTTAGACAAAAACATTGACATTCATATCGACCAAGAAAATAATCCTGATGAAAAAGATACTGAATGGCTATTGGACAAAATAATCAGATTCAAAATGCAAGGCCGAGTAAATCTCCTGCACGCTCTCTCAGTCGCCTGCCAGCCAACTGCTGATCGTCAACGTATCTACAAAAAAATGATTGAAGCCGGCGTCAGTGTTGTTGTCTGCCCGAAAGCGGTAATTAGTATGAAACAACATCGGGATAAATTAGCACCAGTTCACAATTCAATCGCTCAAGTCGATGAACTTATCGCCGCTGGTGTTAATGTCTGTCTTGGCACTGATAATATCTCTGACATTATTGTGCCCGAAGATAACGGCGACTTATATGAAGAAATTTCGATGCTGGCTTCTGCCTGTCGATTCTACGATCTGCAAAAATTAGCTCAAATTGCTACTGTTAACGGTTATAAAGCCTTAAAATTATCTAGATAAATTTATGACTAAAAAAGATCTTAAACCGATCAAACGCAAACTCTGGTACAAAAATAAAACTATTACTCTTAATCCCCTAGTAGAACAATATAATGCCGGCGAAGATATTTTATATGATCAAGAGTTGGTTCCCTATGATGTCCAAGGATCACTTGGCTATGGCCAGATGCTACTGCGCCACGGCATTTTAACTCAGGCGGAATTTAAAAAATTAGAAAAAGGCCTAAAAGAAATCCTTAAACTTCACGCCGCCGGACAATTCGTTTTGACTCTCGAAGATGAAGATTCGTCAACAAAAATTGAAAATTATTTAACTCAAAAATACGGGGATATCGGCAAAAAGATCCACACCGCTCGCTCGCGCAATGACCAAATTCTGGTTACTATGCGTTTATTTATGAAAGAAAAACTAAACGAACTAAAAACTCTAGCGCTAAAATTAGCTACCGATCTTCTCTCCGCCGCCAAAAAATATGAATTTGTTCCTTTACCAGGCTATACTCATATGCAAAAAGCCATGCCCACTACCTTAGGCACTTGGTATGGTTCTTTTGTTGAAAGTCTACTTGATGACATTCGGATGTTAGATGCAATTAATAATATTCTGGTTGATCAGAACCCCTTAGGCAGCGGCGCTGGCTATGGCTCACCCTTTTCTTTCGATCGCGATAAACTATCCGCCGACCTTGGACTAGCTCGGACCCAAAATAATGTTATCTACTGCCAAAATTCACGTGGCAAAATTGAGGGCATGGTTCTCGAAGTCTGCAGCCAACTAATGCTAACTTTAAATAAATTAGCCTCCGACTTACTATTTTATACCACCCAGGAAGTTCGTTTTTTTACCGTACCCGATCAAATCTCAACTGGTTCATCAATTATGCCTCAGAAAAAAAATCTGGATGTGGCCGAATTAATCCGCGCCCGCACTTCAACAATTATCGCCTGCCGCAATGAAATCACCATGAATATTTTAAATAAAATTTCTGGCTACCACCGCGACGGCCAAGAAATCAAACGACCACTCTTTTTGGGCCTACGCTACACTCAAATGTCGCTTAATGTAATGTCGATTATTATCAAAAATCTTAAACCCAATGAGAAAGAAATGCTCGCCGATATGACCCCTGAGCTTTTTGCTGCACATAAAGCTTTTGCTATGGTTAAACAAGGTATGTCTTTTCGCGACGCTTATATCAAAATTGGCGCTAATCTAAGCAAAATTAAGATTACTAAAAAAGAAATAACCAAAATGCTTAAAGAATCCAAACACCAAGGCGGTGCTGGCAATCTGCAATTAAACAAACTAAAAAATGAAATTAAAAAACTTGCCTCGAGTAAAATCGAGAAACTAAAAAAATAATATGCAACACCTTCTTCATCTTAAAGATTGGACAACTGACGAAATCAAATCGACTCTCGATCTAGCAACAAAAATTAAAGCCAAGCCAACAAAATATTTTGATACACTCAAAAATAAAACTCTAATCATGCTGTTTCAAAAAACTTCGACTCGCACTCGTCTAAGCTTTGAAGCAGCCATGACCGAGCTCGGCGGCCACGGCATTTTTTTGGACAGCCGAACTACTCAGCTATCTTTATCCGACTTTAGAGATGAAATCAAAGCCATCATGCGCTTAGGCAACGGTTTGATGTTCCGAGCTAAAAAATTCACCGACGTCCAGCTCGCCGCAAGCCAGAACCAAGTTCCAGTAATCGATGCTTGCTCAGAAAAATATCACCCCTGCCAATCACTAGCCGACGTTTTGACTATGATTGAGCATAGCGGCGGTTTAGATAAGATTAAAAAAGTCGCCTGGCTCGGCATCGAAAATAATGTCAGTAATACACTTAAATTAATTTGCGCTAAACTGGGTATTAAAATAACCATTATTGCGCCAGAAAAAGACCCCGACAGTCTTGACGAAGAATTAGACAAAATAGCCGACGCTACTGGCTTAGTCACTTATACTACCAACCTCGAGGCGGGCCTTAAAGACGCTGACTATGTTCATACTGACACCTGGATTAATATGGAATTTTTTGAAAACGGCCAAATTAAACCCGATTTTCAAGCTGAATATGACCGCCGTTTAGCTACTTTTAAACCCTATCAACTAAATGCCGATTTGATTAATAAATATTGCCCAAAGGCCAAAATAATGCACTGCATGCCCTGCCATGTTGACTATGAGATCTCCCGCGATGCCATTGACCATCCTAATGCTGTCATTTTTGATCAAGCCGAAAACCGACTCCATGTTCAAAAGGCCGCTCTGGTCAAATTACTTTCCCAATAACAAATTATACCTCGGACAACCGAGGTATTTTTATAAGTCAGAGGAGGAGCACCATGACAATGGAACGGGATTTATTGGCCCGTACTTTTGGCCTAGCCAACGGATGGCCGCCCGACGTTGCTGGAATAGTCAGCCGCGCTAGAACCATTTGGCAAATCGATGACCCCCACCGTCTGTCGACCGAGATAATCAACCGAATCATTGTTGAACGGGACGGTAAAAAATTACTTCTTGACTATCTCGGCATTCTGCAGAAACTCCATAGGAGCGAAGGACCGACTGAGTCTGATTGGGAAAATTTAATTATCGTCTGGCACTGCTCAGTAGCTTTTTTGGCTAACAATCCAACAATGGATCAGTTTATGGCCAAATTCGGTTTTTGTGGTAACCCAATGGATATCTATAATCGGTTATCGCACTATCACCTGTTTCGACCCGGTTAGGCCAAACACCAAGCGGCTTCCTCATCCGAAGACCGCTTTTTTTATTTCAAAAAATTAGCCACTGCTTTTTCTATTTTTTTATAATTATTATTCCAAACAATCTCCTGGTCCCGCTTGAACCAAGTTAGCTGTCGTTTAGCAAAATTTTTACTGTCTTGGGCTAAACCAACAACCATTTCATTATAGCTAATTTGGCCCTGCAGATAATTAGCTAACCAGCGATATTCAAGGCCAAACTCGGCCATCTTTTTCCAACCTAAGCCCTGCTGATGCAGCCGTTTAGCTTCAGCTACCATCCCCTCTTTTTCTAATCGTTCTTTTAGTCTTTTCTCGATCCGGGTAGCTAAAATCTCTTTGGGATAATTAAGCCCAATTTTAAAAAACTGATAAGGTGGCGGCTGTTTAGTAACTACCGCCGACTTTGGCTGACCGGTTTCGTAATAAATCTCCAGCGCCCGCTGCACCCGCCGCCGATTTTGGCGATCGATAACTTTATAAGTCACCGAATCAACCTTCTTCAACCGCGTTAATAATTGTTTTAAAGTCAACTTATTTAAACTCCTTCTTGCTTTTTTGTTTTCTTGCTTTCTTACTTTTTTGAATATAAACCCTTCCACCACCGCATTAATATACAGCCCTGTTCCCCCCACAATAATTGGCACTTTCCCCCGCTTCAAGATATCCTCAATTGCTCGGTAAGCTAATTTTTGGTATTTAGCCACATTAAACTCTGTTGTCGGCTCCACCACGTCAATCAGATGATATCTAATCTTTAACCCTTGGCCTTTAACCCTATATTCTCGCAAATCTTTGCCTGTCCCCACATCCATACCAATATAAACCTGGCGCGAATCAGCCGAGATTATTTCGCCATTAAACTTTTTGGCTAACCTAACTCCTACTCTGGTTTTACCCGTAGCTGTCGGCCCCAAAATTATAATTATCTTTGGCTCTTTATCCATACTATTTCAGCTTTTTAGCGTCACCACGATAGCTACGATTGACTTTAATCTTCAAAACTTGCGCCGCTAGTGTGCCACTACTTTTACTTACTTTTCTCTTTTTCTTTTTTTCCCGCTTCTCCGCTTTTAATTTATTCACTAACATACTTACTACTTTTTACTTGCTACTTTTAGTATTTCCCCTCTCAGAATCCACATCAATGGTTTATTAATTTTAACCCTAACAATCCGGCCAACCAGCTTTTTATCACCCTTAAACTCCACCCGTTTCATTTCTTGACTATTGCCACCACACTGACCGTCCTTAAAACTATCAACCAAAACCGAAACTACTCGGCCATAATATTGCTGATTTTTTTTCAAAACTATTTGCTCCATTAATTTTTGTAAAACCAGCCAACGACGTTTTTTTTCCACTAAAGACACATCATCCTTAAATTTAGCGGCCACTGTTCCGACTCGCGGCGAAAATTTGGCTAAATAAGCAATATCAAAATTTACTGTTTTGTACAATTTAACCGTATCTAAAAATTGCTTTTTAGTCTCGCCGGGGAAACCAACTATAATGTCTGTCCCGAGGGCAATATTAGGCTTTTTAGCTTTAATCTTTTCAATCAATTTTAAATAATCTTTAGCCGTATAATGACGATTCATCAAACGAAGCACTTCATCATCACCGGCTTGTACTGGCAAATGGAGGTAGTTAACCATTTTGGGTAAAGTCAAAGCGTCAATCACCTCGTCGCTCATATCTTTAGGATGCGCCGCCGTAAAAAAAATTCGTTCCAGTCCTTTAACTTGATTCAATTCCCACAGCAGCGCCGCGAAAGGATGACGGTAGGGATTATTTTTAGAAAAACTCGCTCTATCTTTGGGTCTATAACTATTAACATTTTGTCCCAATAGGGTTACTTCCAAACAGCCTGCTCTAACCGCTTTTTTAATTTCGCTAATAACATCTTTGACTAGCCGACTAGTTTCCCGGCCCCTAGTGTAAGGCACGGCGCAATAAGAACAAAAATTATTACAACCAGTCATAATCGGCACAAGAATCTGCGCTCTGGTTTGATATTTAGGAATAATTTTAAAATAGTCGCTAGCCGCTTTTGTTTTCTTATTTTCTTGCCCTCCGACTCCGCTCAGGATAGGCTTTCTTGTTTTTTTAATCTTTTCTCCCCACCTACTCAGCTCCTCTATACCTAATACCAAATCAAATTTTTGAGCAAACGATTTTATATCTTGTGGTAAAACACAACCGGTCAGAATTGTTATAATTTCTGGCTTCTCATCTTTAAGCTTATTCCAAAGACGAATTTTACCCCAAATTCGGTCAATCGCCGCTTGGCGTACCGAGCAGGCGTTAACTAATAAAATATCCGCCGCTGTTTCTTCGCTCGTCACTTGATAACCAAGACGACTAAAAAAAGCCTCGATTCGCTCCGAGTCTGATTTATTCATTTGACAACCAAGAGTAAGAATATAAACCTTGGACATAACTAATAATCAACCGACTCCGACTCGGGATTAATAACGGGTTGAATTTGTTGATTACTATTTGACGATTGATCAAAAAGCCTCATCGTCTCTTCTATCGCCTGATCAACAGTCTTTTTTTCTACTGTAATGTTATTTTTTTTCGTTTGTAAGATAAAATTAGAAATATTTTCTGCTTGGTTGGCCGTTGCCTGCACCTCACTACGAATTGGTTCTGAAGGATTAAGGCTATTAAATTCTAAGAGTAAATTATCACGGGTTATCTTGTCTAGATCAACCAAACGACGACGCAATGTCCCTACCGTCCTCTGCCGAGTGTTACTGACCACTCCTTGCGCTGCTGCTGGTAATTCAGTTCTTAACTGATCTAAAAAATCTAAACTAAATATTAGCTGCGCCGTTTGAACATAATCTATGGCCGAATTTAAAGTAGCCTCTATTTTTTCCTGATCCTCCAAAAAAGATAACTCACTAGCTAGATCGCCTAAAGAGCTCCTAACCGTCTCGCGTACCTTGTCTTTAATCTCTTGTTTAAGCTCTGATCTATTTTCCAGTTTTTTAAGTAAATATTGGCGCCGAATCTCCCAAGCGGCATTTTGCTCAATCAACTTTTGGATTTTTTCATTACTTTTTAGTTCCTCCGCTTTAGTTTTAAATTTAGCCGATTGTTCTTGATATTTGTCTAGCATCTGGCTCACTTTTTCTTGGGTCTTTTGGTCAACTGGCTGATTAAACAGAGTATCAATCTCTAATAATATCTCATTGGCTTGTTTAAGACGCAATTCTTCTTTTTTTTCTTGATTGAAAGTCAAGCCTAATTTAATCCCGCGCCACCAGTCTTTAATAAAATACAAGGGATTACTAGGCAAAAATCCCGGCTTACTGACCCCTAGATTTAATTCTTGAGCCATCGTGTCCTGATCGTCAGTCGTTTGCTCTTCTGCTTGAACGTTTGATAACGGCAATAATAAAATCAAAACCAAAATGGACAACAAAAACAAAAACTTTGTTTTGGCCATATGATCTATTTTAATTCTTTAGTCCGCTCATTAATTTCTTTAAGCACTCGTTTAATAAATTCTGACTTCTCAAACTGCTGGACTTCTTTCTGCCCCCGGATCCGAACATTGAGTTTATCGCTACCCATTTCTTTATCGCCGATCACCAACATATAGGGCACCCTTTCCTTTTCTGCCTGACGAATTTTTTTACCGACTGTCTCATTAGCATCATCGGCGGCGGCGCGAATATTTAATAATCTCAACTCGGCAACCAACCTTTGGCAGTACTCAATATGGGCCGAACCAACTGAAATTATTTTTACTTGCGCTGGCGATAGCCAGACTGGAAAAGCACCAGCATAATGCTCGATTAAAACACCAATAAATCTCTCTAAAGAACCAAGCAGTGCGCGATGGATCATAAGCGGTCGTTTTTTCTTTCCTTGCTCATCTATATAGTTTATATCAAACTTACCTGGCAGATTAAAATCAAACTGAATGGTAGACAATTGCCATTCCCGACCGATAGCGTCACTAGCCTTAATATCAATTTTAGGACCATAGAAAACCGCTTCACCTTCTTCTACTACATGCGGCCAACCAACAACTTTCAAAGCTTTAACTAAAGATTTTTCAGCCATTTGCCAATCTTGATCGCTACCTAGATATTTCTCCTTATTTTCAGGATCCCGAACACTTAAAACTACCTTGAGATTATCAAAACCAAAAGTTTTGAGAATAAAATCGCTTAATTTTAATACTTTCACTACTTCGTCTTCTAGCTGTTCTGGGGTACAAATAATGTGAGCATCATCTTGAGTAAAACCACGAACTCGAGTCAAACCATGTAGGGTGCCAGAACGTTCATAGCGATAAACCGTTCCCATCTCAGTATAACGAATCGGCAAATCACGGTAACTTCTCATCTCGTGCTGATAAATCCTTAAGTGCATTGGACAGTTCATCGGTTTTAAGTAATATAATTCATCCTCAATCTTGATCGGTGAATACATACCGTCTTTATAGAAGTCTAAGTGGCCAGAAATGTTAAATAATTTTTCTGAACCAATATGCGGTGTTTTAACTAATTGATAATCACGTCGTAGATATTCATTCAGAGCAAATTGTTCTATCTCCCGACATAAAATCGCCCCATTAGGTAACCACAGAGGTAATCCTTGTCCTACTTGTTCATCCAGTATAAACAAACCTAGCTCTTGGCCCAATTTACGATGATCGCGCTTCTCTGCCTCTTCTTGCATTTTAAGATACTCTTCCAGCTCTTTTTTGGAATTAAAAGCTACGCCATAGACGCGAGTCAACATATCATTTTTTTCATCACCCCGCCAATAAGCGCCAGCAATTTTAGTTAATTTAAATCCCTCAGGATCAATCTCCTCAGTTGATTTGACGTGCGGCCCAGCACAAAGATTGTCAAACCAACCGGATTTATAAAAACTAACTTTTTTCTCCCCCGCTGCTTTTAGATCATCAATGAAACCGGTTTTATAAGGATCATGTTTATAAAATTTGTAAGCGTCGATAAAATCAACATCGTGTTGTTTAAACTCAATACCTTCTTTGATCATCTCTTTGATCCGTTTCTCAAGTTTAGGCAACATCTCAGGGGTGATCGCAACTCCTCTAGGCAAGCCATAATCTTGATAAAAACCATCCTCAATTGATGGCCCCACTCCCAAACCAACCTGAGGATAAATTTCCTGGACTGCCATGCTCATCAAGTGACAAACCGAATGACGCATTATTGACAATTGATCATCGTGTTTTTTTTGTTTAGACATAATTGTATAGTTATGAAGTTATAAAGTTATAAATCAAACTAACTTTATGACTTTCAGTTTTATAACTTTCAACTCATTCAAAAAACCTCATCCCAATAGCACCAAAACTCACGTTTTAATACATTTGGGACGAGGTTCTTCAGATAAAAGAATCCCGCGGTTCCACCCAACTTCCTTTCTAATTGATACAAAAAAGGCACTCATTAATTAGCTTAGCTACGGCCTCGCGGACCGCAGATCCCCAAAGGGACAATTGGTTGGTAGCCAATTCAATTGCTCAATAATTATAATAACATTCTCTCGACAACTGTCAAGCCAGCTTCTTAATTAGTACTTTTAATGACAACCTCGATATGATCTTCAAAGCTAGGCACAGTCTTTAGCCAAAAAGGAAAAAAATCCACGGTGACTGACTGGACGGCGGCCTGACGCCGGAAATAAGAAATCACTTGCTCCCGGGTTAAGCCTTTTAAATTTTTCTTATCAAAAATTGGACTATTTAATCTTAAAGTAGCTTGACCAGCTAAATGAACCTTTATACTAGCTTTTTTATTAACCAAATCTAAATTCTCGACCGAGAAGGTTAAACTATCATAATCAGCCGAAACCAGCTCTTTATTAGCATCAAGACTAGATTTTAATTTGGCCTCGGCAATACGGAGTAAGCTTTCTTTATCAAAGAAAACCCCATTTACTTTGGCTTTGGCCTTAAGATTAAACTGATCAACCTGATCACCAATCTTGGCGTTTGCGATCACATTTTCTTCTTGTAACTCTACAGCTTTAGCCACATTACCCTCTAAACCTAGATCAATAAAGCTCTGTAACTCCAACTGGTCCAAAAGTTTTTGAGTTGATTTTTTAATATCATCTTCCGCTACCACTGGCACCGTTCGCTCACCTAATTTAATCTCAGTTTTGACTTCAGCATAAATATCATCTTGAACGGCCGGCCAAAGACCAGGAATAATTAGATGAGTACCCACTTTGACCGTTTTGTCTACCAACTGCTGTGGATCATCAGCATAAACTTCCACTTCAACTGAGCCGCCAACTGGCACATCCACCCGATTCTTAATGCGCAGCAAAATCTGCTCCGGTGATAATAAACGGGTAGTGGCTACTAGCGGTTGTGGCCGCCGATAATTATTTATAATTTTAACTATACCAATAGCATCAGTTGGTAAGGCTTTACTACCAGTCACCTTAAAATCCTTCTCACCCTCTATATCTTTACTAAAAAAAACACCGTTCACTTGGCCAGCGGCTAAACCATCGGTTTTTTCAACCACATCGACAATAAAATCTGTAACCGCGTCCTCCGACTCGGGCACTACCGTTATAGTGGCTGATAAAAAAGAAAAATACAAAATCACCACGATTAATAACGCCGTTACCACAATAAAACTAATAACAATCTTGCGATAAAGCCCTAAGGACGGCACTCTGGTTCTCTTAGTTTTTTTTCGGCCTCCCTTGTTCTTGGGGATGGGAGTGATTTCATCAAACATAAAAATTGGAAAATAATTTTTAAAATAGGTATAAGACTTTTAAACACTCCTTATTATACAATAAAAACATCTACTTGTCTGAGGCAAGTACCAATACCAGTAAATTCTTCAATCTTAACTTTAATATCCGGACTAGAATTAACTTTAAATGGTGTCTGAATTATCTGTTTTTTACCCTGATTAATTATTAATAAATACACCTGCTGCTGACCAGGAAACTGACTAAATAAACTTTTAAGCCTTTCGGCAGTAGCTGGATCCGGTGGTCGGCTAAACTTAATTACCACCCGTCCCGACGGGTTGTTTGGTTTTGGCGTTGGCGTAGAATAATAATTGGGTGGATAGGTATTTGCACCATCACGAGTGTTGCCGTAACCATTACGCACCACCACTGGGCCCTTATACTCGCCAACCAGCTTACTAATTCCTTGACCAGTCACCTCAGCGGCTCGATTGACGATCACTTTGATTTCTCCATCTTTATCAGATAATTTACCTTCGGCAACCACAATCTTGTCTTCCTGCCAAAATTGACTTAACGCCTTGAGAATTTTTGGGAAAATAATTAACTCCGTGCTGCCAGTCGTGTCCTCAATCTTAGCAAACAACATCGGCTCGCCACTACGAGTATAAACTTTTTTTAGATCGGTAATCACCCCGCCTACTCGAACACCTATTTCACCCGCCGACGCCAGCCCAACTAATTCATTACAACGGCTGGTAATTTCTCGCAAATCTCGTTCAAATTCTTTATATGGATGACCGCTAATATAAAGACCCAAAAATTCTTTTTCCCAAGTTAAACATTCACGCCTGGTTGCAGCCGGCGCCGGGTCTAGTTTTAGAGCCAACAGTGGCCCAGCCGTGCTTTGACTAAACAAACTGGCTTGAGCACTTAGTGCTTGCTGATTAATTTCCTTGATAAAATTAAGAATTTTATCAATATTATAAATAACCGCATTCCGCTCAGCGAGATTATCTAAAGCGCCTGATTTAGCTAAACTTTCGATTGATTTTTTGTTTAAATCTTTAGATTTTACGCGCGATAAAAAGTCTTCTAAACTCTGATAAGGGCCATTGGCTTTACGCTCATGAATAATCGCTCGCGAAACTCCTTCACCTAAATTTTTTATTGCCAAAAGACCAAAACGAATACGTGGTTGATCAGTTCCTAATGATTCGCGGACTACGGTGAATGTCATATAGCTCTCATTGATATCTGGCGGCAAAACAATGATCCCCATGTTCTCGCACTCCTCAACTTCAATAGCGACTCGATCCATATCGCCCTGATCAGAGGTCAATAGCGAAGCCATAAACTCAACCGGATAATTAGCTTTAAAGTAAGCAGTCTGATAAGCAATCATGGCATAACAAGCGGCGTGAGCTCGATTAAAACCATAACGGGCGAACGGCTCAATAAAATCAAAAATTTGCTCGGCAGTTCTTTTACCAATACCATTTTTGACGCAACCGTTAATAAATTTATCTTTTTGCTGTTTGAGCAAAGAGGCGATCTTTTTACCAACCGCTTTCCGCAAAACATCAGCCTCAGATAAACTAAAGCCAGCTAAATCTCGAGCAATGCGCAAAATTTGCTCCTGATAAATCGCTACTCCGTAAGTACTAGTTAAAATCGGTTCCAGCTTGGGATGCAAATATTTAACCTTCTTTTTACCCGATTTACCAACGATAAAATCCGGGATAAACTCCATTGGACCTGGCCGATATAAAGAAACCATGGCGATAATATCCTCTAGTTGATTGGGGCCTAATTGCTTTAAATAACGCTTCATTCCCTCGGATTCTAACTGAAAAACGCCAGTGGTATGAGCGGCCTGTAAAAGTTGGAATGTTTTGAGGTCCTCCAGGGGTAGAGTATCTAAATCAATCTCCAAGCCATGAATTTTTCTGATAATCTCAATTGTTTGTTCCAAAATAGTTAAATTTTTCAACCCCAAAAAATCCATTTTTAATAAACCCAAATCTTCGATCGGATGCAAAGAATATTGAGAAACAATCGTTTTATCACCAGAGCTGGCATATTGTAGCGGTACATAATTAGTTAATGGCTCCGGGGTGATCAAAACTCCACAAGCGTGTGTTGAGGAATGACGAGCTACTCCTTCCAGCTTCTTAGCGGTATCAATCAACCGTTTGGCATCTGGATCATTATTATATAGTTCTTTTAATTCTGGCTCCAAAGCTAAAGCCTCGTCGAGATCGGCAAACATCGGAATTAGCTTAGCCACCCGATCGCAATAATTATAAGCGAAGCCCAAAACTCGACCGACGTCACGAACCGCCACCCGAGCAGCCATCGTACCAAAAGTAATAATCTGGGCCACGTGATCATAACCATATTTTTGGGAAACATAATCGATCACTTCATCGCGCCGGGTATCAGCAAAATCTAAATCAATATCAGGCATACTGACACGATCCGGGTTTAAAAACCGTTCAAAAATTAAATCATATTTTATTGGATCAACATTAGTAATATTAGTTAGATAAGAAACCAACGAACCAGGAGCCGAACCACGACCTGGCCCAACCACAATACCTTGATTTTTGGCCCAATTAACAAAATCCTGAACAATCAAAAAATAAGAGGCAAAACCGGTCTTTCTAATAACCTCTAACTCATACTCTAATCGTTCTAAAACTGTTACCGGTAAATCACCCTCAATCCTCAAGTCTTGATCTACAACAACGTTATAACGCTTTTTAAGCCCCCGATAAGCTAACTCTCTAAGATACTGATTGGCGTCTTTATTATCGGGCACTTCAAAATAAGGCAATTTAATTTTACCCAGCTCGATTTCTACACTACAGTCATTAACAATTATTTCGGCGTTAGCAATCGCCTCAGAAAAATCTAAAAACTCGCGTTGCATCTGCTCGGTTGATTTGAATGAAAAATCCTCACCCAGCATACACATCCGGTCCTCGTCTTCTTTTTTATGTTTTGTTTGGAGGCAAACTAAAACGTCATGAGCTTCATCATCGTCTTTTTTTAGATAATGGATATCGTTAGTAGCGATCAAAGGAATATTAAATTTTTTGCTCAAAGCGGCTAATTCTCGGTTAACTTGGGCTTGCTCAGGGATTGAGGGATGGCTTTGAAGCTCTAAATAAAAATTACCCGGGCCAAAAAGATCATGGTACCTTTTAACGGTTTGCTCAGTTCTTTGCTGATCACCGGAAAGAATGGCCACCGGGATCTCACCTTGCAAACAAGCCGACAAAGCGATTAAACCTTCTTTATATTTAGTTAAAATCTCCCAATCGATTCGCGGCCGATAATAAAAACCTTCCAAATGAGCAATGGAAGTCAATTTGATCAAGTTTTGGTAACCAATATTATTTTTAGCTAATAAAACTAAATGATAGCGAACGTCATCAACTTTAGCGGTTTTATTTTGCCGACCATTGGGAGCCAAATACATTTCTACACCAATAATCGGTTTAATCCCCGCCTTCTGACACTTTTCATAAAATTCGATCGTCCCATACATCACGCCGTGATCAGTCAAAGCTAGAGCTGACATATTATTAGCTTTAGCTTGGTTGATCAAATCATCAATTTTAGCCAAACCATCTAATAGGCTATAGTGCGAATGAGTATGGAGATGAATAAAATTCATAAAAAATGAGATACTTAATTGGAAACATGAAACAAGGTGGGAGCTCCACCATGTTATATATCGCGTGTTTCATGTTGCATAATAACTACTTTTTTTTGCTTTTTTTATCAGCGTTACCTGCCATCTTCTTATTAATCAAATATTTTACCAACTGACCAACACCCTCGGCTAGAACACCAAGATGTGATGAAGATTTTTCAAGTTTCTCCTTGGCTAAATCAATTATAGCTTCGACTTTCTCTAGCTTGGCTCGGGCACTCCGAGTGACATCATAGGCCTGCTTAAGTAACATGGCAAAATAATAAATAACCCAGCAGATAAAAATAGTCAACCAGAGGATACAAAAAGAAAGAACAACGTACAATAAATCTTTTGATGTCTCAAGCATAATTTTATTTTTATTTTATTATCTTTATATTTATATCTGTCTTATCTAGCGAACAACCGCGCCGAACTGTTTATTAAGATCTTGGATTATTTTTGCCTCAACCTTATTCACTTCTTCAGCTTCAAGCGTCCGCTCATCAGCCTGATATAGAATATGAAAGGCCAGACTCCGTTTGCCTGTTTCTATCTTACCACCTTGATAAACGTCGAACAACTGAACGTCTTTAATTAAAACGCCACCAATTTTCTTGACCATTTTTTTTATCTTCTCCCACTCTACCTGCTGATCGACAACAATAGCCAAATCACGAGTAACGCTAGGGAATTTGGGTAATGATTGGTATCCTCGTTGATAAACCCCAATCAAACCAGCTAACTGAGAAAAATTAATTTCAAAAAATCCAACTCGTCCGATAATACCTATCTTTTTAAGCAACGTCGGATCTAGCTCACCCAAGTGACCAACCAGCTGACCCTGAGTTTTGATTGTCATGATGCGAGTTCGATCGGCATAAGGTGGAATATTATCTTTAGCTGGTTCAAAATAATAATCCAAACATAATTGATCAAATAAGCTTGCTAAAGCGCCTTTGACAGCATAAAAAGGTTGAGTAGCATTTTTATCGCTCACCACACCAGCTAAATACTTATCCTGCAACGGCAATCTAATATCCGAGCCAACACCCTTTAGATCAGTACCAACTTTTTTGCTGAATACTAGACCAAGCTCAAAAATTTGGAAACGATCAAAAAATCGCTGATTATCAACTACGTTATTAACCAAATTGGGAATTAAAGTAGTACGTAATGCTGATTGGTCAATCGAGAGATAATTCTTTAGTTTAATATGATCTTCAACCGACAAACCATAAAGCTGCACCTTGTCTAAATTAACAAAAGAATAATTAGACACTTCAGTAAAACCCAAACCTAAGGTAAAAATTTCTTTAACCTTGCGTTCCCGACTCTCTCGAGGTTGGCTTTGGGCGGCGCAACTGGCGCTGAGGGCATTGTTGGCTTGATATTGTCATAACCATAGATCCGCGCTATTTCTTCGACTAAATCTTCGGCGATGGAAACGTCCTTGGTTGAGCGCCAATAAGGTACCTTAACAATCAAGCTATTTTTTTTATCTTTTACTTCAAATTGTAACCGCTCTAAAATACCAATTACCTCCTCTTTGGCTACCGCTGTCCCCAGCCGCTTATTTAACCAATTTAAATCTAACTCGATCTCGGATATCTGAGAAGTATAAAAATTCTGGTCGATTACTTTACTCGCTACTTTGGCCCCGGGCGATAATTCTAGGGTCATTTCCACTGCTTTACGCATAGCTAATTCAGCTATAACTGGGCTAAGATTTTTTTCCCAACGAGCTGACCCTTCAGTCCGCAAACCTAGTTTGATGGAAGTTTTACGAATGTTATTGGGCTCAAAATTAGCCGCTTCAAATAAAATGGTCACGGTATCGTCCTTGATCTCACTATTCAACCCGCCCATCACCCCAGCCAGAGCCACGGCGCGCTTGCCGTCTTTGATCAACAACATTTGTTCATCCAAAATCCGCTCTTGGCCATCAAGGGTGGTAAATTTTTCACCTTTCTGCGCCGTATCAATAATAATAGTGCCGCCTTTAATCTCCCGCCAATCAAAACTGTGCATCGGCTCCCCTAGTTCGAGCATGACATAGTTAGTAATATCAACGATATTATTGATTGCTCTAACCCCAACTGATTCTAACTGCCGAACTAGCCAATCTGGTGATGGTGCAATTTTGACATTATCAACCACCACACCAATATAGCGTCGACATTTTTCTTTGTCTTTAATTTCTACTTTTAAATTTTTGCCTCGGCCACCTTTAATCTCTTTAGGATCATAATTTTTAAATTTTACTTTAAGAATCGCCGCCAACTCGCGGGCTAGGCCATAATGACCCCAGAGGTCGGGACGGTGCGTCAGTGACTTATTGTCGATTTCTAAAATAGTGTCATCAAGATGCAAAGCCTCAGCTAATGGTTGGCCAACTTTTAATTTTAAGTGAGATAAATCCAAAATCTCGGTATCGCTTTTGTCTGGCATTATATCCTGTAAACCGATTTCTGAGCTAAGACAAATCATGCCTTGACTCTCCACACCACGAATTTTAACTGGCTTTAATTCTTCAATTTGGCCAGCGCCATGCCAATTAACTCGAGCGCCAATCTTGGCCAGCGCTACCAACATGCCTTTTTTTAAATTGGTACCACCGCAAACAACTTCCGTCTTTTTTTTACCAATATCTACTACCACCAATTTCAATTTATCAGCATTGGGATGGTCTTTGATTTCCAAAATTTTACCCACAACAACATTATCCAATAATTCCCCTTCCTTTTTCCAACCTTCCACCTCCACCGTGCAGGCAGTTAATTTGGCGGCTAGATCCGCAGCTAGAAAACCCTTAGGAATATCAACGTATTTTTTTAACCAATTAAGCGAAATATACATATTAAAATTGATTTAAAAATCTTAAATCGCCGCTAGTTAACAATCGGACATCATCAATACCATATTTAAGCATTACCAGGCGAGTTAGACCAAAACCAAAAGCATAGCCGGAATATTCCTTGGGGTCAACACCGCCAGCTAAAAGAACCGACGGGTGGACTAGACCGGCGCCAAAAATTTCTAACCAACCGGTTTTTTTGCACAACCGGCAACCTTGACCATGGCACAAAAAACAAGTTACTTCGCCGTTTACTCCCGGCTCAACAAAAGGATAAAACTTGGGTCGTAAACGAACTTTAGTTTCGGCACCATATAATTTTTGGGCCACAATCTCTAGGGCCGACTTCATATCGGCTAGACTAATATTTTTATCAACCAGCAACCCTTCCAACTGATAAAAAGTGGCTTCGTGACGAACATCAACTGCCTCATAACGAAAACATCGACCCGGGACAACTAACCGAAGCGGCGCACCATATTTTTTCATTGCCCGAATCTGAACCGGCGAAGTCTGTGTCCGCAGTAATAAACGGTTACTTGGGTCAAAACCTTTTTCTTCATCAATATAAAAAGTGTCTTGCATGTCCCGCGCTGGATGACTCTGGGGAATATTGAGCGCTTCAAAATTATAATATTCTGACTCCAATTCTGGACCATCCTCAATCATAAAACCCATTGAGGAAAAAACATCCTCCAATTGATATTGAACCTGGGACAAAGGGTGGAGATGACCTAGATCGAACTTTTGGCCAGGCAAAGTTAGATCTAATTCGCCACCGCTCTTGATAACCGGCTCAAGCCGACTCTTAATCTGATCCAAGGCCACAATAACTTCCTGCTTAAAATCATTAGCCAGCTTGCCAAACTTTATTTTGTCTTCGGCCGACAAATCCTTGAGTCGACGTAAAATATTAGTCAATTCGCTCTTACGGCCAAGATACTTAATTTTCAAATCTTGAACTTCTTGAAGGTTCTTGACTCGACTAACTTCTTCAAGAATTATTTTTTTTAATTTTTTTAAATCTTCTTGCATAATATAGTTTAATTAGCCAAATACCTTTTGCCACAAGCCGCCACCAAACTTAACCACATCATGATAAGTCACCACCACAATTAATAACATTAGTAAAAGAAAACCGATATTATGAACTACAGCTTCCAACCGTTGATTAACTGGCTTGCGGCGGATCTTTTCAATAATCAAAAATAAACAGCGACCACCATCCAGAGCGGGAAAAGGAATAAAATTAATAATCGCTAAATTGATCGAGAGCAGGGCGATAAATTGTAGAATATAGATAAAACCCATACGCGCCACTTGGCCGGTCAAAACCGCAATCCCCACTGGCCCAGAAACTTCGACCGCTGGCTTTTGACCGCCGACTAAATCTTTAATAATGTCATAAAAAGCAACTACAATCATTTTGATTAATATCCCCGTACTCTGGACACCCTTAACAATCGCCTGATACCACGGATATGACACTAGACCGGTCTGGACCAAACCAACGCCGATCCCACCACGCTGGATATCCGAGCGAAAGGTTGGTACTACTTCTTGAGTAATAACCTGATCACCGCGTTTAAGCTCAAAAAATACCGGTTGATCCACCTGTTGATTCAAGTAGTTCTGAATATCGGCCACCTGGCCAAATGATTGATTATCAATCTTAAGGATAGTATCACCCATCTGTACCCCAGCGGCTGCCGCCGGCCCACCATCTAAAACCATCAAAATCTGCGTCTGCACATCACGCACTTTAGCTCCTTTTAATTCGGCTAAATTAACCGGCAAAGATTGAGGTAAGCCCAGACCAAAACCCAGCGACAAGATCACTACCGCCAAAAACAAATTCATCAGAACTCCAGCACTCAGAATGATGGCTCGCTGCCAAACTTTTTTGGCGCCAAAACTATCTGCTTCTTGACGGTTATCGCCGTCTTCACCTTTAATTTTGACAAAACCACCCAAGGGAATCCAATTAAAAGAATAAACTGTATCAACTTGATCACCTGGCTCAACGGCTAAATCCTTATTACCCCAAACCAAGTGTCGCTCCACGACTTCTATTTCCCGATCAACCTCAGTGATTTGGTCAATAATTTTCTCTTCAATGATTTCTGGGCCATTTAATGTTTTATAGTCAGTAACTTCCAATCGGATATTTTCTTTTTGACCAATTTTTTTTAATTCTTTACGACGAATTGTCCAGAGACTGCCAATCCGCGGCGGAAAACCAAAGCCGAATTCTTCAACTTTGCAACCAAACATTCGAGCGGTAACAAAATGCCCTAGTTCATGAGCTAAAACTAGGATGGCCAAGATAGCGATAAAAATGATTGCGGTAAACAGCATAAATCAAAAAATCAAGAAAACAAGAAAACCAACCCCTGGCTTTTTTGCTTTTTTGCTTTTTTGAAAGTACTATTCGCCTATTCCGCTCACCTCTTCCAATTTGATCTCATTGCCCAACCAACGTTTGGCAATCTCTTGAGTTTGGGGATTTAAATCACTGACATAAAAATGGTTGGCGCCACTCTGACCCAGGCTCAAATCGGCCTTGGTTTTGACCAATTTTTTAACTTCTTTAACAACTTCAACAGCTGAGTCAACCAGCTGGACTCTTTTTCCTATTTTAGCCGAAATTACCTCTTTTAACAAGGGATAATGAGTGCAACCCAAAATCAAAGTATCAATGCCTTTTAATTTTAAATTATAAAGATAACGACGGACAATCATTTTGGTTTCTGGCCGCTTAAGCCAGTTTTCTTCCACCAGTGGCACTAGGAGCGGACAGGCTTGCTGATAAACTTTAATCTCTGGATTAAGCTGATTAATCAACTGGGTATAAATAGAGCTATTAACTGTTCCCCGCGTCCCAATCACCCCCACTTTTTTGTTTTTACTGATACTGGCTGCCTGTTTAACTGCCGGCGTTACCACCCCAAAAATTGGCACCCCAGGATAGCGGTTTTTGAGCTCATCAATTGCCAAAGCCGAAGCCGTATTACAACCAACAATAATCACTTTGGCGCCGTGGGACAACAAAAAATCAGTATCCTCAATGGCATACTTAATAACTGTCTTGGGGCTTTTATTGCCATAAGGATAGCGAGCCGTATCACCAAAATAAATCAAACGGTAGCCCGGCAGCTGGCTCATCACCTCTTTGGCCACGGTTAACCCACCCACACCAGAGTCAAAAATACCAATCATAATACCCCGATTATAGCCGAAATTAGTAAATAAAAAAAGGCCGGCATGGAAATTCGACCGTCAGGCCGATACTTCTCTACCAACCCCAAATTGTTCGCAAACCCAGGCGGCGGTCTCCGGGTTACGGCAAACAACGACTTTATGGCCGTGCTCAACTGGCTGGGCGGTAACCACTACCACCGCTCGCGGCCAGACCTTGGAAAGGTCAATGGCCGGATCCGGCCTTTGAGGCAACGTCAAAGCGACGCCCTCAATTCTTGCGGCTTTTCGCAACAAGCCGAGTAGAATTACCTCTGGCAACGTTTGTATAGGTTCCAATCTCCCTCCAGGTTAATCGTGGTTTTGAAACTGACTACAATATAAGGATTAACCAATTTTCTGTCAAACAAAAAACCGGCTAACAACTAACCGGCTTTTAATATTTTGTTAATTTTAATTTTTGATCGCCGCTAATTGATCTTTTTCGTCGGTTAATATGCTATTCCATAAATCACTACTACCAACCGTTAACGCCTCTCTTTTACGTTGTAGATTTGAGTTTAACGTCTCAGCTAAACCCGGATCTTCAGAGAGTAATTTGGCCACCGATTCTAGCTCAGCATCCGGCACGGAGGAGAATAAAGTAATAAGCTCATCTTGATTCTTAGCTGACAACTTTGATCCTTTTAAAACTTCTCTGATTTTATACAAATTAGTATCCATATTTTTGACTGATTATTGATTAAACATTTCCGGAAACATTCCTTTATATTGACGATACATTTCCATCAGGGCCTGGAGACCAGGATTATCTTTCATCGCGCCTCTAAACTTAGCTTTTTCTTCATCTTCCACCTTACCATCATTATCACCTAAAACCTGATCAGTAAATTGATCAATCGAACCAATCAGATTCTTAACCGCTTCAGCAATATCTCTAGGACCGACCTGGCCGCTGATTTCTCTCGGCGCAGCACCTGGAGCTTGAGACAGCTCCAAGGCAAAAGCCTGAATCATCGTCCGGGCCGCTTCACCTTTCATTATCCCATTTTGTACTGAGTTAACCGCCATGGGATTATCTGGCAAATTATATAATTTTCTCATCAAATTAACTGATTTTTGTTCGGTACTCGGCTCTACTTCGGTCTGCTTGCCTCGATCATTATCATCTTCAGCATATGCCCGATTAAAATTAGCTTCGGCAATCACAAAAGCAGTGACCATAGTCATAAAAACTGATATCTCCCTGGCCTTACCAGCTAATTTTTGCATAAAACCAGCTTCTTTTTCCTGAGCGGCCTGGGCTATCTTAATATTCTCTAATGACCCCTCCACCCCTTCTGGGTTATAACCAGTATCAATACCATGCATATAATATTTGATTTAAATTAGTTAACTTTCATAATATAACATAAATAAAAAAATAAGTCAAATGATAAACTCCTCAAATCAATAAGAAAAACTAAGCTAAAAAATCTAAGACGAACCTTATTCAGGTCTACTTTTTTGCCAATCGCCAATCGCCTGCCGATGCGTATAGGCGATCAATTCTGGTAAACTTTCAACGTCAAAAAAATCAAACTCGGCTGATTCTTCATTAATTGCTAACTGGCCGCCGATAATATCGGCGCAGTAAATAATATCAATATTATGTCCCCGCGGGTCATTATCAATTTGGTAAACACCAACTAAGTCTTTGATTCTAACATCTAGATTAGTTTCTTCTTTGGCTTCTCTAATTGCTGCCGCCTGAGGCGTCTCTCCATAATCAATATAGCCACCAGGCAAAACCCAATAACCTTGGAGCGGCTCTTGCTTTCTTTTAACCATTAAAACCTGACCGGCCTTTGCCAAAATAACACTGGTCACTGGTTTGGGGTTATTCCAAAAAATAAAATCACACTTGGGACAAGCCAGCAACTGTCGTCGATCAATCTCTCTTCTGGCTAACTCCGCTCGACAAGTGGGACAAAATTTATATTGTTTTTCGCGGGGACTCTCCATAATATTTTTATTCCAAAGCCGCTAGGTTAACGCACAATTGATCTTGCCAAATCATTTCTGGATAGCTCTTGAGTGTTTCCCGGACATATTTTTTCCGTTCTTGATAGACTGCTTCTTCTTTGGCTTCGAATCTGACAGTAATATACGGACCGTTTTGTGAATACCTAAAAATTATCATCCCGTCAGTTAAATCTAAGCGCACGCCGTCATCGCCAGGAATAATCGAATCATCAGTTACTTCGGCTCCAGGAAAATCAGCTTTAAATTTGGTTGCTAAATCTTTAATCACTTCTTTTTTCCGCTCATCCGGGCAACCAATTTTAATTTCCGGCGAAGAAATATATTTGGGAAAAGTTTCGTAAAGTTCACTTAGACTCATCCCCTTTTTGGCTAAATATCTCAGAATTCTCAACGCGGCGTAAGAGCCATCGTCATGACCATAGGCTTCGTCTTTGAAGAAAAAATGGCCGGACAATTCGCCGCCAAAAGCCGCGCCCTCTTTAGCAATTTTGGATTTGATAAAAGTGTGACCAGTTTTCCAAATAATCGGCACACCACCGTTTTGCTCGACCACCTCTTTAACCACCTTAGAACATAGGGTGTTATAAATTATCTTGGCACCAGGCTGTTTTTCCAAAATTTCCTTAGCAAAAATTGCCACCATAACATCGTTCCAAAGAATGCGTCCTTTCTCGTCAACCAAGCCAATTCTATCGCCATCACCATCAAAAGCAAAGCCCAGATCAGCTTTTTTGGCTAATACGGCCTGCCCTAATTCCTTCATAATTTTTTCATCAGTTGGGTCGGGCGTTCCAGCTGGAAAACGGCCATCGATCTCGCTGTTCAGCGGAATAACATTCTGCCCGGCTAATTCTAAAATCCGCGGAATATATCTGCCCGTCGTACCATATCTCGAATCAGCCACGACGGTAAATTTTTTGCCGATCTGAATCTTGGTCATCAAATCTTTTTCATAATCAGCTGTTACATCTTCTTGAATAACCGTACCTGGTTTGGCCGCGACCATAAATTCTTCGGTTTCAGTTATTTTTCTAATTTCCTGAACGTCCTCTTGTTCAGTGGTCTGCGAATAACCTGTCGCTAGTTTAAAACCATTAAAATTAAATGGATTATGTGAAGCCGTGATCATCGCGCCGCCCTCGCATTTATAATTATATTGAGCAAAATACACCATCTGAGTCATTACCATGCCTAAATCAACAACATCAACGCCGGTCGAGGCCAGACCCGTGATAAAAACTTTTTGAAAAGATTCACCGCTCAAACGACAATCTCGGCCCACCACCGCCCGTTTAATTCCTCTTTTGATCAAAAAAGTGCCATAAGCCTTGCCAATAGCGGCCACTTTAACCTCGTCTAAATCCTGCGGCACTAAACCGCGGATGTCATAATTCCTAAAAATGTAAGGGTTAATCTTCATAAATTTCTAATTCTTAATTCTTAATTTTTATTATGCCAACCAACCACCATTTTCTTCTTGAGGGTCAAGACCGCGCCAAAGGCCCACCACACACCAACCAAGCGGATTATCCAACCAATGATTGGAATAACACAAATCAAGGAAAATAACAGCACACCCAAAACCATCGCTGCCATCATTGACACTGGCTTGATCGCCTGATTATCCACTTTCTTATATCGATGCAATTTTTCTAAAATCCAATAACCAAGATAAACTCCGATGATAGCATCACTGATAGCCAGAAAAATCAAATAGACAAACAACACCAATAATGAAAGTGGTGCGGCGATAAACAACAGGGGCGGGATGAGCAAAATCAAACAAGCTACTGGCGTAACAATAAAATAAACCAAGCCCAGACCCAAATTACGCCAAGGCCGGCTGCGCATCTCATCAATTGTCTCCTTGATCTTTTTACCACCAATCGAGACTACCACCAAACCAATAATCAACGAACTAAAAATATAAGCTAAAATAAACAACGAAAATAACTGGGGTACGCTCGCTCTAATCCCCAATCGCTCGGCTCTTTCCAAGAGCGGTTGGTGACTAGTCTGACCACCAATCCAGGCACCCTCTTTAATATCAGCTGGATTAACTGATTGGTAAGTTAAATTCTGACCAATCTTAGCGGCTGGATAAATAACCAAACGACCATTATCGCTACCAACTACTAAATCGGCATTATTAGCTACCGCACCATAAATTGATAATCTGTTGACCCAACCATCAAGATTAGCGCCAACCTGACCACGCAAATCAAAAATATTAGCACCAACTAAAACACTATTACCCACTTGACACTCTTGATCTAGAATCACGTTGCCGCCAAAAACATTCAAATTTTTGCCAATTAGTCCTCTCAACCTAACGTCAGCGCCAACCACACGAATATTGCCGTCAACTCGACCAGAAATTAGCAAGGTATTAGCCACGCCAATAACATCACCCTTAATCACTCCGCTGATGCTAACCGAATTACCTAAAACAAACACATCATTATTAAAAGTGCCAGCCAAATCAACACTTTGACCCAGGGCATAAAAATTATCATCAATTATCTCTTCGGCGCCGACATAAATCGAATCACCGCTACGAACGACTTTGGCATAAGTGGTTGCTGGTACCAAAATTAAGAAGGCCAAAATAACAAAAACAATCCAACGAAATTGGCTTAATTTAGATAAAATTCTAGACATAGTCTTAACCTTAAATTAGTTAATTATCTTCTTTTGACTAAAGGCCAAATTTAGTTTATAATTTTATCAAGAATAAGGCAAATTTATTATACAAAAAATTAACTATTAAAGCTAACTTTTATGGAAATCTTAGCCACCATTCTTTTGGTAGTTTTGGCAATCGCCATCTTGGCCGCGCTTTACGCCGTCCTAGTTTATAATGGCTTAATTCGACTTAAAAATCGAGTAGACGAAGCCTGGTCAGATATTGATGTCCAACTTAAACGTCGCTATGACTTAATTCCCAATCTAGTCGAAACAGTTAAAGGCTACGCCGCCCACGAACAAGGAACTTTGGAAAAAGTGATTCAGGCACGCAACATGGCTATGCAAGCCCAAGGCACTACGGCTAAAGCCGAAGCCGAAAACATGCTCTCCGGTACGCTTAAATCACTTTTTGCTCTATCAGAAAATTATCCCAACCTCCGCGCCGCCGAAAACTTTCTCAAGCTCCAAGATGAATTATCAGATACCGAAAATAAAATTCAAGCTGCTCGCCGATTTTACAACGGTAACGTCCGTGACTTTAATACCAAACTACAGGTCTTTCCAACCAATATTTTTGGTAGAATGCTAAAGTTCGTCAGCCGAGAATATTTTGAAGCAGCAGCGACTGAAAAGGAAAACGTTCAAGTAAAATTCTAAAATATTCGGCGGTTGGCGCCGGTAGCGATCGCACACTGGGCGATCACTACATGATTACGACCGCCGCCAACCGCCGACAGTTATATTATGTATAACCAAATCGACTCTAACAAACACAAAACTATCCTCTTGATGATTATTTTTGTCGTCCTGATTCTCTTTTTGGGCTGGATTTTTGGCCAATTATATGACTACGGCTATGCCGGTCTGATAATCGCTGCTCTTATTTCACTAGCAATGACTTTAACGAGCTATTATCAAGGCGATAAGGTCGCCCTATGGACGGCCGGCGCGCAAGCCATCACTAAAGAAGACAACCCATATGTCTACCGAATGGTAGAAAATCTCTGCATCACGGCCGGCCTACCCCTACCTAAAGTCCACATCATCCCCGATCAAGCCATTAATGCTTTTGCTACTGGCCGCGACCCTCAACATGCTTCAATTGCGGTCACTCAGGGAGCAATCGCCAAACTAGAGAACGAAGAACTAGAGGGGGTCATCGCCCACGAACTTTCACATATCAAAAATTATGACATCCGCCTAATGATGATTATTATTGTTTTGGTTGGCCTAGTCGGCATCCTGGCTAATTTTATGTGGCGCGGCCAAATGTTTGGCGGCCGACGATCCAATAGCGACAATAACCGCGGTGGCGGAATTTTGATACTAGTTGGGCTAATTCTATTAATCCTCTCTCCAATCATTAGCCAACTAATTCAATTAGCAATTTCGCGCAAACGAGAATTTCTCGCTGACGCCTCTGGCGCGCTACTAACCCGCTATCCTGAAGGCCTGGCCCGCGCTCTAGAAAAAATAAAAATGGAAAACTTGCCAGTAGCCCGCGCTTCCTCGGGTACGGCTCATCTATATATCGCTAGTCCCTTAAAAGGTAAATTGCTAACCAAGCTTTTTGCCACTCACCCACCGATTGACGAACGAATCGCCACCCTAAGACAAATGGCTTAATTAAAATAAAAAAATTATGGAGACAATCAACAACTCAACGCCAGGGATTAAACTAAATTCTCTCTACCAACTTTTTGGCGCTACTTGGACTGTTTTTACCACCCACTTAAAACCATTACTCCTGATTAGTCTGTTCACTATTAGCCCGGCTATTGCTAACCAAATTCTGCTATCGATCTTTGGTGAACAACCACCCAGACCGATCGGCCTGATTTCATCCATCTTGATTGTTTTGAGTATCGCCACTAGTATCTGGGGCTCGATTGCCTTAATCACTTTTTTGAAAGAAAATGGTCAACTCAATATCAGCGACGCTTTTAACAAAAACGCTAATCTTTTTTGGGCCTATCTTTGGTTGATGATTATTGTTAGTCTAATCGTTCTCGGCGGTTTTGTATTATTAATTATTCCTGGCATCATCTGGGCGATCTACTTTTGTCTGGCTTCCTACTCTCTGGTCTGTGAAGGTATCCGTGGTTATGCCGCGGCTAAAAGAAGCAAACAACTAGTCAAAGGTTATTGGTGGGCTGTTTTTGGCCGATTGTTCCTGCTTGGGCTAACACTTATCGCGATCTTTTTTGTCTTTTCACCCTTTATTATTCTTGGTGAAATATTTTATTCAATATTTATCTTAATAATCTCAGTATTAATAACCCCATTCTCGACTATCTACAGCTACCAAATTTATCTCAATTTGAAAGCGATTAAAGGTAACTAATCTTAATGTCCAACCACTTAACCAGTAAATTTACCGACCGTTTTAAAATGGCTCTAATTGAAGCTCATAACTTAGCTTTGAGCTTGCAACATGTCAAAATTAATCCCGAGCATTTACTCCACTCTTTGGTCAATCAAAACGGCGCTCTTAGTGCTGAGATATTAAAAAAATTCCAACTCAAAACTAGCCAAATTGAAACGATGATTATTGCCAAAAATAAACGAGATGATAACCATAATCTAGTACCGACTATTTCTCCTGAAACTAAAAAAATTATTCAAAAGTCAGCGCTACTCGCTAGCCGGCTTAGGCATAAATATATCGGCACCGAGCATCTTCTTTTTGCCTTACTCCAAAGCGAAGATAAAACTGTCAAAAATATTCTGACTCAAAATAACGTCAATCTCGAAAGCCTAAAACATCAGGTAGAAGTTATTCTAAAAAGTACTTCCAAATTTCTGGATATCACAGCCGGCTTTAATCAATCGGCTAACGAAGCTGAAGACGAATTAGAAAAACTACTGATGGGTAGCCTCCCTAAAACCGTGGCTAGCTTGGACCTTTTTACTACCGATCTGACCGATCTATCAATCCAACAAAAAATCGACCCGGTAATCGGCCGCGAAGATGAAATCGAGCGCCTGATCCAGATCCTCGGCCGGCGCACCAAAAATAATCCCGTACTCTTGGGCGACCCAGGCGTTGGCAAAACCGCCATTGTTGAAGGCCTGGCCAAAAAAATCGTCCGTGGCCAAGTACCGGATATGTTAATCAATAAAAAAATATTAACCCTCGATCTGGGTCTGGTTTTAGCTGGCACAATGTATCGCGGCGAATTTGAACAACGACTAAAACAAATCATTGACGAAATTAAAAAAGATCCCGACATTATTATCTTTATTGATGAAATCCATACCCTCACTGGCGCTGGGGCCAGTGCTGGCTCGCTCGATGCCGCTAATATTCTAAAACCCGCCCTGAGCCGCGGCGATATTCGCTGCATTGGTGCCACGACTCTCGAAGAATACCGCAAACATATTGAGTCGGATCCAGCCCTAGAACGTCGTTTCCAACCAATTATTATCGAAGAACCAAATAAAATAAAAACAGAAGAAATCCTGCGGGGAATCAAAGAAAACTACGAGAAATACCATCAAGTTATAATCACTGACGAAGCAATCACCGCGGCCGTCCGTCTATCGGCGCGCTATATTCAAAATCGCTTCTTGCCAGATAAAGCGATTGACCTAATCGACGAAGCGGCTGCCAAATTAAAAATTAAAAAGGCCAACACCGGTAATATCAAAAAAATCAAAAAAATTGAACAAGGTTTAGAACTCCTACATAAAAAAAAGAAAGATCTGATCTTAGCTGAAAATTTCTCCGAAGCTTTAGAAATAAAAGAAGAAGAAAACCGAGTCTACCAAGAATTGCAGCAGCTCCAGGCCGAGCTTCAAAAACAAAAGAAAAAAACTCTGGGTAAAATCACCGACCAAGATATTGCCGTTGTTGTCTCTAAGATGACCGGCATTCCCCTAACCGAACTAATCACGACCGAAAAAGACAAAATTTTGAATTTAGAAAAATTACTAAAAGATAAAATTATTAGCCAAGATGAGGCGATCAGAGAATTAAGTGAATCAATCCAGCGCTCCAGGACTGGCGTTGCTAACCAACGTCGGCCGATCGGCTCTTTTATCTTTTTGGGACCATCGGGCGTTGGCAAAACTGAATTAGCTAAAGTGCTGGCACAGATTCTCTTCGAGGATCGCAACGCTTTAGTCAAAATTGACATGTCCGAATTTAAAGAAAGTTTTAATGTTTCCAAGCTGATCGGTTCGCCACCCGGCTATGTCGGCTATAAAGAGAGCGGCCAGCTGACCGAAGCAGTGCGCCGTCGACCTTACTCAGTGATTTTGTTTGATGAAATCGAAAAAGCTCATCCAGAAATATTTAACATCTTGCTCCAGGTGATGGAAGACGGTGAATTAACCGACGCCACCGGCAAAAAAATAAATTTTAGAAACACCATCATTATTATGACCTCAAATGTTGGACTAAAAGATTTTGTCCAACAACGCAAAATCGGCTTTGATGCTATTGCCCAAAATGATGATCTTTATGAAGAAATGAAGGGCTACTTGGAAAAAAGCCTTGAGGACCAATTTCGTCCGGAATTTTTGAATCGCGTTGACAAAATTATTGTTTTTAAACCGCTTGATCATAATAGTCTACAAAAAATCGTTAAACTCCAATTAGCTGAGCTTAATAATCGCCTCAGTGAGCAAAATCTCAAGGTTCAAGCTGATCAAAAAGTTGTTAGTTTACTGGCGAGCCGTAATTTTAGTCCCGCCCAAGGCGCTCGGGCCGTCCGCAAAAATCTACAAGAGCTAGTTGAAGGCCCGATCTCGACTGCCCTACTTAAGAACAAATTCAAAAAAAATGCTATAATAAAACTAAGAACCCAAGCTAACAAAATTATCTTAAATTAGCCATAAATTTTAATATTGACTTATGGGCGAGGCCGCTCTAAAACTCGATCCCGAAGAAGATAAAGATGCTCTAGCTAAACAATACCAACGCGATCTCAATAAAGAGCGTGGCGGTAAAGTTTTGAATATCCAAGTCAAAATAACTAAACGCTCGACCGACCAAAATACTCATAATACAGAAGGATATCAAGAAGAAGAAGAAAATGCTGATTCAATGCCTGATAATGTCACTGATTTAGCAGACTGGCGAGGCCGAAAACAACAACCAGCCAACGCGCCTCAACAACCAGCTGAATCATCCGATAATCAGTCCCCCCAGTCGGAAAAGCCAAACCCAGAATCACCCCAGGATCAACCTTCTCCAGGCGATCAATCTTCCCCGGAAAAGCCAAACCCAGAATCAAAACCAGAACCCTCAGAAGAGCCGGAGCAAGAATCTCCTCAAAATCAACCGCCTCCAGGCAGTCAACCTGCTCCAGAAGAGCCAAACTCAAAACCAGAATCAGACAAAGAGAACAAAGAAGAGAAGCAAAAACCACCAGCAGAAGAAAGTGAACAAGTGACTAGTGCCGAGGAAGAAAAAGAAAAAGCTAGACAAGTAAGTACTGACCAAAAAAAATCTAGATCAAAGATCAAAGAAAAAGCCAGCCAAATAGCTCAAGAAGCTGGTAAGGTACTAAGGGCTATAACCGGTGAAGCCCTGCGCCAATCTTGGTTAAATCTTATTGACTCAATCGGTTTGACGCTACTCTATATTTGGTTTCACCATTTTATGTATTATTGTGGTGGCCCGTTCAAATGGGTGTTCATGCAGCCAGGCCAAGAATGGTTCGCTCAGCTTAAACAAGAATTGGGCTTAGGCGCCGCTGGCGCTGGCGCTGGCGCCACCACCGCTGGCAGCCAACCCAAAGTGGAAACAGCCACCAAAACCACCACGGAAACTAGCGGTAAAAGCAACGGCCAAAGTGGCGACCAGGGGGCTGAAGGTGGTGATGAGAACGAAGATGCTGGTGACGGCGAAGAAGGCTCGGGTGAAAGTGGCGTTAGTGACGTAGCGGCCAAAGCTTTAGAATACACCGAAGTCGGCGCGGCCTGTTGTGTGGCCGTAATTATCGCGGGGCTATTGGCAATAATTGTTGTTTTTATTTATTACCTAGCTAACCCAGCAGCGGCCATATTAGATGCTATTAATTTTAGTTTTTCAATAATCTCTGGTGGCGGTACTGCTGGCGCCAGTGGCAGTTACTAATAAATAATTATATAACTAAATTAAAAATATGAGTGAAAAAATTAAAAAAATCATCTACGCCGCCCTCTTTATACTACTAACCCTACTTTTGGGCTATTTCCTCTATCTTTTCTTTTTTAAAACTTCCGCCCCTACTCAAACGCCAACCAACTTAAATGCCTTAAATTATGCTGGCGGCCTGCCTCAGGCTGGGACTAATACTAATCAACCAACCTACATTAATACCAACGGCCAACTAGTGCCGGCCACTAATGTCAACGCTTCGGCGGCTGGCGTCTCATCGGTTGCCCGTGGCGGTTTGACCCAGGTTACCAGCCTAACTACTACTGCTGCCCAGGGTTTCACTTTGGCTAAAGATGGATCAGGCGCGATATACTACAACCGAACCGAAGGTAAATTTTATAAAATCGGCGCCGATGGCCAAACGACTTTATTGACCGACAAAATCTTTCATGATGTCGAAGATATCTATTGGTCGCCAGACACGGAAAAAGCCGTCTTAGAATATCCCGATGGCTCTAATATTGTCTACGATTTTAAAAGTAAAAAACAGTACACCTTACCGAAGCACTGGGAAGACTTTAGTTTTTCACCCAAAAGCGACCAGTTGGTTTTTAAAAGCATGGCTCTAGACGAAGAAAACCGTTGGCTAGCTATTTCCAAGCCAGATGGCTCGGGTGTCCAAGCATTAGAAACCCTGGGCGACAACGCCGACAAAGTCTATATTGACTGGTCGCCCAATAAACAGATCATTGCCACCAACACCGAATCCATTGATTTTGATCGCCAGTATCTTTATTTTGTTGGTACCCAGCATGAAAATTTCCGTAGTACAATTATCGAAGGCTGGGACTACCGCAGCGAGTGGTCCACTAACGGCGACCGACTACTCTATAGTGTCTGGAACCAAGATAGCGACCTTAAGCCCAATATTTGGATTGTGAACGGCTACGGCGAAAATATCGGCACCAACCGAACTAATCTAAACTTACAAACCTGGGCCGATAAATGCACCTTTTCGGATAACAGCACCGTCTACTGCGCCGTTCCCCAATATCTACCTCGTGGCGCTGGTATCGAACCAGACATTGCTGCCAGCACGCCGGATGACTTTTATAAAATTGACCTCAAAACCAACACCAAAAGCCTGATTGCCGTACCCGATGGCACCTATACTGCCAAAGATTTGTCGGTTAGTAGCGATGGCAAATATCTCTACTTTATTGACGGCGTGACTGGCCGGTTAAATAAAATAGGATTAAAATAAAAACCTATGAAAAATTTGCCGCCACCGCGCGTCAAAATAATCTATTTAGTTCTGGGCGCGATAATCTTTGGCATAACATTATTAGCCGCTCCAGCGCTCGCCGAATGGACCGAAGCTTCTTGTGTCCAATCCGGCGGCTGGTGGTATTCGGATAATTGCTGGGCTAATAACCCGATGATTAATCTGGAGATACCTTTTGGCGGACTGCCCGCCAGCGGCCGTATTGGCATTGCTCAATATATCGGCGCGATTTATAAATTTGGCGTCACAACAGCCAGCGTCTTGGCAATTGTCATGATTATTATCGGCGGATTTATTTGGCTAACTTCAGCTGGCAGTCAGACCCGAATTACCCAGGCTAAAGGCTATATCGGTGGCGCTCTGATTGGTCTAGTGCTCGCGCTTGGCAGTTACACTATTTTAAGATTAGTTAATCCAGCTTTAACTGAATTTCGTCCGCTGCGAGTTTTATATTTAGAAGAAGAAAAGGTTGATTCCGGCGCTAACTTTTGTCCAGCCTCAACCGAAGATATGCCCTTATTTGATCTCAATAAAAAGAAACAAAAAGTTGGTGATAAAGGCGAATGCGGGCAAGATTATAAAGTTGGCGATGCCGAAGCAACCGGCACCTGTCCGGGCTCTCACTGCAGCGGTGGCGGCATCTGCCTAATGGACGCCTCTAAAGATCCCAAAACCCTGCCTGACGGCCGTAAACAAGCAGTCATGGCTTGCCAATACCCAGAAGATGCTTGCAATAAAGTAGTTGATGAGAAAGTTGGTAATTTAAGCTTACCAACAAGTCAAGGTGCTTGTGATCAAATTAATAACCAAATAGCTTGGAGTGTTAGTAACCCTACCGGTACCTGCCATTGGGTCGATGAACCATATTCTGATGATGCTTGTTACTGGTGTCCTGAGGATAAAGAAAAGGTCGTAGCAGACGATTTAAAATCAGGAAAAACAAAATGTGAAGATTTGAGTGTTGGTCGATTCACTGGGACAAAAGAAGAAGATGCTTGCAATATAACAGTTTGTTCAAAGAGTTGCAGTGTTTATGTTGGCAGACCATTTTGGGAAGGAGTGACCGGCACTCTAGCGAGTGAAGCCCGCTCACTATGTAAATAGATATGCTATCTAGAAATAAAAAGAAAAAATACACCGCTATTATCCTTGTTATTTTTATTGGCTTATTTCTAGCCGCTAACCTTGTTTTAGCAACAGACGAAACTCCGCCCAAATGGACTAAGGACGGCTGTGACCAGGCTGGCGGCTGGTGGTTTGAAAGTAACTGTTGGGCTAATAACCCCACCATCAACCTGGCTGTACCTTTTGGTGGTCTAAAACCAAATACAACTATTGGCATCGCCCAATATATTGGTGCAATCTACCGTTTTGGCATCAGCGCGGCCAGTGTCTTGGCGATTGTGATGATTATTATCGGCGGGTTTATCTGGCTAACTTCAGCTGGTAATCCCACGCGCGTCACCCAAGCTAAAGGCTACATCGGCGGCGCTCTAGTAGGTCTGGTACTAGCCCTCAGCAGTTATTCCATTCTCAGAACTATTAACCCAGCCCTAACTGAATTTAGGCCATTACACATTCTCTATGTCGGCGAAGCACCATTGGCGATTGCCACCTGCTGTGAAAAAGACGGCCAAATGAATATTATTTATGAGGCAAACCAAGAATGCCCCGAGGGTCAAAAAAAAGTCACTTGCCCGTGCAAAGAATTAGCCGCTAACGAATGCCAAGCTGGCATGGTAAAATCAACTAATTCTGATAAAATTAAAACTGGCTGTTACTCCACTGGCACTTGGATGAATATCGGCGGTGTTTATACTGCTGGCGGACTCCGAACTTGCGCCGAGATAGAATACGGTGAAGATTGTTCCAACTTTGGCGGATTATTTGGCGGCCAGGCCTGCCGTAACTACGGCAAAACTTTTACTCACAAAGGTGGCACGGGCATCGTGCCGGACTATCCTGATCTCTTTAAAAATATCTGCACTTCTGATCCTTGCCAGATCGGCCCCTGTAAGTTTGTACAAACATCCAAAGATAAGGATGGCGTTCTTCAAAAACTAAACTGGTGTATTGGCGCCAATGAACAACCGCCAGAATAGTCACCGGTAGCTACCAACTTAAAATAAATATGTTTATCAAAAAACAAAAAATAAAACTAAGCCTAGTCACTTTTATCGCTCTGGCTAGTATTTTTGTTTATTTAGCGCCAGCTCTAGCTCAAAGCGGCGAGAACTGTTGTGTTTGTACTGATTTTGGTGGTAAAGACGTAAAATACGCTCCGGGCGTACCTGATGCTAACGGTAAATGCGACCAACATATCACCTACTCTACTGAGTGCTACGGTGAGGGCTGCGCCACTACCCCGGATAAAGTTTGCTCAGTCAAAGGTGGCAGCTGCAAAAGCTGGCAAGCGGCCATTGATAAAGTCTCGGGTGAAGAAGCAGCCAAAAAAGAACTATTACCAGCGACTCCCCCAGTTTTGCAAGTTAATATCCCCGGCCTCACTTTTACCGGCGAAATCAAAGCCACCATGGAAGAAATGGGTCGACGTTATTATAATATTCCCTGGCTAGCTGAATATATCGGCGCGGTTTACCGTTTTGGTGTTAGCGTGGCTAGCGTCCTAGCAATCGTTATGATAATTATTGGTGGCTTTATCTGGATGACCTCGGCTGGTAACCAGGCCCGGATCACCCAAGCTAAGGGTTATATTAGCGGCGCGCTGATTGGCCTCTGTATTGCTTTGGGTAGCTACGGCGTTTTAAAAGTGGTTAACCCGGCCTTGGTCAATCTCCGGCCACTTAAGATACTGATGATTGAGTTTGAAGACCTAACTGGCGTCTCCACCAATGATGATACGGCAGCTGCTAACCTTAGCTTTTCTCCTTCTACGCCGACCGGCGATACTCAACTCCTAAAGTTAAATAATTATAAGGGTCGACCAATTATATTAGATAAATCAATCGCCAACACAGTTCAACAGATTTTACAACAATTGATTGATGGCGGTTTTCAGGTAAAAGATGCCTCTAGCCATCGCCCCAATCAAGCTGGTTTTTCTTGGCATAAGTCCGGACTAGCTATTGATATTAATCCAGCTGAAAATCCATGCCCATGTTGCTATACTGGCACAGACTATAAACAATGCTCCTCTGATAAGTGGAAACCGGGAGTGGGTGGTGCCGTGACTAAAGAAGTAGTGGATGCCTTTAAAGCGCAAGGTTTCTGCTGGGGGGGAGATTGGTGTCATTTTAAGGATTACATGCATTTTTCGAAACCATCAAATAGCGCCAGCAAAGAGTGCGGAAACGGCGGAAATGGTTGTCCTTATCAGTGGTAAAAATATATCTATGTTGAATAAATATTTAAAAATTGCGTTACTAACTATACTCTTTTGTTTAGCTCTAAGTCTCCAACCGGTTTTCGCCGGCGAGAGTTGCTGTGTTTGCAACCCACTTAAAAATAAAGACAACCAAACTGCTAGTGGCGCGCCAACCGAGGGTAAATGCGACCAATATATTATTTATAGCACTCCAACTTGCCATGGCCAATATTGTCCACCTCAAGGACAACCAACTAATGAATGCCGAATTTTGGAATCTAGCTGCGCTAATGTTAGTAAAGCCATTTTAGAAAAAATCAACGGCCAAAATAGCAAACAACCACTGCCTATTGAGGCACCCAATCTCCAAATCGCTATCCCCGGGCTAACTCTTACCCAACCAATCAGTGCTAAGGAAATGCCTAATACCGGTCGTTTATTCTATTCTATCCCCTGGATTGGCGAGTATATTGGGGCGATTTACCGCTTTGGGGTTAGCGCCGCCAGTATTTTAGCTATAGTGATGATTATTATTGGCGGCTTTATCTGGCTCACTTCAGCCGGCAACCCGACCAAGATCACCCAAGCTAAGAGCTATATCAGCGGCGCCTTGCTCGGCTTAATGCTCGCTTTGGGTAGCTACACTATTCTAAGATTAGTTAATCCCTCGCTAGTCAATCTCAGCTCAATCAAAATTTTGATGATCGAATATGAACAAATGGAACAAGGTGGCCACGAATCGGATTATTTTCAAGTTAACTCTGGCGCCAAAGGTGCAGTTAGCGCCTATGATAGTGCTCCTTGTCCAACTAATGCTGAGGCGACTAACGGCTTTCAAGCCTTTATCACTGCTTACTATTCTCCGCCGCCCGGCGAAAAAGGTTTTTATAATAGTTTTGAATGTAACGTGGCGATGCAGTGCTCCTGCACCCGCGATTCCAGTAAAACTTGCAGTCATAAATACGGCCCAGGTTGTCTGTTTAAAAAACCAGTAGAACAATTGATCCCTAATATCGACTACTGTACCAAAACTGCCAGCGGTTCACCACCAACCTCCTGGGTCACTGTCGCCGCTGATGTTAAAAAGGGCACTGGCAAAGGCTGGGCGGATCATAAAGAATGTTGGAGTTTTGGCGACACTTTTGAAATTTATGACAGCGGCGGTAATAAAGTCGGCAATACGTGGGTGATTGGCGACCAAGGCTCAGCCATCAAAAGCCGCCACTTTGATCTTTATGTCGGTACAGATTTATCCAAGGCTAGGAGCCTGGGTGGCGTTTATACAATCAAATTTACCAAGTGTACCAAATGTCCACTGCGTTAAATGACTAACAAAATTCTCCAAACTTCTTTTTATAACCGACCAACACGTCAAGTTGCCCAGGATCTCCTGGGTAAAATTATTATCCGTCAAATCGGCCGCAAAAAATATTACGGCCTTATTACCGAAACTGAAGCTTATTGCGGGCCTCAGGACCAGGCCTCCCACGCTAGCAAAGGCCGCACCCCACGCACCGAGGTAATGTTTGGCCCAGCCGGCCACACCTATATCTATCTGATTTACGGTCTGTATCATTGTTTCAATATTGTCACCGAAAAAAAAGACTACCCAGCCGCGGTCCTGATCCGTGGCGCCCTCCCCTTACCAAAGGAATGGTTGGGTGGGGTTACTCTGCCCCTTTCCAAGAGGGAGATGGCCGAAGGCCAGAGGGGGTTAGCTAGTGGCCCAGGCAAACTCTGCCGTTATTTTAAAATTGATAAAACACTAAATAACCTCGATATTACTAAACCCAATAAACTTTGGCTGGTCGACAGCGGGCTAAAACCCCAAAGAATCATTCGCCGGCCTCGGGTCGGCGTTGATTACGCTGGTAAATACAAAGACAAAAAATGGCGGTTTATTACCCGATTTTCTTGATACTATTTCTATCTTCATCCCAATTTAAAGGATTATTGATAATATATTCGCTGATTTTTTGGTATTCTATTTGATTACGAATAATGTGTTCGTAATAATTTCGTTGCCATAATCGTTGATCAAACGGCGACCAATTATTTTGTTTAACGTTTTTAATATATTCGTTGGTGGACATGGTTTTGAACCATTGCACCACCCGGGGTATTAATTGTTGGGAACGACGTAGGGGCAGACCCGGCGGTATTGGCAGACCTCTGTGTCTGCCCTGTTGGTTCGGGCAGACACAGAGGTCTGCCCCTACGTCGTCGATAATTTCCACAATTCCATGAATATGATTTGGCATAACCACAAACACACCCAATCGAATGGTCAAAAATTTGTTCGGTAGTTTAGACCACCATTTTTGTGCCATCCGACCCGCCGGATTTAAAATCATTCCCCCGTTTTCCACCCGACCGAATAAATAAACCATATTTTGGCTACAGATGGTAATGAAATATTGCCCCATTCCCGAATAATCATAATCGGGCAAGCGGATAGAACGACGGTGATGGTAATCGGGGTTATACATAGATAACAAAAGATAAGGCCTATCCTGACTCTATCATGGTGGACATTAAAGAAATCTAAAATAAAAAAAGGGACGACGATCGTCCCCGACTAAGCTCGGACTAACCCACAAGGGTGGCTGGTCCCAGCCCAGTTAATTGTGCTGCTTGTAGGCAGCTTATTTTTTGGCTTTGGGCTTCTGGCGCGACTTGGGCCGACACCGGCTATTCAGCCAGTCGTCGAACGATCCGACGCTGGCAAAATCCGCCTCGTTCGGCTTCTTGCCGTTGACGGCCATCAGATGACGCGCGGCCACCTGCATCACCCCGGTGCCTGACGGATGCCGGAAACGGGCTACCACACCCGCTCCCTGCGAGTCGTGACCAAGGCCAATAATCTCCAGACGCTGCCCCAGGGCCGGCGCCAGATGGGCGATAGAGCCAATCGTGGCTCCGCCGCCAGCGCACGGGCTATTCCGGTTGATCTTGGCCACCACACCAGGATCAACCGATTCGAAAGTCACAGTAATGAATTCTCGACGCATAGGGGCCCCTCCTACCAAAGATTGAGGCAATTGTTTAAAAAGAACCCACACCCCAGCCCGCCTCATTAGGCTAAGGTGATTCACTGATTATTTATTTAATTACCATATTTTCAGTCTTCAGTCAATAACAATATTCTAAATAAAACAAAATGGGGCAGACGCGTAGTCTTACCCCGGCGCAAGATCGTGGGCAGGCGGGCCTTTGAATCAGCGCAAATTTCCTCTTTTGGGTTTCCTTCCCCCCTTGTGTGACCGCGCCGCATTGCGGTCGAAGAATTCAACCCCCTTGAGGAAGACGATATCGCTTGGTCAGAAGAGAACACAAGGTAGCTCATCTGGCGAAGCGACAAATGCAAAAGGACGTCTTACGACCGGCGACGAACTTTGCCGCTGCCGCCGGACTGCTTCTTCTTGCCGCTGCCGCCGTTGCAGTGGAGCAGAAGAAATTCGCCGAGAAACGTCTCGGCATCCGTCAGATGCTGCTCGGTCGGTTTGATCTTATCGGCGCTCATGACATGCTGCGCCATGACCTGCAGATCACCCGGATTGAGCCGGCCTTGCAGAGCCTCAGGCAGGGCGAATCGGATGATCGGTCTTCGCAACTTGGGGTGATCAGCGATTTCCACCACCGTAAGCTCATGACCGATCAACTGACCGAGTCGTTCGTGGTGACGAGCCTTACTCGGTCGGCCATTCAACACGCATTCACTGTCGCCATTGAGACAAACAGTGAGCCCCTTCGGAACCTCAACAAACTGAAACTCCATTAGCGTTACCTCTTCTTTCAGGGCATAGGAGAATGAGCTTTTAGTTGGTCTTCCGCCTTAGACCTCTGTATAGCCCTAAACGCCAAGGATTCGCCCCGTTGATCCTGACGTAATTATTCGCATTATAAACAAAAAGAATAGTTCTTGTCAACTATCTTCTTAATTGTCATTGCGAGGCCCGACGTAAAGTCGGGCCGAAGCAATCTCATGATATATCCACCAGATTGCTTCGTCGCTCCGCCGGCTGGCGGAGCTCCTCGCAATGACGTGGTCAATAAATTTGCTTTATTGTTTTCTTGCTTTATTGACCTATTCCCAATGCACTCGCTCGGCCATTTCCCTTACCTTATCTTTGAGTAAATAATATTTACTTAATTCTGGATCACTGTGGATAACTTTAGCTGCCCACTCACGCGCTTGCTTAATGGCTGCTAAATCAAACAAACTAGCTAGCCGTAAATTAGGCAAACCACTCTGCATGGTGCCTAGGGTCTCACCTGGCCCGCGAAATTCTAAATCTTTCTCGGCTAGTGCAAAACCATCCTGGCTAGCCACTAACGCCGCTAGACGCCTAGCGGTTATCTCACTAGCCGATTCGGTAAATAAAAAACAATAGGATTGGTGCTCTGATCGACCCACCCGACCGCGGAATTGGTGCAACTGCGCTAAACCAAAACGCTCAGCCCCTTCGATCATCATCACCGTGGCATTAGGCACATCCATGCCCACTTCCACTACGGCCGTGGCGACCAAAACTTTAATTTTATTAACCAAAAAATCTTGTCGTACTCGCTCTTTCTCCGCCGATTTTAACCGACCATGCAAAATGCCAATCGCATGTTCTGGAAAAATTTCTTTGTCTAGTTTAATAAATTCTTCTTCCGCCGACTTAACGCCTAATTTGTCTGACGGATCAATCAATGGACAGATCACAAAAGCCTGTCGACCAGCTTCAATCTGCTGCCTAATAAATTGATAAGCCGGCCGATACTTATTAGATTCAATAATTTTGGTGATAATTTTTTTACGACCCAGCGGCAATTCATCAATAATTGATAAGTCTAAATCGCCATAGATAGTCAAAGCTAACGACCGCGGGATTGGGGTGGCGGTCATTGATAAAAAATGAGGCAATAAACCGCTATTACCCGCTCGTTCTTTAAGCGCCTGGCGCTGTTTAACACCAAAACGATGTTGTTCGTCAACGATCGCCAGAGCTAAGTTTTTAAATTCAATCTTTTCTTGGATCAAAGCGTGAGTGCCAATAATAACGTCAATTTTACCGGCTTTAAGCATCTTAATCACCTCTGAGTGCTTTTTATTTTCTGCTTCACCTAGCGAGCCAAAAAACAACTTAACGCTACCCCGAGTTAATAAACCAATGTTAATATCCGCTCCGGACAAGAGTTTACTCACAGTTTGAAAATGCTGATTGGCTAGTATCTCGGTTGGGCAGAGCAAGGCGGCCTGATATTTGTTACTAACAACATTAAGCATCGCTAAAGTAGCCACCACGGTTTTACCCGAGCCAACATCACCTTCGAGCAGCCGATTCATTGGCTGATTTTTTTGTAGATCCTTCAGAATCTCCCAAGCCGCTTTACGTTGAGCCGTCGTCAGTTTAAATGGTAAACTAGCGACAAAATTTTTAATCACTCCCTCTTTAAATTCTAAGCTACTGGAGTGGCTTTTTTCTAGTTCGCGACGCGCGAGTTGGTTTTGCAGCTGAATAATAAAAAATTCGTCAAACTTAAGCCGACGCCGCGCCTGCTGCAGCCTGGCTTGGCTATCGGGAAAATGGATCTGCCTGATAGCCGCTATCAGGCCGGGAAATTTTAAAGCTAAAATAATCTCCGCCGGCAAATAATCCTTAATACTTTTTAATTGGGTCAAAACGATCTTAATCAGATAACGAATTTGTTTAGAAGTTATCCCCTTGGTCAAGGGATAAACCGGTACCAGCCGAGCGGTATGCGTCGGCCCACTAGCGGCTTTAACCTTGGTAATCTTTTCATAGCTTGGCGAATGAAATAAAATTCCCTTATCAAAATCAACCTTACCAGCAATAAAAACCTCATCGTTCGGCTGTAAAATTTTACTCACAAAGGGTTGGCCGAACCAAATAACTTTTACTGAACCAGTAATATCAGTGATAATCGCTTCGGTAACTATCCGTCGCGCTCGCCAAGAACGGAAATTTTTAATCAATTCTACTCTGCCACGAACGGTCGCCGTAACCCCCGGCGCCAAATCCCGAATATCAACTACCTGACTAAAATCATCATAGCGAAACGGATAATAAAAAATGAGATCGGCTATCGTCTCAATTTCTAATTTTTTTAATTTTGGCGCTAATCTAGCGGCAATTTTATTAAGATAACTAACCGGCGTTTTTAAATTAATCAACATATCTTATCCGCCCTCAGTAGGAATCGAACCTACATTACGAGATCCGCAATCTCGCGTCCTATCCATTGAACGATGGGGGCTTAAACGAACTGGAAACTAAATTAGACTTCTGAAAACCAACTCCGATTTTATCCATTGTCACCCTCCGGGTGATCCGCCTTTGGCGGAAACGATGGGGGCTTAAACGAACTGGAAACTAAATTAGACTTCTGAAAACCAACTCCGATTTTATCCATTGTCACCCTCCGGGTGATCCGCCTTTGGCGGAAACGATGGGGGCTTAAACGAACTAAACAAAATAAAGCAAAAAAATAGTCTCAGCTTCATTAGCTTTCCCGCCTAGACTCGCGTCCGGCGAGGCTGGCCCAAGTATAGTAAAAAAGATAAATAAAATCAAGATTAAAGCTAAAGCTTAAGCAGTCGACTCATAGCATCAGAAAATGGCTCATTTTCTTTAGTCAGGTCCTCATTTAGATACTTAAGTAGAATCTGTCTAACCTTAACTGGGTTACGATCCTGAAGCGGAATCTGAACCCGAGGTAATAATATACTGCCAAAACTAAAATACAAATTTTTAACAACCGGCGGCTCATAGATCAACCAAAAGTTTTGGATCTCCTTGTAATTATAAAATTTCTCACCAACCATAATACCATCTTCAAATATTGAAAATTTAATTTCCTTAGCTTCATTTGAGCTACGTAAAAATAAAATGATAGCCGTAATCAGGACAATCAGCGCAAACAAAAAATTAGCCACCAAAACTGAGTATAATAACAGTAAAGCCATAATAATAATAGCGCCAATATACCATCCCCGGCTCCTTTCATATTGCACAAACTCGGAAAAACTCCAAGTCATTAATTCCTGACCATAATCATTCTCTGTTGCCATATAATTGACAGTTATTGTTAAAAATATTATATTAAAGCAGTCTTTTACCCAATGGAAGGATGGCCGAGTGGCTGAAGGCAGCGGTTTGCTAAACCGTTATAGGGGTTTTATAGCTCCTATCGAGGGTTCGAATCCCTCTCCTTCCGAATTGATTTAAATAAGCCTGGTCCGCACCAAGGCGGAGGGATGGCTGAGTGGTTGAAGGCGACGGTCTTGAAAACCGTTGTTCACTTTAGAAGTGAATCGTGGGTTCGAATCCCACTCCCTCCGCTCTGGCGCGAGATCATAGCAAAATCGTTACCCACCTCAGACAACTCAACCATGGGCCAAAACTAATCCTTCAACTCTTCTAACTCCGGCCTGTTTTAAGACTTTAGCAGCCTGATTAAGCGTTTGGCCAGTGGTCACTACATCATCCACTAAAATTATATTTTCAATCTTCCCTAGACTCGTTTTATTAACAGTAAACGCATCCAAAATATTTACCTCTCGCTCGGCTTTATTCAGACTCATCTGTGGCCGAGTGTTTTTAGTTTTTAATAAAATATCAGTACGAACATCTAGATTAATAGCCTCGCTGGCTTGGCGTAAAATCAGCTCAACTTGGTTAAAATCCCGCCAACGATGACGAAAACGATGTAACGGAATCGGCACAAAAACCCACTGACTCGACCAACGACTGGCTGGTTCGACCAAAATCTTACCCAAAGGATAAGCCAAGTCACTGATAAACTGATATTTTAACAAATGAATCGCTTGTCTAATGACCGGGTTACCATAATCGGCAGCAATGACAATTTGATCAAGATAATCGCCACTCAGGCTTGCTCGACCAGACCAACGTTTAATTCTGGCTAAACACCGCGGACAAAGCCAATCCTGCCCCTCGGTTTGGCAATCTAAACAGTAGATAGGAAACAATAAATCCTGAAAAAATCGCCAATATTTTTTTAACTTTGGTTGATCCATGCCTTAAGCATAACCAACCAATGATTAAAAAAATCTAAACTATAATCGCGGTGTCTGCCATTCTATCCAGGATACTAACCAACTATCCCCTTGCTTGGAAAATTTTAATAAAAGATCTTGGTAGGTTATTTCCGGACCGGCCGCGCTCTGCGCTGTCTTGATCCGCTGAGTCGAAACAACGACGGTCGCACTGTTGTCTGTTAGCTCTTGGATCTTGGTAGCCAAACCTTGAGTAGTTATACCCATCACCACCGAATCTTTATTTTTGGCTTTTTCTTGGGTAATATACTTTTCGCTCCACGTTTTGACCTCAGTGGTCATAAACAGCTGTAGATCGCGAATATTTTCATAGTTATTAGTGGTTGAATAACTACCAAAACGCGAAGCAAAGTCAGTTGCCAGCCGCTCTAGATTAATCTCTGATTGTTGTTGTTCATCCAATACTGGAGCAGTGTCTTTAGTAATCGCCGCCGGCTGATTATCAGCATTAATCACTAACCGATTGCCTGATTTGACGGACAAACTACCATTCATGCTATTGCCAGCCTGGTTAGCCAACTGTTCCGAATTTGGTACTGCCTCACTCCTCAAAACCACATACAAAATAATTCCTAGAACGATCACCAGAACGGCGATGCCCGCCAAAATTATTTTACCTCGGTTAGATATTATCATATTTTTATTAATAAATTATTAATTTGGTGTTGCGGTTGCGCCGATAGATTGGTCTTCTCCAGTAGCCACCCGCTCATCAAACTCCTTTTTGGCAGCCTCAATCTCTAACAGCTGCCTTGGATCAGAAGTAATTAATTGATCCTCGGTATATGAGGCAACCACCTTAATCGCCGCATGACGGTTACCAGCAAAAAAGATACCCTCGCCGACGCCACATTCCAAAAGTAAATACTTTTCGCCCTCGGTAAGCAGAAAAGTTTTTTGAATATGATCAATGGATGATGGCGACTGTTTCATTAATATCTGCAAAGCTGAATTATTAACAATCGCTTGGCCATAAGGTGACAACAAAAAGTCATTAACATCCTGCGTAATAGTAGTCACCCCTAAATAATATTTACGACAACGTTTTACCAGGGCAAAAATAAACCGCGCCGAATCTTCATTCTGCATCAACCACCAGCCTTCGTCAATAACCAAAATTCTTTTCTTGCGCTCAGAACGGACGACATTCCAAATATAATTAACTAGATTATAAATAGCTAAAGGCCGCAGCTCGTCCTCTAGATCACGGACAGAAAAACAAACTAACTGATTATTAGTATCAACATTAGTCGGACTATTAAACAAACCAGAAAAGGTACCCTCGGTAAACTTCTTAAACCGAGTGGCCATATCCGATCCGCCTTCCATACCCTCTAAAATATCAACCAAGTCTTGAATCAATGGCGGCTCGATGTCTTTAAGATTAGAATCAGCTGTAATGTCTTTTTTGGCATAGGTTTCCAATAGCGCCCGATCTAAAAGAGCGTCTTCTTTAGCGCTAATTTTGCCTAAAATTAGACGACACAGGCCTTTAATGGTAATAACGGCGCTGCGGATAATATCCTCCGTTTTAAAGTCTTTCTCCACTGGTCGCGGTAGGTCAAAAGGATTAACCTTGCTCTCAGAAGCGAGCGAAATATTAATATAAGTTCCGCCCACTGCGTCAGAGAGGTGTTTATACTCTTTTTCTGGGTCAATAACAATAATATCCACCCCCAACATCAGACTCCTAAGTATCTCCAGTTTGATCGCGTAGCTCTTGCCAGCACCCGAGGTGGCAAAAACCACCATATTAGCATTCTGCAAACTAAATCGGTCGAACAAAATCAAACTGTTATTATGCCGGTTGATACCGTACATAATGCCATTGTCCGAGCTCAACTCAAAAGAAATAAAAGGAAAGGACGAGGCACAGGGGGAGGTATTCATGTTGAAGGTAATTGCTAGTTCATCCAGACCCATTGGCAAAGTTGAATTGAATCCTTGTTCGGCCTGATACAGAACTTGGCGAGAATAAACTAAACGCGAACCAAAAATATCTTCCATATCTTCGGTCAGCTCATCCAGCTCTTTCAAACTATCGGCATAAATAGTGACATATAAAGCATATTGAAAAAAATGCTCAACACCTTGGGTTAAATCGTCACGCAGCTTCTCGATATCACGCAAAGCGGTTTCTTTGATCGGGTCACGAGGAGCACCCTTGTCGCGATCAGCAAAAATTTCTGCTTCTAGGTTACCCACTCTTTTTTTGAGCTGCTTGAGAATAAGCGCTGCCCTGACCGGATAAAAGAAGATCGAAACATCTAAAGGGTGGTTAAAGTTGATAATCGGCGAAAACCAACCAATAGTGATATAACGGGGATAGCTAATCACAAACATCGTCCGGACATATTTGGTGCCCAGAATAATATAGCTCGGCTTTACCTCTAAAGCAGCGGGAGCGATTAGATCAATAATCGAAATTTCGCCTTCGCGATAACGACGCTCTTCTTCAATCACCTCCTTATTCAAAACGACCTGCGCCTGCTGTTCATTTTCTGGTTGTTTCTTTTTAAAAAATATCGACATAGCTTATTCTTCAACTTTAATTTTATCAACCTCTATCATTTTTTCCGACTCCGATAACTGCGGGTTATAAGAATTATAATACAACTCAATCAAACTCTGGGTGTCGAGCGGCGTGGCTTGCAGGCCCATACTATTCAAACCGCCAATCACGTGACTAACCCGCTGATATAAATCTCGACGTCTCTGATTAAACCTTTCTTCGCCGAGTTTGATCAAACTCGTGGGAGTAAACAGCTCCAATAGCCTTGACCAAAAACCGCGTTGCTTGTCCGATAAGGGATTATAAGGCACAACAATATAAAACTTCTTAGTCATAATATCGCCAATTTTGACCAGTTCGGCCACAAAATTACGGTAGTCTTTAATCTGCATTTTTAGCAGTTCATTAATCTGTTCTTTCTCAAATTTTTTTAACCTATCTAAATAATCATCAATATCAAACCGACGCGACTGGATAACAATCTGAATAGGAAAATCAATTGAATTTAAAAAGCTCATATAAGCGGTAACAATCGCTTGTTGCTCATCAGACGACTTAAGCGCAAAATTAATGCTAGCGACCATAACAACCGCTCGCAAAGTTCCATCTTTAAGCACCACGCAGTCATTACGAACCTCGGCAATCGGTACGTACTTCTTGGTTGACGGAGTAGATTTGTTTGTTGCTCGCTTACTCTTCATAGATTGATTTATAAATACCACCAGTATTAACTACCAACGATAGCTCCTCCAGGTGTGAACTCGACATTAATTTTTTGGGCGCAATTTTTCTGACCGAACTAACCGCCACTGGACGCTGTAAAATTTCTCTAATCTCTTGATCGGTTAAACTTTTATCCCAAACTTTAAGCTTCGGTTTTTTAAATGTCTCGATAACATTAAGTAAAAAATAATGAAACGGTCGCCCATTAATCTTAGCAAAAGCAATAGTGCCAAAGATAGCAAAAATCAACACCGTCGACACAACAAAAGTCCAAAAATCAAACAACTTATAACAAACAAAAATCAGCATCAAGGCAACAATACTAATAATAAACTGACGGACGGTAATCGGACCAAACACCCGCGGCTCAACCTCGATAAATTGGGGAACAAGAAACTGTTCCATAACAAATATTTAAAATGCCCTAATATTCTAACATTTTATTCAATTTAACTAAAGCCCGCCACTCGGCCGTGTCTAGGGTCGGTAGTCCTTGTTTTTGTCGATTACTAATAATCGCTTCTACCGACACGCCCTGCTCCATGCTGTCTTTGCCTAATGATAAATAAGTCCGATAAACTTCACTTTGTTTCCAGGCTTCGATTCCCATGATCCGCTTAGAAAAAGAGTCAGCTTCTAACAAATCAATCTTTTCCCTGATCCTTATAATTGCTCGGTCTGGGTCTCGATCTAACTGCTTAAAATCAATCAATCTCAAGGTGCGTAACTCATCAACTGGTCCAATCAACCGAGTTGGAATTTTAACGTCGGTAATTTTTTCGCCTTTAGCCAAAGATACACCAACTGGTGGCTTAGACTGATTAACTGACGGTTCAACCTTTTGATCAGATTCGACTACTTTTTTAGGTCTTAACCAAGCCAAAAATTTTTTCTTGGTCGGCATAATCTTTGACTTTTGAGGGGCAATAAACGGTTTAACCTCTTTAGAAATATATCGATCCGACTCAGCCTTTTTAACTGACATTTTATTCTCTGCCGCTTGGGGTTTAGCGGTCAAAATTTCGGTGACGCTTTTAACAATCGGCTTAGCCGCAGTAATAAGCGGCTTGGCAACTACCGGCTTAATATCAACAACTTTCGGCGCTGGGTTGAGTTGATTAATCGACGATACTGGCGGAATTTTGACCGACGATGGAACATTGGCTTTAGTTTTAATCACTACTGGTGGCGGAGGAGCGATCTCGTGGTCTAGCTCAGACTGAGAAAAAATATGCACTTGATCATTTGGTGAGCTACGCTCAATCTTTGGCAATACAGGGGCGGCTGATCGTTGGGTGGGTAAAATAGCACCTTGTCCCCGACTATTAACGGTCGACTGTTTTCTAAATAGATTGATAATTTGATCAGCCACCTGACTAGTTAAACCCAAACCACCGACTGTTACCTCTTTAATTAAAACGTCTTTAGTCTGTAGATCGGTCCGAATACCCTTAGCACCAGCCAAAATAGCATTTTTAAAACGACGATCCAAAACTTCGTCCTCGAATCGTAAATTAAGTTTTTGACTAATCTCGTTACTTAGACGTGAATATTGATCTTCAGGTTGATTAATCGAACTAACCAACGACCCAGCTTGGCTCCCCAAAACTTTGTAACCACCGGTTGATTCTTTAACTAGAATTTCGTCTTGGTCGGAAATGTTTTTTTGATTATTAATCATAGAAAAATCTTTTACCTAATAACCCTCGCGGGTTAGATCTACTTTAAACCAGCTTGTTTTTTTAATATTTCAGCTTTATCAATTTTTTCCCAAGGGAAACAACCGTCTTTGGGCGCTCGGCCAAAATGACCATAGGTAGCGGTTTTTTTATAAATCGGCCGTAATAAATCAAGACTGGTAATAATCCCCCGCGGCGTCAATTCAAAATTATTTTTTATCAATTCTAACAGTTTGGTCTCTTCCACTTTGCCAGTACCAAAGGTATTAACCATAATAGAAACTGGCTCAGGATAGCCAATAGCATAGGCTAGCTGAACTTCACAACGATTCGCTAACCCCGCCGCTACTATATTCTTGGCAATGTAGCGCGCCATATAAGCACCAGAGCGATCTTGTTTGTTAGGGCCCTTACCCGAAAAACAACCACCACCGTGCGCCCCAACCCCGCCATAAGTATCAACAATAATCTTACGACCAGTCAGGCCAGTATCGCCATGAGGACCACCAATGACAAAACGTCCGGTTTCGTTGATATAATAATGAGTCTGGTCATCAAGATATTTACCGCCGATCGGCTTAATCACTTTTTCAATAATTGACTCGCGTAGATCTTCCAGCTCAATTTCTGGATCATGCTGAGCGGCAATAACTACGGCCTCAATTCTGGTAGGTAAATTATCAACATACTCAACTGTTACTTGCGATTTACCATCCGGCCGTAAAAAGGGCAATTCACCATTATGACGCACTTCAGCTAGCTTTTTAGTCAACTGGTGAGCCAAAACGATCGGCAAGGGCATTAACTCTGGAGTTTCACTAGTAGCATAACCAAACATCATTCCCTGATCCCCCGCTCCCATCTCTTGGTGTAAACCTCCGCCCACTTGCTCACCTTGAGCGATATCCGGGCTTTGTTCATGAATAACATTAATTACGGCGCAGCTTTTATAATCAATGCCATAATCAGCATTGTCATAACCAATCTCTTTAAGCGTATCACGAACAATCGTCTGAATATCAACGTAAGTCTGAGTAGTCACCTCGCCGCCGACTAAAACCATGCCGGTCGTAGTAAAACATTCACAGCAACAATGACCCCCTGGGTCCTCTTTTAAAATCGCATCCAGCACAGCGTCAGAGATTTGATCGCAGATTTTGTCTGGATGCCCTTCGGTTACTGATTCTGATGTAAATAAATGTTTCCCACTCGGTCCCCGCATAACTAATAATTATTTGTTATTTGTTATTTGTTATTTGATGGAGGTTAAAACTTTCAAATACCAGATACCAAATACCAAATAATTTTATCTCTTCCAACGAAACTCGCCAGCGCCCATGTCAAAATAAGCAATGTTGGTATAATTACTGTTGCCATTGCGTTTTAGAATATTGGCTAATTTTAGCCCAAAACGAGCCGCATTATGTTCGGATAGTTTCATCTTATCCATCAACACCCAAGCCAAAAAGCGTTGCAAATAAGCGGGCGACGCTGGTGAAAAATGAAAATGATTAGCTTCTTCCGTCTGGCTCTGGCTGGCCAAATATTGATCAAACAAATCATAAAAGCGATGATCCTCTTTTAAAATATCAACTAATTTGTTATTTGTCGCTAACAGCTGCAAGCTGGCCAAAACATCAGTCCCTTCTAGTCTCGCATCAACCGATCTTTTACTAACCAAAAGATAGAGCTGATCAATAATTTTGGCGCTATTATTTTGGGTGGTTGATTTAATCTGTTCCAAACGGTCATCAATCTGCTGCTGCTCGGCCGGGTCGCCTTGATATAAGCGGTATATTTCTTCATTGGAATAAATTTTGACCGGTTGAGCTTGTACCTTATTGACAGAACCTAAACCGCTGAGTGCGCCAAGGGTTGTTGGTAAAACGTGTTGCGGCGTAACAGTTTTGATCAAACCACCCTCCTGGTTGGCTGGATATTTAAATAAATCATAAATTTCCAAAACTTTTAACAATATTTTTTTATTCTCCACTGAGAGTGATCGAACATTGGCTGACGAATTAATAAAACTAGCCCGATCAAGCTCGGTCCGACGCGGTTTATTAATATCGGAAAAATTATCATAATCAATCAGCCAATTAGCTAATGTGGGTCTAATTTCACCACCATCAACAGAAATCTTCTGACGGCCGATTTCTTCCTGGTTATTTTTAATATTCTTTAAAAGTTCCCGTGATAAAGAATAAAAATCTTCTCTAGATATAACGTGAAAATCAAAATACATCTGCAATCTTTCTACAAAATCTACTCCCGAACTAATTGCCCTTGCCATTTTAGTACGGGCTATCTCCATCAATTCTTCTTTACTAGAAATCGGCAAACGCAGAAAAATAAGATGATTAATTAGCGCCAGACATTTATCATACAAACCAAAATTATTTTGATCACGCTTTAATTCTAAAGACAGTTTTTCTAAATGATTCTTGACTCTTAAATTATCAGAAAACTCTGACTCATATTGCGGGTCGCCCATAATAGTATTGCTTAACCTCTCAAAAACGTCCGGATCTTTTAGATCATCGGCTTTGAGCGCCAAAATTTCTTCCACCAAATAATTTTGATTATAATCAATCGCCATAAATTAAATATCTCTATTATTTACCCTTGCCAAAATATTTTCGGAATAAACTTGATAAAGAACCGTATAAATCAGTACCTTGTTTATTCTTAAGCGAAGCTATCTCCTGAGCCAAACGTTCGCCCTCGGCACTACCCATTTTTTTGGCCATATTCTCCATATTCTTAGCTAATTCTTGGGCTAATCGACTAGTCTGGGCGTTAGAGTCGCCTCCTTTTAGATCTTTAATTGCGTCAGTTAATTTGCCGACATTTTCTTCCATTTTGGTTAATAATTCTCTGCTGCCTTCTGGATAGGTCTCTCTTGACCGAGGTTCTCTGGCTTCAGATTTGGTTCCACCGGCTGTTTCTTCTTCATCTTCAGTAAACGGTCTATTAGTTGCTGGATTAATAATTCGACTTCCCGCCGGCTCGGGCTTACCACCTTCAGGAGTTTTATTACTACTTAATAATCCGCCTAAAACTTTACTAAACCGTTCAGCATCTCCATCACTAAATTTCCCACCTTTCAATATTGGCTCTAATTTAGCCTGTATATCTTTACTCCCAGTTCGGCCGAAATATTGATAATTTAAAACATCCATCAAAAGCTTTGGATTTTTCTTATGCTCAAGTTGTAACCTTCTGAGTGTTTCCCCTTTACTGCGGTAATTTCCATCGGGATCTGTCCCATCCATAATCTCACCGGTCTTACGATCAATCCAACCCGACTCATTCTCTGCAATACTACCTTGACGTAAAACATGTCGCCCAAAACGGGTCTGACCGCGATGGAGTTCAGCGGAAAACTCTGGACCCAAATATTTATACATCGCCCGATTATACATGCTCCCGCCTTCGTAACCTCTAGTATCGATGGAGGAATCACCAGTTTCCTTATTATAAGCCCTATTGACAACATTATGAGAAGCAAAAGATTTTCTAAAAGTCGCTGTATCCATCTTGGCAGCGTTGCCCTGTACATCTTTTATTTTCGCTATATTATTTAGTAATAATGGCAAGCCGCTTTGAGAATCCTTAAGTACTGTTGACTGCTCCCAATGGCCAATTTTTCTGGCGGTTTGGGTCATAGTCTGCATCCGCCACAAACCGCGCTTTTCATCCTCAGAAGCATTTTGAGTATTATCGATTTGTTTTTGCTTGACTTTAGCCCCATATTGTCCCCATAGTTCCTCCCGAGCAGCATCTTCAGCATCAACTCGGGTGTCATATTCCCCACTTTTAAATTTATTCTCAATTAGTGCCTGTAAATCAACTTTATTTTCACTGAGCATATCCTCAAAAATCTTTTCCGGATCAAATTTTTCCCTACCCAAATCAAGTAATTTCATATCCATAATCTTATAAGTCTCATCAGTACCCTTTAGGGCGTGATTATAATCATCAAAACCCCACGATTTAGCCGTTGCTTCTCTTTCTTCTGGGTTTAATTTAGCCCATTTTTTAATAACAGCATCATAAACATCATCCTTATTGCCTTCCCGAGTAGCTAAACCTAAATGGCCAGATGTCCGGTCATAACCTTCCCGGGTTTTGTCTTGCATCGCCCGCAATACGCCCTCAACCATATTTTCCAGGTTAAGGTCGCCGCCTAATTCTTCTTCGGCTTTTTTCTCCGCGGCGGCCTGGATCTTCAACTCAGTCATCTGCTCGATCGGCGGCATGGCTTTCTCTCCCACCATCGCCTTCTGCCACCATTTATTACCTCTACCTTCGGCACGCTGCTTGGACTTTTCATACATTTCATCACCACGCTTGCCGACGCCTTTCCAAAAACTCGGCGTTAGAAAAGCCAACCGACTCTCACCCACGGACGAAGCAATACGCTGACCGATTCTTTTAGATCCTAGAACCAAGCCGGCCAACGGCGCACCAGCTACCTTCGTTCCCAACCCCTGCGCCTTAGCCACAAAAGCCGAACCGAGTTTGCCACCAGCGACACCCAGCTGGCCAGTCATCGACATACCCGCTACCAGCATACCAATCGAAATAATAAATTTTCCCATAAAACCCCAGCTGCCGGCATCAGTCGAACCAGCCTGAGGCACTTGGTCACCACCCGTTATCGGCGTACTGGCATCGCCACCCGGACTTTTTAGATCAGCATCAATACTACCAAAAACCGCTAGCGATAACCAAATAAAGAAGGCTAGGATCGGGCCAGTAATAACATATTTAGTAAACTGCTGCGACCACTGCCGGGCATAACTCTGACCCGAGGGAAAAGACATCAGTAAGAAAAAGACTGGGGAAAGAATAATCAAGAACCAAAGCATAATCACCCGAAAAGCCAGAATAATCACCATAATAACCAGAATCGCCAACAAAAACACCGAGTAAATTAAAGCCAAAAACATTGAACCGGCAATACCCGATGGTGTTAATTGAGCATCGGTGACGTTACCACTCACCGACTGGGTAAGAGCAGCGCTGGCGCCCGACATGCTTAATAGCTTAGTAATACCGGTGGCGTTAATAAAATTACCTGGCCCGACATCTTTAAAAGCATTAACAAAGGTCAACATCACCACCTGGGAAGCATCAATGGCTAAGCCGCAAATCGTTTTGGAAAAATTAACCAAAATCGCCAGAATAATCATCTTGGGCAGTAAACGCTTATAATTATAGCTTTCGATTTTAAGAATCGTGGCAAAGGCAATGATCAGGAAAATCAAAACAAAAAACATATTAACCACATCACGAACCACCACCCAGCCGATTACGACCGCCCCGGAGCTGATAAAAGTATTATACTGAGCAATCCATAGTAGCACCCAAAAAACCACCATGATCAACCCACCGATCAGCGCCACGAAGATCATTAGAATCATCGCTACCACCAAAGCCACTACTAAGCCCGGCACGCCGCTACTTTGCGCGCCAGCTGATGACATATTAAGCAAAACGGCTGACAAAACTACTGCCAACACTATACCAGCTAGCCGATAACGACTCCCAAGTACCAATAATTTCTGAGTAAACCGATCAAATATTTTTTTGATTGAGTTGATCATCTGTAGATAAATTAATTATCTTACTGCTGATTAATAATCGGCTTTAATTACCGCAATCACACCGTTGTAGCTGGTCCAAACTTTATTCTGATCGATAAATGCTGACGCTGAACAATTGTGTGTGCCAGAACCAGCGCCTAGCCAATAATCTTCGACACAAGCTTTGCCATTGCCGGGAGTTGTCGCCCCACAGTCAGCACCGCAGATTCCCCAGTTATCAATCACCTGCACCCGCGGCTTGTAAACGCAACAAGGATTATGATTTTCTGGCAGGTCCTCTAAACCAACAACATGCGCATAGCAGTCATCCCAATAATAAAGAGCACCGTCATCAACTATACAATCCGGATTATAAATATAAAGATTATCAAACGACCAAGGTGAAGCAACACAAGCATCACCAGAACTACCAAAATTGGTACCATCACAACTTGATCGATGATTTTGGTAAGAGTCACCTAGCTGTCCCAAACCCAAACTACCTAGGTCCGCTTCATAATCCTTACCGCCCCAATCAATATTTATATATCGTAATGGCATCTGACTACCATTAGAGTTATAAGCATAGAAGGAAAGGCTGGCCCAATACTGGCCGTAGCCAACCTCTGGCTCTGCCGCGTCGCCTTGAAAATAATTAACCGAAATACTCCGAGCACTGTGCTCTTTCCAACCGCCGATCGTTTCATCAAAAACTGCGGCCCTAACCACTGGCGCCTGACCCATTGTCGCCCGATTATCCCAGCCATAGAGCGAGAATGTCGGCGCAAAAGCTATTCCACCGGATGTTGGAATACCTAGATAAGAAAAAGGAGAACTCATGGCAAATAGCTTAGAAATTTTATCATCAATAATTGCCATACGACCAGTAGGCGATAATAAATCATTAGCAGTCATTATGCCAGGAGGATTAAGACCAAGACAATAAGCACCATCACCGCAATCAGCGGCCTCAGAACAATCACTATCACTATAGTAATCAAAACCGTCACCCCCAAAACAAGTTGCTTTACCACAATAAACAAGTAACGGAACACCAGGACGTGGGTGACAACTATAAGGTGATCCCCCTTCTCGCTGATCTGCTCCTTCTGGCGCTCTCTGTATATACCATCCTCCCAGAGCAGCAACAGAATCTAAATCGGCTTTGCCAAAGGGTTCATTATTCTGAGGATAACGATATTCTAATGTAGGGACATCAAAATCTTCAAACTCTTTTAGGTAGTTGGTGTTGGCGGCATGAATATAAGTCGAATCAACCTCTTGCGTTACCTGCACAGCTATCTCGCAATATTCTTTAAAAACAAATACTGGATTAAGTGCGATAGCACCATTCCAACCATTAACCCCACCTTTAGACTCACAATCGTTTGCTGGCCCTCCCGCCCCATCTTTATGTTCAACCTTAATCTGAATATATTCCAAATCATCACCTGACCAATTAATAACAACTTCTAAGCAGATATTACTCTGCCTTGTCGGATTAGAAAATAAAACTTTTTCCATATTGGGCGCATAAAACCAATCACCATTGGGTAGGTAAACATAAGCTTGGTAAGCATACAGTGGTGATCCTCCCTCCGATACCGCTATGTTCCACCAAGCATCATAAGCAGACGTGTTGTCATTATAATACTTATCGTCTGGTTTATAATAAATAACTCGATCTTCATAATCATTAAAGAAAACGATAGCTCCATCACCCTCGACACCAGTAAAAATATTTTGAGGTGTTGGTCTAACTGGACAACCAGCATCCCCTAAACAACCGATTTCATCTAAAATTAGAGCCTTCACTTCACTTTTTCTAATTTTTCGGCCGCTCGGTTTAAGAGTGTATTTATAACCACAATGAGTATCATAGCTAGTAGTTTCTGGAAAAACACTTAAAGCGTACTTATATTTACTCCAATCCCAACCTGCATCGCCGTGATGGCCACTCTCACCTAAATACCTCTCATATCGACACTCGCTCCAAGAAACATCGCCAGAAGCATAGGAGATATTGTAAGGTGGATCTTCCATCCAGGTATCACTTTCGGTCTTAGCCCACTGGTTGACATATGGAGCATTACCCTTTTCTTGCAAACAATAAAGTTGGTCTTCCGACGGTTGCCAACCAGCGGCTGGAACACTATTAAAGACATCAGGCTCATTAGCCACCAAATCCAAGGGCATCCATAATAAGCAGGCTAATTTATTTGGATCAGCATTAACCGCTTTTCTTCTATCGCTTTGTAAACAATACCCTCGCCAACCAACATATAAATCTTGTCGACTAGGTTTGACACAAACATCATTATCTGAAGGTGTTGCCCCCACTGGGTTACCACCACTATCATAATAATTACCTTGATCCGGTGACAAATACCCAGGTTCATTGATTTCAGCCATACATTCTTGATCATTAGCACAAGAATCACCAGCCGCCTTACCCGATGTTTCGTCGACTTCAGTACAATAATGATCACTATTTGTGTCTAGATCAAAATAAGCGGTGGGGCCAGAATCTCCCTGCCATTTTTCATAAAAACAGTCACAATCATTACCATCAATTTCAGAACAGAAATTAGATCCCGCAAAAGATGAATTACCTTTCAAAGTTTCGGTACCAGGGAAGGGCGAGGTAGTTTCTGGATAACCACGACAACTTTTAGTGGCTTTACCAATAACCAACCCACTAGAATTTTCACCCAAGCCCAAACTCTTCCCAGTATCAGAAAGATGGGTCAAATAATAATCACCAGAACTTTTATCGCACTTACCGCTCGAACAATCACTATTATTTATACAACTTTGATATGGCGATACAGTACATTTACCGAATGGCACCTGCTGCAGGCTCCAAGTCGGATAGAGCCAAGGCACCGAGTAACCAGAATAATCATAACCAGCCCAACCCAGATCGCGCTCCGTATATTTATCTATACTCAGATTATCATAAGCGCTAAATCCCGGCTCAGCACTGATCGGCTTAGCACTAATACATTGTAGGGTCGAACTAGTTCCCTGATCGAAATTTTGGAAGCGAGAACAAGCTGTTGTGGACATACATAGCTGACGATAAGACCCAGAATTAGCATCAAAAACATCAAACGATCGACTACAATCAACCCATTCAGCGCAGACCCGGTCGCGCCGGACTTTTAAGATCTGGTTAGTATTGTTTTTATAAATTTTACTTATAGCCATCGGCGGACTACTGCCGGGTATCACCTCAAAATATTGACATTCAGTTGGCGTTGGCGTCATGCTACAATCGATCGGCCCAACCAACGAATTACTCTGGTTCTCACTACTAATATAAGTTGCATCGCTGCTCCATTCCACCGGCGGTAACCAATTGCCATCACCGTTTGCCTGAGCCGCGGCCCAATCAGTCTTGTTATAATCAGCAAACAAAACACAACCTTCTTTAAGCGAAACCTGGCCATTGCAGCTCTGGGTGTCCAAAGCATTATTGTCTAAATAATAATACTCATTATTACCTTGTTCGGCGCTGCCATTAGGATCAATAAACTTAGTGCAGCTGCTATATTGCGACGGACACAGCTGGGCCCAATATTTCTGACTGCTGCTGGTCTGGTTGTCTTCGCCGCAGGTATAATTTACATAAGTATTTGTCCCCGGATCCCAAACTTTTATCGGACAAATGACATCAGCGCCCTTCTGGTACCAACAAAATTCTTGCTGGCCGGTTAGCTGCCGATATTCACAAACCTTATCGCGCGGATCTTTAAAATAGATTGGATTAAGATTACCGCCGCCGTTATATTCTTCACAGCCAAAACCATTAGTAGTACATAAATCAGTAGTATACCGAGTCGGCTGGTTGAGGAAATAAACTAAATTTTCCGAACCGCCTTGTTCGGTATTATAGTCAATAACCGTATCATCCTGAGCTAGCCGCGGGAGAGCAAACTTAGTGCAGCCCTTGCTCTGTGACTGGCAACTAAAGTCGGGGTTATTCACGGCGTAAATAAACTGGTCTCCAGTGACACTTACTTCATCCGCAGAGCCGTCGCTAGCGGCCATCATCCAACCTGGATAATCAGCATACTGTTCGGTCAGGGTTAAATTGTAACGACAAGTCCGCTCGCCAGCGTTAACCTGACAAGCCAGTACTTTAATCGTTGGAGCATAGGTCCCTGGTGTGTAAGTACAATCGCAAGTCGTGGCTGGCGGAGTCGGGATACAAGTATTAGCCGGCAGAGTACAAACTCGGCTAAAGTCTTGCTTAAACGGCGAGGGCGAATTGTAAGTATTAATCAGCGCTTCGCAGCCCACTACCCCCTCCGAACAGATCCGAGTAAACGACTTGAGATATTGAACATTGGCATTGCTGTCTTGGTAGGCTTCGCAACCCAGCATGTACTGCGGCGCGGCGGCCCCGGAATGATTTTGGTCGCAGCTAGCCGGCGTGGACCACGAATTTTGGACCAAAAATTGAACATCGCGAACTTCTTCTAGCTGGACGTTGTCGACATAAAATTTCTTACCTTGCGCTGAGTAGAATAATAGTTTGTCATTGGCATTAGTCCAATTAATAAACACCGGACCCAGACGATAGAATCGCCAATCAGTAGCTAGATCGTTTTGATAGCTAAAATAATTAGCTGGCTGATCTTCTGGCGAACCGACATTAATTCCCGAGAATCTAATTTTGAGAGTATTAGCCACCTGCTGATCTGATTTGGCCCAAACGGTCAGAATGTAAGCTCGGCCCGGTTGGACTTTATCAGTCATATCCCAAGCCAGACCCGCTGATCCTACTCCGCTGGTAAACGAATGGCCGCCGACCGTAAAAGCTTCTGACGATAAAACGCCATAGTAACCAGCATAAGGGCCAATCGGATCGGGAATCCACTCATCCAAAAGGCTGCCTTCAAACCCTTCAAAACCCACTACAAAGCCACTGCCAGAAAAATTACCCCGATATTCCTGACAGCCCGACTGGCCACAAGGCACGCTATTAGCCGGGTTAGCCAGAAAAATACACTGATTATTATAACTAGTAAATTCTAAACCACTGCCTGAGCACTGGCCAGGTAATAGATTATAGCAAATACCGTTTTGCCAAAAACCGCCCTGGCTGTTGCAAGAAGCTAAATTCAGGCCTTCGCACTGAGTAACAAAACCGCCAGACTTAGCACAATCCGAGATGCCGTACCAATTACTCATCCGATAATTATGACAATCCTGCGTACACAATACTGTATCGGCGTATAAACGATATCTAATCTGACCCGTAGCCGAATAGAACTGACGACAGTTGGGGGTATTATACGGATCATAAAATGGATCACCCGGATTTTGAGCATAAATCGGCTCACAGCTAGCTGGATCACCAGGAACCGCTGGCACCCCAGGAATTGAATAAACCGGATTTCTGATCACGAACGGTGCGTCATGATCAGTGGCGCTTCTCTTTAATTGATAAAGTTTTAATTGATAGCCAGTTCGGTCGCTGCCTTCCCAAGTATAAAAAGCCGCGCAATCCTCATCAGCGCTACCCGGGTTAGGTTTCTGACAACGACGCAAAAATGAATAATTTTCCAAACTTTCACCGCCCGCTTCGGCGCTATCTAGATTAGTAAACTCTTCACAGCCAGAATCGTTAGCTGTACAGCTCTGAGCCGTTGGCGCCATAAAATATAAGGGCACCAGTTCTGACTGGAATCTAGAAGCCATGCGTTTATAAGTCCGATAGCCAACGCATTCAGCCGGACAATAATCCTCAGGCTTAACAATACCCGGGACAATAATACCGCTAGCTAAAGCCGTATATTTTTGGCAGCCAACATCATCTGGACCGCAACTTTTGGCATAATTGCTACATTCGGCTGGGTCGCTCGGCGTACCCGGACAATTAAGATAATCCGGCTTAATCTTGAGATAAGTCGTGTTAATTGCCCCATAATCTTTATAGCCGGAATCGGTGTTAGCTTCTTCTAATTGAACAGCGTCAAATAAACAACCAGCCGTAGCGAGCCAAGTCGCCGGCTGAAAAGCCAGACCAATTGATTGATCCGAGACCGAACTTGGAAAAGTATAAGTAAAATAATAACTATTCCATTGCGTCCCGTCCCAAATACTAGGATCTTGAATTAGTTCACTCAACGCAATATATTCTGTCGTGCCGCTCAGTGGCCCAAAATGAACCTTGGTGCTATTCTGATCACAATTTTTGGCCGCAAAAGACAGAGTAAACGTCCGGCTGCCCAAGGCATAGCCGGTCGGAATAGTTTGGCTAATCAAGCCACCGCCAGTTGGTATTAATATTGATGTTTGGCCAACTAAAGCATCGGTGCTGGCCGAGGTTTTTAAAACAGTCGCGCTGGTCTTCCAGCCAGGAAAATAATTGGCTACAGAATTGACTGTCAAATAATCTTCAAAACTGCCATTTTTGACTAGATTAGTACCCGAGCTAGGATAAGTTTTAATCAATTCGGTACAACCGACATCATCGCTAGAACAAGCCTGAACATCGCGATCAAAATAAAACCGTGGTTCTTGGCCTAGCATATCAGCGCCCAACCACTGGCCAGCCGCGTTTTTGACCCCGGCGTACCATTTACAGCCTTTATTATTACTGTCGCAACCTTGATAGTTTAAACTGGTCTTAAGAAAACTAGCTTCCTGACCGTCGATTATTTTAACAAAACTCTGACAAGTGGCATAATTAGACGGACATTCATCACCATCAAACCACCAGATATTCCGCTCGCGGGTGCAGTGCCCCCAAGCTTTACAACTGCCATCTTCGCTCTCCAAAACACAGTCCTGACTCTCGGCGCACCACTCTTCTCGCGTACCGCCGCCAATATTAATTGGACCCGGCACCCGAGCCGTACATTTTTGCTGCGGCGCTTTGAGCACCCAATTAGGATCAACTAGGCCGTAAAACTGAGAACTCGGGTTATTAAAGTCGCTAATTAAAGAATTTAAATTATAACTACTACCGCCAAAAGTCGATTTGCCGCCAATAAGTTCTGCCGCAAATTCCCAACCCGCTGGCACAATTCGAGCTTTACGCAACCGCCGAATGGCACTCATCGAGTAGCCCTCTTCTGGTCCAGGCTCATTAGCGCCCTGCGGCGAGGAATAACCAAATGACCAATTACCATTCAATAAATCTTGATCAATCGCCTCTTGGACAGTCAGTTTATTATAAATCGCATCAGCAAAATCTTGATTAATCGTACAATTATTAAAACCAGGATTTTCTGCTGGACAAGCCACAAATTCGGCCACGATATCATACTCGCCGCCGATTTTAACTTTGGTTTGTAATAAGTCGGCAAAACTGCTGTCAGCTGACTCGGCAATATAAGTGCCATAAGGTGTACCGCCGCCGCCGCTACCGCCATCCGGCCGGGTGAGCTCGGTACAAAAATCAAAACCGTTACCTGGGATATCGCAAACATCTTTAACTCCCCACAGACCTTGCAGCCATTTACTCATTAGCTCGGCGACTAAAGTATTTAAAAATTGATCAACAAAAGGAATTAATAACGAGCCGGTCATAATCGCGCCTATTTCACTAAGGCCCGCCTTGGTAAAGGGATCTTCTATCAACCCCTTCTCAACGTATTTTTTGACAGCATCGCGCGAACTCTTTTTGTAGCCACTTAGCGGATCCACCACATCATGAAAATCAGCATTAAGCTTAAGCGGGTCAAACTCGGTTTTGACTTTTTCATTTTTGACTCTTTCCAACTCCCAAGTGCTGGAAATAAAAGCGCCGGCATCACTCTGGGTGGGTGAAAAAGAAGCTTGCGCTCGTAGCAAAATCTCGCCGCTCTGAAATTCAGCGCCCAGCTTATTCCAATTATCTTGAATCTCCCGCCAGTTACAAATCGGCGTTGGCTCTTGTGATTCAAACAAGGCAATCCCCAACATAAAACGAATATTGGGGTTGGGATTACACAGAATACTGGCATCGCCAAAAAAGTTTTCCGAAAAAGAACCAATAAACTCGCCAGCGGCCGACTCCGACGCGTCCAGCAGAATTGCTTTTTGGGTTCGCCATTCAGTCAGCGACTGCAGACCATTCTTGCCTTCGGCGACCGCCTTAGCTAGGCTGACCGCCAATTTACGCGAGAGCATCTGGCCGGAGCGAATAATTGAATAGCGTAACGAAGCCAAAATTTCATCCCAAATGGTGGTTTTAATCTCTTTTTTGACTATTATCCCTTCCAGAGTCGGATAAGAAGTTACCTCAACCGGGGCAGCCTCAACCCTTTGCGGCATTAAAAAAGCAGGAACCGCCACGCCAAACAAAAAAGCTATCAAAACCAAGCCGGTAATTATCTTTCTCTGTTTCCCGCTTTTACTTAACATATTTATTTTACTTAATTATAAAATAAATCTTAAAAATAGACAAAAACTATTAGCTCTTACCACCCAGAGCACCCAACAGCATATCCTTTAGAGTGGCTTCATTATATTTATCCAAAATACCTTGGCTAAAACCAGCATTTTTGAGCAGGGTTTTAACTTCTTCGGGCGACATTTTCTGAATCTCTTCATAAAGCTGCGGATTAGTCACTGTACCACTCGTTGTCTGACTTTTAGTCCCATTCTGACTAATGGACTGCTTATACATTGCTAATAGCTCGGCATCAGTAAACTGACTTAATACTTCAGCGGAGACACCAGCCGCTTTGAGCGCGTCTTTAAGCTGGGCCGAGGTAATACTATTAGGATCAACATTAGTCAGATCCGCTGTTGTGCCAGACGCACTAGCGCCGGTAGTAGTGGTGCCGCTAGCGTCGGTGGTCGTCCCCTCGGTCTGAGCTAAAGCGGTTTGATAGAGCTGCAATAACTCGGCATCACTAACCTGGCTAAGAGCCGACTCGGAAATACCAGAATCAATTAGAATTTTTCTAATATCCTCAATAGTCTGCGGTGTTTCGACATCTTCGTAATCAGTAATAACGTCGCTGCTCAAACCCACTCCAGTCGATTGCAACGTGGCGGCCGCGGCCGTACCATAACAATCCCGGCCTTCATAGCACACTGGATCAGTACCCTGAGCCAATTCTTGACTATCGTTAAGACCGTCGGAATCGCTATCTTCTAAATAGGGACTGGTTTGATAAACATACAGCTCATCAAAATCAGACACCCCGTCACCATCGGTATCTTTATTCTGCAGCGCCAGTAGGTCGTCTGCTTCATTTAAATTAATATTCAATGTTTCTCCACTGCTAGCCAGCTCAAAAGGTAAATTGATATGACGCGAAAACTGCCAGCTACCTAGGCCGACAGCAATAAAAGTAATAGAAAGCATCAAAATAAATAGACTCTTTTCACTTCGAGTCAACTTTTTATTTTTGTTTTCCAAAACCGGGATTTGATCCTCAAAATCATTGGGCCAATTTTCCTGGTTTTTAGGCATAAGCCAATATTTAAAATTTTTGAAATCGATTACTAATTTCAAGCTCCAAAACTCACTGATTACTTTAACACTATTATATAAAGAATAAACTATCTTGTCAAAAAATAGTGCTTAATTTTAGCCAATCACCTACCCCCAGATCCTGCGCTCGAATCAGTGGGTCTAATTTTGCCTTAACTAAGCCATTTTTTACCTCAGCGGAGCTTAATTTGAGACCGGCCACCAGGTTATTCTGGAGCTGTTTTCGACGGCTGGCAAAACCAATTTTAGCTAATTGCCAGAATCGCTTTTCTATTTGCGGAGTAAACTGCCAAATCTGGTCGATCTGACTAATTTTTAAAATCGCCGAATCCACTGCCGGTTCTGGATAAAAACTCTGACGGCTGACCACTGACACAATCTCCGGCTGGCCATATAATTGCACGGCCAAAGCCACTAAACTCAGCTGCCCCGGCAAAGCCGTCACCCGCTCGGCCACTTCTTTTTGCACCATCAAAACCATCTGCTGCGGCTTGGGCGTATAACTGAGAAATTTTCGCAAAATCTGAGCGGTAATATTGTATGGTAGATTGGCTACTACCTTATAAGGCTGACCTAAGTCCTGGGCTAAATCCGAATTTTTGATTTTTAAAATATCACCAGCTAGAATTTGCAAATTCTGGCAATCTTTTAAATTATTTTCTAAAACTTTGACCAGTTGCCGATCTAACTCGACCGCCAAAACATTTTTAGCCCTTTTAACTAATTCTTGAGTTAGAACACCCAGCCCCGGTCCGATTTCTAAAACTAAATCCTCACTATCCAGATCCGCGGCCGCTATTATTTTGTCTAAAACTTCCTGGTCAATTAAAAAATTCTGACCCTTCTCTTTGGTGGGCCAAATCCGGTAACGGGTTAATAATTGATTAATTGTTGCCAAATCAGTTAAATCCATAAATAAATCAAAAGTTAAAAATCAAAAGGCAAAAGTTAAATTCAAAATTAAAAATTAATAACTTTTGACTTATGATTCACAATTTTGACTTTTGAATTTTGACTTTTGAATTTAATCGGGCCAACTCGCAGCACTTCGACTCGACCACGGACAACTTTAACCAAAGTTGAAGGTTTAACTCGTTTCAGCGTGCCGCTAGCCAAAATTAAATCTGGCTGTTGTTTTTGGTGACTAAATTCTTTAATTATTTTTTTTACTTGATAAATATTATTGCGGCCGGTGATGTTAGCTGAAGTGGCAATCAACGGCCGACCAACCCGACGAGCTAACAACTGCGCCACCCCATTTTGGGGCACCCGAATAGCAAACCGACTGCTGACTACCACCGACAACGGTCCGGGCCAATGTTTCTCAGCTAAACTCTCGGCGGTTGGATCTAATTTAAAAAACTTTTTTACTTGGGCCAAATTAGCGGCCACTAGGGTAAATTTTTTATCTTGGCGTTTTTTAATTTTTAAAATTCGTTTAGTTACTGCCGGGGAATCAAAAATACCGCCCAAACCATAAGCCGTGTCGGTAGGATAAAAAATCACCCCACCGGATTTCAAAATTTTCACCGCTTGCTCAATCCCCTTTTTATTGGCTTTAACCACTAACATAATTACAAATTAATAATTACGAATTACAAATTAAAATTTAATATTTACCAATTCGTAATTCGTAATTTTTAATTATTTTTAAACCAATCAACCGTCAACTTAATTCCCTGATCTAAATTAACTCTTGGCTGCCAGCCTAGCTCTCGGCTAATTTTGGCAAAACTTAAACAACTCCGTCGCTGTTCCCCCACTTTAGCTGGACCATGAACCTCTTTGATTTTAACATTTAAAGCCTGACTAACTTTAGCAAAAATCTGGTTAACACTAGTTTGCTTAGCCGCCCCCACATTATAAATACCAATTTTTTTACTCTTCAAAGCCAAAAGATTGGCCCTAACGACGTCACCAACATAGACATAATCGCGAGTCTGTAAACCATTGCCATTAATAATCGGCTGCTGACGCTGTAAAATTTTATTAATAAAAATTGCCACCACCCCGGCTTCACCCAGGGCATTTTGGCGCGGGCCATAAACATTGCCATAACGCAAGACGGTATAGGCTAAACCAAAAATCTGCTGATAATAATTAAGATAATGCTCTACCGTTAACTTATTCAGGCCATACGGCGCTAGCGGCCAGGTGGGCTGGTTTTCTTTGGTTGGCAATTTATTTAACGGTAAATCGCCATAGATCGCGCCACCCGTAGAAGCAAAAATTATCTTTTTAACTCTGAACTGACGACAGTTTTCTAATACATTTAGCGAACCCAAAATATTAGTCTTGGCATCCCAAACCGGATCATCAACTGACTTACGCAAGTCAATCTGCGCCGCGAGGTGAAAAACAATGGCTGGTTTTTCTTTTTTAAAAATCTGACCCAGCTTTTTGTCCTGAATATCTAGCCTATAAAATTTAGCTTTAGAATTTATAAACTCCCTCCGACCGGTCGACAAATTATCCACCACGACAACTCGGTGCTGCTGTTTAATTAAGGCATCAACAATATGAGAGCCAATAAATCCCGCACCGCCAGTAACTAAAATTTTCATATTATTATAGTTAATTCTAACTTTTCTTTAGCCACTTCAAATATGCCTCAATTAAAGGTTGCAGCTCACCGTCCAAAACTTGATCAACATCAGTAGTTTCATATTCACTCCGGTGATCTTTAACCAGTTGATAAGGATGAATAACGTACGACCGAGTCTGATTACCCCAGGCCGCTTCAGTGAATTCGCCGCGGAGACGCTGTTTTTCTTCTTCCTTTTCCGCTTGATAATATTGATACAACTTGGATTTTAAAATTTTTAGAGCCGTTTCTTTATTCTGATGCTGGCTACGCTCGTTCTGGCAAGCGACAGTAATGCGCGTGGGTAAATGAACAATCCGCACCGCCGAGTCAGTGGTGTTGACCGATTGACCGCCGTGACCCGAGGCGCGAAAAACATCAATTCGCAAATCTTCGTCTCTAATTTGAACTTCTTTGGCTTCTTCCAACTCAGGAATAACTTCAATCAGAGCAAAAGAAGTATGCCGCATTTTTTCAGCGTCAAACGGCGAAATCCGCACCAAACGATGAACACCGTTCTCCGATTTTAAATAGCCATAAGCATAGCGACCGACTACTTCCAAAAAAACGCTTTTGATCCCCGCCTCACCGCCACGCGATTCATCTAAAATATTGACTCTAAATTTTTTACTTTCGCAAAAACGTAAAATCATCCGCAATAGCATCTCGGCCCAATCTTGAGCATCAACCCCACCGGCGCCGGCGTGGATAGCCACCACAGCGTTATTCTGATCGTATGGCTGATTGAATAAAACAAAAAATTCTAATTCCGCAAACTGCCCAGCCAGATCAGCTAATTTTTGCTCTGCTTCCGGCCGCAAGCTGACACTTTGATCGGCGCTATCCAAACTAGCGATAGACAATAGATCATCAGTTTCTTGCTTTATTTTTTCCCATTGGCTAACTTGCTCCTGGAGTTGCGCTAAATTCTGGGTGACTGCCCTCGCCTGATCTTGGTCAACCCAAAAATCAGGCTGACTAGCTTTTGTCTCTAGATCAACAATCTGTTTTTTTACTTGGTCAAGGTCAAAGTAACCTCCAAGTGTTGAGGATTTTACTTTGCAAATCCTCAATCTGATCAATTAGTTCTTTCTCCTTCATAAAAATTATTCTTTAAGACTGATTAAACCGCCGACCGACTAAAAAATCATAATCCCGGTATTATTTTTCTTAATTCATTTGGCGCCTCTAACATACTATTATATTGCGCCCAAAAATCTTTAAAATAAGGCGGCAGATAAATTATTGCCAAAATAATCGGCGCCACAATCAACAAAATCTTAACCACCCCGATAATCTGGAAATACAGAATATAATTATTAACCTTACGAACTTGTTTTTCCAAGGCCGTAATCCTAATGGAAATATCGGCTAATTGTTTTGTGGTTTCTTCTTCCATAAAGTTATCTTTATTTTTAACTTAAATTTGCGCTCTCCCCTTCTAGCTCAATCTTCTCTCGGATCACGGGCTCAGCTTGGCTAGCTAGATTAAGGTGGGCTGATTGGTATTTTTGATAACCAGGCTTAGAAGCGGTTAAATAGTATTCACCCTTAGAAACCAGGAAACAATATTGGCCCAAAGAGTTGGTAATCTCCGTACCCAGGAGTTTGTTGTACTGGGTGTCAAAAACGCGGATGATCGTATTCTTAATTGGTTTCTGACTCGCCCGATCACGAGTTTGACCAGGGTTAGAAAACATTATTGGCTTAATCATTAAACGGTGAAATAGGACAAACAGGATAAGATGGACTACCAATAGACTAATCATTAGTCTAGTTGGGTAAATAATCACCGAGAGTAAAGAAAGAACTGGACCTAAATAAGCAACGGCGTGTTGAAATTTTTTAAACCGGTGCTGGTGTAAAATAGCCAAATCGGACTGCTCCGGCAGATTGGGATCCAGAGGGATATTAAAATTAATAATATTACTCTCAGGCGTGGTCGTAATTGATTCGGCGTGATAAAGATTGACATAGACTTCATCTTCTTCTTTACCTTGAGTAAATTTAGAAGGATAGATAAAATTTGGCTTGGTCACAGTTAAATAATAATTGGTACCCGGTTCGGTAACAAAATAATAACGACCCAAACGATCAGTCACCTTGGTACCCATTAGTTGGCCCATAAATTCGGGGTGAGCCAAATCTTTTTTGTATAACCGGACGATCGCTAGATCAACTGGTTGTTTGGAAAGCGAATTATAAACTACGCCCCAGGTTTTTCGACGTTTACGGAATAAGAAAAATAGCGGCTCAGTAAAAAGATAAGGCAAATAAGGCAAAAAGCCGATAACCGAGGCAGCAGCCAGAACATTGACGACCGACAAAGTGATAATAACCGGAGCGGCAATTCTTCGGGTGTCTCTTTCGACAACGGGGTTATTCAAGACTTTAGTCTGTAACACTCTAATCGGCATTGAATTGATGATCTGTTTAATACCTGGGGCTTCCTTAATCTGCTGAGCGAAAGTAGCCAAAAATGATTCACCGGTTTGCCCAGCTATATTGATATTTAATAAACCATCAAATCGACAAAGATTCGAACAGCCATCGTCGTCGATTAAATTGCCATCATCGCATTGTTCACCCGATTCTAGAATATGATTGCCACAAATCGGATTAGAAGTAATTAATTGTAGCTGACAGCTAACCGTGCAAGTATAGCCACTAGCTACACCATCAGTACCATCGCACTCCTCACTGCCTTCTCGGCGATTATCACCACAAACGGCTTGACCAGGTGGTATGATGCCCTCCAACTGACAAGCAGCCGAACAACCATCGCCGTTGTTCAGATTACCATCGTCGCACTCTTCGCCTGATTCTAGATTACTATTACCACAAAATGGAGTAGAGGTGATCGGTTGTAGCTGACAAGCAACAGTACAGGTGTAGCCACTGATCACGCCATCAGTGCCGTCGCACTCTTCGCCTGATTCCAGGATATTATTACCGCAGAATGGCGTCGAAGTGATCTTTTGAAGCTGACAACTGGCCGTGCAAGTATAATCACTAACTAGACCATCAGCACCATCGCACTCCTCACTGCCTTCTTTAATATTATTGCCACAGACTGGAATATCGGTTTCATCATTATCACCAGCGGATGAGCAACCAGGGTCAGCCGGATAATCAATCTTGGTATCGCCATCATTATCAAGACCATCGGCACACTGGGCTGTGGGTGGTGGAGTAACAGTATCGGTTTCGTCGTTATCACCAGCGGATGAGCAACCTGGATCAGCCGGATAATCAATCTTGGTATCGCCATCATTATCAAGACCATCAGCGCATTCCGCGGGAGCCGTACCAGACTCGGAATCATCATCCCAACTATTACAATCTGGATCAGCTAAGTCGCCAATACCGTAATCACGGTAGCCATCGCCATCATTATCCACCCCATCATTACATTGATAACTGCCAATGATGGTAAAACTAAGCGGGGCCGAAGCGCTAGAGATCAGGCTGGTGATGGGATTCTGAACTTGAGCGATAATAGTATGAATACCAGTTGGTAAAATAAGTGAACCAGAAAAGCTCCAGCTAGGACCAACAATTGGACCAAAACCAAAAACAAAAGGGTCGGAATAAATCGTCAAAAGAATATTATGGCTACCATCGTCTTTAAGGCCATTAGCGCTAAAATCAACTCGCCGATAGTCTAAAGAATTATCATCATTACCAATACTGGCAACTTGATCTAAGTAGTGGCCATAACCAGTGTCGTAATAGCCAGGGGCTAAAGCAAGAATATTAATTATGGAAAAACCTGAAACCACGGGTGGGTTTAAGATTGAATCAGTCTCAATATCATCCCAGCTCCCTTCACAACCCGGGTCAGCTAGGTCGATTTTACCATCTAAATCATTATCCAGACCATCGGCGCACTGGGATAATTCAGTACTATCACTAGCCATCGAACAGCCGGGGTCAGCCGGATAATCAATCCGACCATCGCCATCATTATCCACCCCGTCTGAACATTGAGGTAAAGTGACCGGGTTAGTTTCATCATCATCAATGACACTACTGCAACCCGGGTCAGCCAAATCAATCTGACCATCTAAATCATTATCTAGACCGTCGGAACACTGATAAACTGGCGGCGGGGTAGAATCGTTCTCGTCATTATCCGTGGGGCTGCTACAACCAGGATCAGTGAGGTCAATCTTGCCATCACTATCATTGTCTATTTCATCGGAACATTGATAAATCGGGGGTACAATGATCGGGGCATTATATTCGTCCCCATCATTACCATCAACACAGCCTGGATCAGCTGGGTAGTCAACTAAGCCATCGCCATCATTATCCACGCCGTCAGCACAAACGGGATGATGCCCACCACCTGAAGTAATTGCAAAAGATCCATCACTAAAATCAACCACGTTAGCATCAGGATAATCAGCCACCGCCCACCAGACAGTATCACTTTCTGCTTCAGCTGGGATGGTCCAGGTGTAGCTGCCGGTGTTGGGCGCACCAGTACCAGGGTCAGCGATAAAATATGGTTCATCATCACCAGAGCAATCAGCCGTAAAACAATAGACCAAATAAACACTGTCTGGTGAATCATCTCCTTCGGTAGTCCATTGAAAATCAACTTCATCGCCAACAGTTAATGTTTCTTCACCGTTGGGGGAGGTGATGGTAAAGCTATAATCATAATCAACAACGTTGATACTAAACGCCGATGACTCAGCATAATAGGTGCAGGTAGCTGCTCCATCAACACAAAGACGAATTTTATAATTATCGCTCGGCCCTATCCCCCCGGGTAAGACAGCTGACCACTCGCCGTCATTATCCTGCTCCTGAGCTAGGGTGGTAGAATCAACAAAATCATTATTACTAATAATAATTGACAAACCGTCCGGACCAGCGCCAACCCAAGTAACATCAAAAGCATCACCTGATTGGTATTCTTGTCCCTCGGTCGGCGAAGTAATAGCCAAAGAGTGGCTAATCACCGTGATACTGCTATCCGACATGTCATAATCGGAAATAGGAGCTGGATAATTAGCTACGGCCCATTGGAAGTCATCACTAATGGCCTCAACCGGCACCTGCCAAGTATAACTGCCGTCATCGGGTGTACCTTCGGTGAGAGTATCGTCCATCCAGTTGGGGTCGTCGCCCCAGTCAGCGCCACTAGTTACCCAAGCTAGGGAGACATCTCCAAAACTACCGTCACTGTTCCATTGAAAAATAACACTTTGTCCGACATAAAGAGTTTCCCCACCATTAGGCGAAGTAATGGTGAACTCATCATCTCCACCGTCGCTATTAAAAGAAAAAGTGCCTGACTCGGCGTAATAGACGCAAGTGGCGGCATTATCAATACAGAGTCTAATCTGGACGTTGTCACTAGTGGGGCTACCTGGACCTAGTGGAACATCATAGGAACCATCGTTGGGTGTGCTCGCAGTTATTACATAATTTTCATCATCTATTACCGCGACTACTCCAATATTATCTGGCCCGTTACCAGTCCAGGTGATAGGCAGAGTATCCCCAGTATTGAAATTTTGTCCCTCGGTGGGCGAAGTGATAACTAAAGAATGATTAGCCACGATTATATCAGTATCCGACATATCAAAATCAACAAATGGCGCTGGCCACTGCAGGACTCCCCATTGGAAGTCATTACTCACGGCTCCAGCTGGCACCTGCCAAGTGTAATGGCCGTCATTGGGTGTCCCCTCGGCTATATAATCCGGGGCACCCCAACCAGCACCAAAATGGGCTACCCAGCCTAGAGCAACATTTTCATAATCAGTACCACCACTCCATTGCAAATCTATACTCTCTCCAACATAAAGAGTCTCGCCACCGTTAGGATCAGTCACAGTAAAGTCCACGTCGCCGGGGGTAATAGTAAAAGTATGTTCGGGATAAGCACAAACTGTTCGAGGGGTATTACAAACACGGACCAGATGATTACCGCCAGGGTCATTAGGTATAGTCCAAGAATAACTGTTGGGGCTGATGGCATTAGCCCAAACGTCAATAATAATTGTGTAAGTGGCAAACCAATCGTCCGAGTAATCTAGGGCCACCTGATCTGGATAGCCCACCCCTAAATTAGTCCAGGTAATATCTTGGCTACTACCAACTTGATACTCTTCGTCGCTTTCACCGCCTGGCTCAGCTATTTCAAATCCCCAGGTTTCATAAGTTAATAAAGCGCCTTTAAACGCTGGCGTAATAGTGCTATCCGTTGTCAGCAGATAGGTAGCCAAATGTAACTCTGGTCCAGCGTCAGTGGCATTAATACAAAGACCGTTGTCAATGGTCACTGGGCTATAAGGCAGGCCATCGGCTTCACCAGTACCTATAGAATAACCAATAGTGGTGTCAACTGGTTCAAAAATATTCTCTTCGGTTAATTGAGCACAATAAATTGTATCATCCGTGCCATCCACTTCTCGGGAGATAGCTGCATAAGTGGTACCACTATCAGTCGGGAAATTGCCCCGCCGCCAGGAGATATAATTCGTTCCGCCGTGATTACCCTCAATTAAATCCATCAAGCCGTCGTTGTTAAAGTCAGCACTAGCTGTGTTGGTAGTGTTGCCGTTACTACCGGCAATCATTGAGGTAAAATGACCAGTACCGTTGTTAATATAAAGATGATTTTGTAACTCCGTTGCACCAACGTAGACATCAACATCGCCATCACCATCAATATCACTCACGCTGGTGCAGCCGGCCCATTCAGCCGCCCCACCTAAGGCATCTTCTTGAGTAAAATTGCCCGTACCATCGTTACGAAAAATATATCGACCATAATGAATTAAATCTAGGTCGCCATCACCATCAATGTCAGCGGAAATAATATCGGTATGCAAAGTGTCAGCCAGCGTCTCTTGGGTAAAAGTTGGTTCTGATCCGTCGCCATTATTCCACCAGAGATAAAGGTGCCAACCGCCCAGATTATATGAGTAAGTGATAACATCAACGTCGCCGTCCTGATCATAGTCACCGCTAGTCATATCATGACTAATATTATCATGAAACCGGTCATATTCCGTAAAGTTGCCCGTGCCGTCATTAAGCCACATTTTATCTTGATAGTCGCCATCATCACGGTCGCCCCGGCAAGGCATCAAGACATCAATAGTGCCGTCATCGTTAATATCAGTAGTAATGATTCGATAAGCATTACAAGTGCTAAACTCTAGTGTTTCGGTAAAATTACCCGCGCCATCATTCAGATAAAGAATGTTTTCATTGGGGTCACCAGGCGGTGCGCCGCCTTCATCAGTATGGCTGACGATTAAATCTTGGTCACCATCCCCATCAACATCAGCCGCGGCTGAGGCGATACAAAAAGGATAGCCCAAACTAAAATCAACGCTACTGGTAGTAAATGTTTCATCCTGATTATTAAGATAGAGATTTTGGCTGCCATTATTACAGAGGAAAAAATCTTGCCAACCATCATCGTTAAAGTCGGCGATAGTAATATCGTAGTTGGTATCGCCGCCAAGGCCACCTTGTTCGTAGTCAACCACATTGGAAAGATTAAAACTCAGACGAGTAGTCGAGATAATACCGGGGCTAGTAGTTAGAACATCCACATCGCCGTCCTGATTAAAATCAGCAAAATAGGCTTGGCTGGTCACCGGAAAACCTAAGGTAAGACTAGCATCAAGTAAGGTAAAACTACTAGCAAGACCTAGGCCTTTATAATTAGAATAAAAATAAAAATTATTATTATCGCCGATCAAAAGATCAATACTTTCATCACCAGTATAGTCAGCGGCGGCAATTGTGGCAGCCGACAGCACAGTATGAATCAAACTCGCCGGCGAAAAAGTGCCATCATTCTTGCCCAAATAAGTGTAAACTGCGTTGGAATCGTTGACTACTACATCTAGATCACCGTCACCATCCAGATCGGCCAGTAGAATATCTTGGGTGTTGCCAGTACCCAGGGCATTAGTCTCAATAAAATCATCATCCAAGGCAGTAGAGTTATTGATATAAATATGATTCTGTGGGCTAGCCCCATCATCACTACAGCCGACCACGACATCTAACCAGCCATCATCATTCATGTCGCCCAAAGCTAACCCTTGAATATAATCGTCATCATTTAGTGAAGTTGGGGAACCAAAAGTACCATTGCCATCAGCATTGTTGGAGATGACATATAAACCGCCGTCCGAACAACTAGCCACGAGGTCTAAATAACCGTCGTTATTTAAATCCCCCACTTCTACTTGATCCTCAATACAACCCAAGTCAAAAGTATCGCCGGCAGTATAGCCATCATCGCCATTATTCTTAAGAAAAACTTGGTTTTCCAAAAGCCAATCATCACTATTGAGCGCAATTAAGTCAATATCGCCATCATTATCAAAATCGCCATAGCCAATATCTGAGGTGCCACCACATTGGCCAGGGTTACCAATGCCTTCGCCCGAATCAGGAAAACCACCATCGCCGTCATTACGAAAAATTTCGCAGCCACCTTGCTTGGCTAAAATTACATCAGTGTCTTGGTCTAGATCAGCGTCTAGTAGCACGGCCCGATTAACAATATCTGAACCGAATTCTTCTAAACTATTTTGAAAATAAGCCCCACCGCTCTCAGTCAAAGTACCGGGTAGACGGTAAAGATTATTTTTTAAATCAAAATTAGTCCCTAGACCGGTGGTGCCGCCGCCCGGGTACCAGTTGTTAGCCGTACTTTGAAGCGGCTGGTCGCCCGAAGTGGTCAAAAGTCTGGTTTCGCTATAGTCAGAATATTTGCCGGTCTTATCAACGGCGCGAACCCGCCACCAATAATTATTATTCGAGTTCAAAGTTAAATTGTCTGGCAAGGTAAAAGAAGCCGTTTCGTCGCTGTCGTAATAATTACTCTGTGACCAACCAGCTGGGTCTTTGGTTTGATCAAAAGTCAGGGTCGAGATGTAAAACTGTTGGTAGTTATTAGTGATTTCCAGAATATATTTAATACCATCGCCAGCATCAGTGCTGCTAAATTCAAAAGTGGGGTTGAGTGACACGCCGGTGGCCGAGTTGTCTGGTGAAATTAAAGTTGGGGTGCTGGGCGGTGCGCCATAGGTATACTCAATACTCAAACCACTCAGGCTGGGGGTAACTGTACCATCGGTGGTAATCAAGATTGCCCGCCAGCGCAGATCAGAGCCACTGTGAGTAAAGGTATGAACTTCTCCGGGCGTAGCCGCTTCCCAGTTACTGCCGCCGTCAGCGGATAAATAATAAGTGATGTCGGTATTAATTGGTTTATCTTCGTCAGTCAGGGTCAGGAGGGCAGCAGCAATAGTTTCATCAGTAGTATCAATAGTAATTGACTGGGCCAAACTGTTGGCGAAATATTGATTGCTATCATTCTTCTTGGTTAGGCTAACTTTATAGGGAGTGCCTAATCTGGCAAAACCAACATAATAATTATCAAGGTCATCCAGCAGTCCAACAGTAGCATAGTCGCTAGCTTCATATTCAAGTGTAATATTTTCATCGCCGGCGGTGGCGTCGTCACTTTGCACCCAGTTAGCGCCATTCCAGTGGGTAAAACAAACACTACCATAGCTGCTACCGCCGCTCCGGCCCATAAAAATCACCCAGGGGTTATCTCCAGAGTCGAGATCTAAATTGGCAAAGTAACTACTGATAGCCGCAGGAACACAATTACTGTCCAAAGTGTCATAATCAGCTACCCCACCCATGCCAGTCCAGCTAGCTCCATCCCAGTGGGTAAAATAGACATGACCATTTTCTTGGGCAATAACATAAGGATAGTCATTAGTATCTAACTTTAATTGATGTTGTTGAACCGAACCAGCCACTGCCAGGGCCGGTTCGTCACCAGCCACCTCGGCCATACTTTCCCACTCCGCTCCGTCCCATTTAGTAAAATAAACATCCTCAGTATCGTCCTCATCAATAGTTTGAATCCAAGAAACAAAGGGATAGCCATTACTATCTACTTCTAAATGGGGAGCGGAAATAAAGTTAACATAAGTTGTGTTTAGACCGTCATACCAATTTGGTCCAGCTGCCTCCATAGTTGTCCAGCTGCCCGTGACCGTGTCCCAACGACGGAAGATTGGATTAACATCGCAAGTAGCAGCGATATATGGTATATCATTGTAGAGCTCAAGAGTGATGCCGTCGCATTCAACCATGCCGCCGGGTTTTAAAGTGTCATAGCCTGGGTCATCACCAGGCATCATTGCCCATTCGGAACCATCCCAGCGAGCATGATAGATTTCTTGGTCACCATCAACATCATCAGTCCAAACCACATGGGGTTTGCCAGTCGAATCAATTTGTAGAGAATCTTCATTAGTTAAGACGACAGATCTATCAATAAATTCAGTAATATGATCCGGGTTATCGCCTGTTAAACCATCCCAAGAAGCATCAACCGAATCCCAATAAACAAAAAAGGCATTAGATTCATGCTCTCCATATAGCGAGGTATCATTCCAATAGATGTAAGGGATGTCATTGATCCCATCATTATATATTTTTAAATAAGGACGGCCGTAAGTAGCAGCACCATGACCAGTCACTTCTTCCGGGTCTGCCCCGCCCATACCTACCCAATCATCCACGCCATTCCAACGGGCAAAATAAATACCCGCATCGGGTTGAACCCACACCACCCAAGGGTTGCCATCACTGTCTAGGGCCACGTCATAAGGACCAATATGGTTTTCAGCTGGATTACTGATAGTGTCATAACCGCCCACCGTGCCAACCATACCTGACCAGTAGCTTTCCGGAGCTTGTATCATGCCAGCATCAGTATCCCAGTTGACCGTAGAGTTAGCGTCTCGATAGTCCGTAGTTGAAAAATCTTCACTAAAAGTTGAAGAGCCGCTACCCAAAGTATCGAGCGGCCAGTAGCTCAAACTGCAAGTTAAGATCAAACCAAAAATAACCAGTGGAGTTATTAACCATTTGTTTTTCTGCGCTCTTTTAATTATTTTAGCCATGACTAATTAAAAAATATATAACAAAATAAATTCGCTACTAACCAACTTTAGTAATTGCTTATATTATAACATAAAAAGAGCCAAAAAATAACTCCTGACTCTTTCGGCTGTGGAAAAGAAATTGGTTTAAATTAAGCCAAAAATTGACTCTAAATACTTACCCAAACCCAAGTCTGTTTTAGGCTCCAAATTTAGCGGTTGCTGGCTTGCTGAACTAATCACTTTTTGTAGATCGCCACTATCTCCAGCAGTAAAAAGAAAACCATTAACTCCGTCTTGAATCATCTCTCCAATTCCCCCGATCGCCGCGCCAATCACCGGCAAACCGTAACTTAGACTTTCACTAATCACTCGAGGCGAATTTTCATAACACAACGACGGCACGACCAAAAAATCAGCACCGAGCAATTTATCAGCTAATCCTTGGTGATTAACCCAGCCACTAATCTTGAACCGAGGATTATTTCGCGTTAACTCTTTAACCTCATCCAGCGCTGTGCCATCACCAACAATATCTAGCTGCCAATCCTTACCATCGGCTGATCCCAGACCTTTCAAAGTTTCAATCAAAAAAATGATGCCCTTAGCTTTTTGTATTTGACCGACATAAAGTAACCGCCAGCCGCTCCCCTGTTTTGGCGGTCTAATGATAACGGCTGGTAAATTGGGCAACGGGTTAGTCAAAACTATTTTTTTGGCTTTGGTAAAAAATTCTCTCTGTTGATAAAAATCTAATAGCCATTTTGATGGTGATATAATCACCGACACCGAATTAAACAACCGCCGACAAACCAACTGATAAATTTTATTTAACCAACTGTCAGCTCGTTTTTCGTCGCCCTTGATTAATAAACCAGACGGCACCGCCAATTGAACATCATGCACGGTCTGAAAATATTTTTTAATCCCCGATTTTTTAATAGCTAACGGGATTAAGTAGCCTAAACCTTTTAAATTATGCCCCAAAACTAAATCCGGTTGTTCATTCCTTAAAATTTCCTTAATTACAAAATAACTATGCCAGTTAAAAATATCAATCAAATGCCACGGATAACGTAGCCACTTGGGCTGACGGTTAATATTAATAAAAGAAAATAAATTTAACGGATAGAAACGATAAACCTTGATCTCATTGACGACTTCAATTTGGGGTTTTAAAGATTGCCGACCCCGCCACGGACCATTGGTAATGACAAAAACATCGTGGTTAAGGTTTTTTAAACCAGCCACAATTGTTTCGGTCACCCGCTCAGCGCCACCCCGATTATATGGCGAGTATAAACTATTGAGAACGGCTATCTTCATAAATGGCGATAAACTTCGTCGATTCTTTTGGCGATGCTTTGCCAATTATATCTTTCTTTAACTTTAGCCAAACCCGCTTGACCAAAACGATCAGCCAACTCGGGATTATCTAAAATTTTCATAATTTTCTCTTTTAGATCTTCAACGTTTTGGGGCTCGGTTAACAGACCATTAACACCATCATCAACCACGCTGCGTACACCAGCCAAATTAGAAGCAATCACCGGCTTGCCGCAAGCCATCGCCTCCACTAGCACTAAACCAAAAGCTTCGGACTTATCAATTGATGGCAGAACAAACAGGTCGCTGAGATTATAATGTTTAACCAAATCTTCATCATTCACATAACCAACAAAATTAACTTGATCACGGATATTAAAATCAACGGCGAGCTGCTCATAATCTTTCTTTAAATTACCTCGCCCAACAACTAATAATTTGATATTCTGATCCTTAATTTGACTCAACACTTCAAGTAAAAAACTCAGACCCTTAAAATAGTGGGCTGAATCAAGCGCCGCCACGAATAAAATCACTTTTTGTTCAGTAGTGATCTGATATTTTTCTAATAAATTTTTATCTTTGGCAGCTGGCTTAAATTGCTTTAGATCTACTCCCAGCGGAATTTCGATAAATTTATCAGGATATTTATTAGCTAATTCTTTGATATTTGAACTTTGGATATAATCCGAAGAAGTAACTATCACTTTATCAGCCACCTTGATTATTTGTGGTAATAAATATCGGCCATGCCAATAAAAATATCTTGCCAACAGTCCCTGGCCAACAACATCCATATGATAAGTCAGAACTAGCTTGGTATTCTTGGGTCGCAGTTTTTTCAGCCAATAGAGCGGCCAAGCCGTGCCAAAAAAAGGGCAATGGAGATGAATAATATCAAAATGGCGTAACTGCCATAATAATTGAGGCAAATAAGCCGCCTGGCCATGACTTAGCCAAGGCACAAAACTCTTGAGCTGAAAATTCATATAGGGCATCTCCCGCTCTTTATAGTGTGGCACCACGACCGTAATCTTATGACCTAATTTAGCCAATTCTAAACTATAATGGAGGGCCACGTTGCCCATTCCACCTTTATAGGGCGGAAAACTGCAAACCACTTGAGCGATTTTCATAAAGTTAACTTACCAAAAAATCAGCCTTCTGACTACTTGCCAATATAGATTAAATATCGGATTAGCCACTTTAAGCGCTAAATTATTAACCTCTTGAAATTTAATTTCCCCGGTTAAATATTTTACTATCTCCCTATCTTTAACCTGCCGCAGCTGAGAGATTTTCTTTTTGCGCCTAATTAAATATGACCAGCTGCTCGGCTTTAAGAACCAACCATATACTCGCATTTTCTCAATCAAAAACCCTCGAAGTAAAGCAAAAAATAGCAAACCCAATTCCATTATTATTAAAGCTGGTAAAATTAAAATTCCAGTTGCTAGTTTATAATTAGTTAACAAACAAATAAACCGGTTATGTTCCATCCAATAATACTGCTGAATACTTTTACTAAATTGGTACTTGTGGTAAACCACCGATAACGGCGCCAAGTAAATTTGATAACCAGCCAAACGCAGCCGCCAGCTTAGATCTAAGTCATCATGATACATCCAAAATTCTTCATCAAACAAGCCAACTTTATCTAAGGCTTCTTTTTTAAGCAAGACCGCCGCGCCGGAGAAATAAGTAATTTCGCTAGCCATCGGCTCGCCTCGCTTTCGCTCCGGCGAAGCGGACCATCGGCTCCTGCCCTGAGCGAAGCCGAAGGGATCGGCCATCGGCCATTTTTGATAACCACCAGCTGAATAACCAAAACCTAAATAATGCAAACTATTACCCACACTATTAATTTTCTCCTTCTCTGGCCAAAGCATCAACCGTGATTGAATCGCTCCCCAATTTGGCGCTTGGTCAGCAGTTCTAGTTAATTCGCTTAGCCAATTTTCTTCGACTACTGTATCCAAATTTAACAAAACGAAATATTCAAAACCTTGGGTGATTGCTCTTTTAATACCATCGTTATTGCCCTTGCACCAACCGTCATTTTCTTTATTAGTGATCACCTCGGCCTCCGGCGCATTAGTGGCTAAATAGTTCACTGTCTTGGCGGTGGCCTCATTATCAACGATAAAAATTTTGGAAGTACCAATAAAATCTTGTCGCCGCAAGCTAGCTAAACAATCTGCCAAATATTGCTCAGCGTAATCACGGTAATTAACCAGAATAATTGCAACCTTATTTATCATAATCAAAAAAAGGAGTTATTCCAATTTGTTTTCTTGCCCTTCGACTCCGCTTAGGGCAGGTTTTATTGCTTTCTTGTTTTCTTGATCAAGCGCCACATGACGAGTAATTTTAGTTATCTGATGCTCAAGCCGCTCTAGCCGAACCAAGATTCTAAAAACCAAATAAAACAAAGCTAAAACTGAAATATAAACCAATAGATCAGCGCCCCGGCTCACCCCAACTTGAGCCGCCAAGAGATCAGTTGTCTGGGGCAAAACTACCGCCACGCCAACTAATAACCAAAAGACTAACCAAGTTATCAACTCTTTGACCGTGATCTCTCGACGATAGAAACGGCTGATCACTCGATAAACAACGAACAGGATAAAAACGATGAGAAATAATTTAATCAACATATTATTTTAATATCTTCTTAAGAATTAAATCTTTTAAAATTTTCCAGCCGGCCCCAAACCCTTGGCCATACCGATGGTAAATAATATCCACCGGCACTTCTTGATACCGCAGCCGATTTTTTCTCACCTGGGCCAAAATCTCCGAAGCATGAGCCATCTCATCATGAGTAATATTAATCAGTCGGGCGGCCTTAGCCGATAGCGCTCGCAGACCATTATGAGCATCAGACAACTTAACACCAGTAAATAACCAATTAAACAAAATCGCCGGTTTAAGAATCAACCATTTTTTAGTCCAAGGTACTCGGCTATTACCCAAAAAGCGTGAACCAAAAACTATATCGGCTCTACCTTCGACAATCGGTTCTATTAATCTAGCGATTTCCGCTACTTGATGCTGACCATCCGCATCAAAATGAATAATAATATCAGCACCATTTTTTAAAGCGTACTCATCACCAGTCTGCAGTGCCGCCCCTTGGCCACGATTAATCAAATGGTTTAAAACCACCAATCCCCGGCCGGCAGCAACTTGAGTGGTATTATCTACCGAACCGTCATCGACAACTACTACATTTTGATATTGATTTTTGAGTTGATCTAAACTATTGCCTAGTCGTGATTCTTCATTCCAAGCCGGCACAACAACAAAAATTTTCATAAATTTATTTCTGGTCTGATTGAAAGTCAGCTCGTTCTAGAGTCAGCAACCCTTTATGAGCTTTAGTATAATCAATCGTCTTTTGTAAACCATCTTCTAACCTAACCACCGGCAGCCAGCCCAATTTTTCCTTAGCCAAGGTGATATCCGGCAAACCCAACGGAGTCATAAAAAGTAATGGATCTTTAAAAACAATCTGGGATTTTGACCCGGTCATCTTAATAATCGATTGAGCAATATCATAGAGCCGATAATCTTCTTCTGAACCAAGATTAATCGGGCCGCTTTCCTCAGACTCCATTAATTTGATAGCGCCATCTAAGATATCAGAAATATAACAAAGTGAACGTGAAAAAGTCTGATCACCATAAATTACTAAATCTCTATTTTCCAGAGCATCAACAATAAAATCAGGCAACATCTGGCCATCAAAAAGTTTCATCCGCGGCCCATAAGCAGTAAAAATCCGCGCAATCTTGGCATCTAGGTTATAAACCTGACGATAGGTCGCCACAATCGCTTCGGCAAATCGCTTACCTTCATCATAACAGGCGCGGGGCGACAGGAAATCGACTTGCCCAAGATAGTCTTCTCTAAACTGAGAACCATCAACTGGCCGTGGGCCATAAACCACCGAAGAAGAAAAATGTAGAAACCTGGCCTTAAATTTTAAGGCTATCTCTAGAGCATTCTTAGTACCAATGGCATTGGTATCGACAGTTTGAATTTTGTATTTCTCAAAATCCTTAGCCGACGTTGGGCAAGCTAAGTTATAAACTTGAGCAATACCGCGGGCCTTAATTTTGAATTTTCGCAATTCGGGTAACGACTCTAAATCAATCGGCTGGCTAATATCATGCTTAATAAATTCAAAATTAGGGTTCCGAAGTAAATGGTCAATGTTCTCTTGAGCTCCAGAAATAAAATCGTCCAAAGCAATCACGTGGTGATGCTCGACTAAATAATCGCAGAGATGAGAGCCCATAAAACCAGCTCCGCCAATTACCAAAATATTTTTTCGCTCGATAACCATATCCTTTTTAAAATTAAGAATTAAAAACTAAGAATTAACAACTAGCTTCTTGACACCACTATAAGTTATTAATTCTTAATTATTAATCGTTTGAATGTCCAATAACGGTGCACCAAAAAGCTCCAAGCTAAAGAAATTGCAATGCCCACCATTTTAGCTAATAGATCATAGAATCCGAAGTGTTCAACCAAAATATACAAGGTTGATTCCACAATTGCCAAAGCCACCAAACTAACTACCAAAAACTTGCCATACTGACGGTAAAATCTTCCCGGTTCACGATTTTCAAAGGTCCAAAATTTGTTAACCCAGAAACTAAAAAAATTAGCAACTAAGAAAGATATAATGTTAGCGACCAGGTAATTTTTGGCCCAAAATGGCCAAATTCTAGTTAAACTGATATACACTGAAAAATCAACCCCTGTATTAAGTAAACCAATTAGACAGAATTTGGTCAATTGTTTGAAAGTACTAGTATTGATCAGGCTATTCATCTCTATTCAATTATAGCTAATTTTAGACCAAAATTATAGCTGGGACCAAAAACGGAAAACTCTTTCTCAACTTGACCTAGATAATCGAAAATCTTAACTGCTCGTCCAGTCCGTCGCTGACTTAAAACTAGATCTGCCCAACCATCTTTATCATAATCACCAACGGCCAAATTAGCGCCGCCTAAAAACTGCTGATCGTAAGCCAAAAATTCTTTTTTTAGATTACCAGCGTTATCAAAAATCTTTACCCAAGGAGCTGATTGACCAGCCGGAACAGTAACAATTTCCACCCGCTGATTAGCATCAACGTCACCGGCCGCAATTTTGACTCCGCCCAAAAAACTTCGATCATAGGCAAAAAACTGAGCCAAGACTTTACCGGTGGCATCAAAAATCCGAACATGCGGTCCACCACCAATATTAGCCGCGGTAATTATTTCTTTACTGCCATCTAGGTTAATATCACCAACCGCGAGGTTAACGCCACTAGTCATTTTTTTATCATAGGCCAAAAATTCTTTTTTTAGATTACCAGCGTTATCAAAAATCTTCACCCAGGGCGCCAAGTCGCTAGCTGGAGCGGTAACAATTTCTACCCGCTGATCAGCATCAACATCACCGGCAACCACATTTACTCCGCCCAAAAAATTTCGATCATAGGCAAAAAACTGAGCTAAGACTTTGCCATTAACATCAAAAATCCGAACATGCGGTCCACCACCAATATTAGCCGCGGTAATGATTTCTTTGACACCATCAAGGTTGACATCGCCGACCGCTAAGTTAACCCCGCCACGAAAAGATTGCTGATAAGCCAAAAATTCTTTTTCTAGGACACCGCTTTGATTATAAACCTGGACCATTGGTTCATAACCGGTCGTCGGGGCAACGATCAATTTACTATCTAGACTAAAAGTAGGTTGACTATTAACTAACGGCGGCTGGACAACCGTCTCTTTTCTATTCTTATTATATTCAATCGCCGCCCAAACCGCTTTACCAACATTTAACCGACCAGCACCAATTCGCCCATTTTTAAAAACCGGGTTAAGTTGATCAATATTATCAGTGTTATCAGTTAGTAAATCAAGAACTTCTGTCGGGGTAAATTCTTTATTTATTGACTTGAGTAAGGCCGCCGCACCTGAAACCAGTGGCGCCGCTAATGAGGTCCCCTCCCAACCACCACCATAGTATTGATTAAAATCTTTATTATTAGGTATATAAATCTGAGTCGAATAGATCTCTTGACCAGGGGCGGATAGGTCTAAGCACTTTGAACCATAATTAGAAAATGTTGATCGATAGTCTCGTTCATCGGTCGATCCGACACCAACCACCATCTTTTTGCCAGCTAAAGTTTTATAACAGACCGGATAAAACGGCGTAACATCCAGATCTAAACCACCGGCCAACGGCGCATTGCCAGAAGCAGCAACCACAACTACACCAGCCCGATGAGCTCGTTCGATGGCCGCCTGCAGATCAGAATAAGGAAAATTGCCTTGAAAACTCAAATTTAAAACATCAGCACCATTGTTAATCGCATAATCAATAGCCTCAACTGTCGGACCGATTGAAGCCATTCCATTATTATCCAAAACCTTTAAAGACATTATCTTGCTCTTCCAGGTCACGCCAGTTATCCCCCAGAGATTATCACCTTGGGCGGCGATCAAACCAGCAATCAGCGTACCATGGTTTGCCCCTTCAAAAGAATAATCCTTGGAAAAATCAACCCAAGGCTGGTTGTTCTTATCAACAAAGTTCCAACCGTAAATGTCATCGGCATAACCATTATTATCATTATCAATACCATCGCCATCAACCTCATCATAATTAATCCAAATATTACCGCTGAGATCAGGGTGATCAATATCAACACCCGTATCCAAAACGGCCACAATCACCTCTTCTGAACCAACTGTATAGTCCCAAGCTTGCGGTAAATTGATCTTCTCAACGTACCACTGCAAAAAATAATCAGGATCGTTGGGTCTCAGCGCTGCCGCCGGGGACAAAAAAATAACCAAATTAAAAGTAATAATTAAAAAAGAGATTAAAAACTGGCTTTTTCTCTTGCTAAAACGCATCGATTCATTTTTAAGATTAATGACTCTATTTTACACTAAATAGAGTCAAAAGTAAACCAGATTTTACTTAAAAAAAACCCGACTCTGACGAATCGGGTAGATCCTTAAGCACCAAGAAGCTGGGCTTTATCAAAAGCCGCTTTGATGCCTTCTTTGAGGCAAGCGGCCAAGCCGCGACGGTCAAAGACATAAAGGGCCTCAACCGTTGTTCCGCCGGGCGAGGTGACTTCATCACGAAGCTGGGCCAAATGTTTTTCCGGCGCCAATTCAGCTAGTGCCAAAGCGCCTTTGAAAGTTTGGATCACCAACTCGCGCACCCGGCTCCAGGGAAAGCCGAGCATGACTGCCCCATCGATGACTGATTCAACGATTTGGCAGACATAGGCTGGTCCGGAACCGAAGACGGCAGTGGCAACATCAATCAGCTTTTCCTTCTGGACTTCGCACTCTTTGCCCCACAAAGCAAAGATTTGGCGCGCCAATTTAAGCTGTTCTTGGGTCACCTCGGCTGAACGCAACCAAACCGTCACGCCCTGACCGATTCGCGCTGGCGTATTAGGCATTGAACGGATGATCCGTTGATGCTCAAAACCAGCTTGCAGCGACTGCAATTTAATACCGGCCGCGATAGAGATCACTAAAGTTTCCGCCGAAATCCGGCCCCGCAGTTGTGGGTAGAGATCAGGCACGTTTTGCGGCTTAACAGCTACGATGATCACTTGAACCGTTGCCAGATACTCGCGGCTGCCCACCACCACCTCGACTTTGGGCAAAAAGATATTGGCTAGCGCCTGCTGCTGTTTGCGGTTTTTAACCGCCAAAATCACCCGACCAGCCCAGCCGTTCTGGGACAAAATTTGGGTAATCGCTTTGCCCATATTGCCGCCGCCGATGATCAGAACATTAATCGCTGACTGTTTTTTGGAAGCCATGGCCTCTCTCCTTTGGTTGGTGTTAAGGAACGAAAAATCAGCCTTGATTGGCTGATTGCTGATCCTTATTCACCAAAAAGGGAAAAATTAAATATAAGACCAACCAACAGCCAACCAAGTTAGCTTAGGTGGTCGAGTCAAAAAATTATTTTTTAAATAAATTAAAATCATAAATTAATAAATTAAAAAACCGGCTATTCCAGAGCCGGCTACCCAAAATCTAAACTGACACCATTAGGTGCTTTGGGTAACCGTTAATTTTGGGGGTAATATTTGTCTCATACTCTTTAGATAATAGCAAACTAAGTGGAACTAGTCAATAAATCAATCTCTCTGGCCCACTGGCTAACTTTTCGGGTCGCTGACTCAACACCTTCCTTCAACGGCTCATCAAAATCAATCTGACCGAGGATAATATTACCAACCAGCCGTTTTTTAAGATTTTCTAATGTTTTCCGCGGACTACCGCCGTGGCAACACCAAAGAGCAATCTTTTTATTTTCTAACTTAATCTGCGCCAAAAAACTGCTTACCACCGGCGAATAAGTATAAGACCAAACCGGCGTACCCAAAAATATTAAATCATAATCTAGCGGATTCTTGTCTAATGGCAACAACTCTGGCTTTTCCTTTAAAACCACCTGCTTGCCGCCCCAAAAATATTTTAGAAAACCTTCTTGAGCGATCTCTTTTTTGGGCTTTAATTTTAAAACATCAGCCCCAATACAGGTAGCAATAGTTTGGGCAATAAAACGAGTATTGCCGGTCAAAGAATAAAAAACAACTATTTTTTTCATTTATCGATATTTTACTGAGTAGACTGACTAGTTGGACACTCACCCGTCAAATATCCCCAATTAATATAGGTCGCGCTGCCCACACTACGCTGGCCAGTCGGGCCATAGAACTGACACAGAAAACAAGGATTATTATAAGTTAAATTAGTAATCATTTCTTGACCGCTCGATGAAATAATCTTGTAATAATTACAGACTAACTCTTGGGGCAAAGTACTACAGTCCAAAAATCGACCCTGCGTATCGGGCGTAACATACTGGGGATTACAAGCATTCAAACTGCCTAAAGTACCTAGATCTAGCTCTAGACCTAGAGACTGATTAATATCATTGGTAATCACTGGCCCGGGATTATTAGCCACAGAATTGCGCCAAAGCCAAAAAACAAAAACCGCCGCTAGAATCAAGATCACTACAATGATAACTAAACGTTTTTCCATATATTTTGATATTAATCTAAGTTTATTATAGCACTTCTAGCCTAAATAATGCCAATTCCCTACTTATCTATCCCGGTTATTCTGCTACAAATTGCCTCAATATCCGAAACAACTCCCATCGTATTTTTAAAAACTTCTCTGGCGGTATATCTTCTAACAACCAAACCTAAACTACACAAATATTTTTCTCGTTCTCTGTCTTTTTTATAAACCACTGGGTCATCGTGATACTGACCGTCAACTTCGATCACCAGTTTTAATTCTGGGCAATAAAAATCAACCACGTAATTGCCGATCCCTTGCTGTCTTCTAAATTTATATCCTAGCTGCCGATTGTTTATCTTATACCACAATTTGTTCTCGACTTTAGTGGAACTGTGACGTAGTTTAGAACGTAAATTTTTAAATTTTTTTCTATTAAATGTCTGACCCATAACTTAGATATTCATCTCCAGCACCCCACCCTGTCCCTCCCCTTAGCAGGGGAGAATGCGTCTCCTCCCCTGCTAAGGGGAGGGACAGGGTGGGGTGCTGGAGATCGTTTTGAAAATACAAAAATAGAGTCTATCTCAACTCTACTATCTTAAAGATTAAATTTTTCTAAAGTTTCACCACCTGGCGCTGCCGTTTGGTGAATTGAATATATTCGCTGTAGCCGACTGCCTTAGCCAGAGCCAAGGCTTGGTCAAAATATCGCCCAATCCGATCTGGGCTGTGCGCATCCGAGCCAAAAGTAATCGGCACCCCGGCTTTAAATAGCGCAATTAAAAATCCTTTACTCGGATAAATCTCCTGACACGGCGCTTCCAACCCGCTGGAATTAATCTCAACCACTACCCCGGTTTCTTTAAACACTTTAGCGGTTTGGTTAAATACGTCAGTCAAATCACCCTTGGGTTTGGGCGCATATTTTTTAATCAAATCCGGATGAGCCATAATATCAAACAGCCCGGTCCGCGCTGCGTCTTGCAGTAATTGGTGATAAGTTTGAAACAATTTATCCGGATCCAAGAGAGCAATTTTATCCCGTTCATAATAATAATGCCCGTTATCAAGATAATTTTTCTCATCATCGCACTGCCAATTACCAATATAGTGAATCGCGCCCAAAATATAATCCAGCTCAGACAAATATGGCTCGAGTATTTTCACCACTTGGGAATGATAATCGGGCAAATAATCCACTTCCATCCCCCATTTGATACTGAGCTTGCTTGTTTGTCTAGTTTGTTTAACTTTTTCCAAAATCTGCGATATCTCGCTAGCTTTACCCGACCACTCTGGCTCATCAAAAGAAAAATGATCAGAAAACCCAATTTCCGTCATTCCTTTTTCTTTAGCTCCGACCACCATTTCAAGGTGACTATTGTAACCATCGGAAAAAGTGGTGTGCATGTGATAATCAGCAAGCATACTTATTTTTTTAAACTACACTTCGACAATTTTTGCTCCCACATTTGCATTTCATACCTTTAATAGTACTATATTCTTGAAAATAATTTCCGGTTATTTCTTCGCCTTTTCTAATCTTTTTAACTGCCACATCGCAAAAATTCTTAACATGCGTATTGGGATCACAAGAATGATTAATAAATCTTTCTGGCGACCGCAAAATAGCATATTTACCACGACCCAAACAAATTGTGTGCTCTTTTTGCCAAGTTGAGAGATTATTTCTTTGTTGCTTAGAAACTATCCTATTTAAATTCCATCGTAAAATCACTTCCCCCTTTTTGTACTCTCGCGCGGCAAATACTCCTCGCCCACTAATTTTTGATTTTTTAACTATCACATCAGACATATTTTTTCTTAACTCAAGTCCCTGGTTAATCACCATCTGCCCTCTCACTATTTTGAAATATATTTTTTCTTTATCTCCCTAGCTAAACCATGAATAACTCCAAACATTAAACCCCAAAACAATGGCGCGACCACTAAACCTACTATAGCAAAACTATAAGCTACCGCCGCCCTTCCCATCCCTATAATACCAAACAAACGTGCTACCGGCACAAATATAATAAGGGGAGGGCCAAATATCACCCAACCATAAATATGATCTATGGCATCGGGATCTCCACCTGTAAGCATAACAATAACCAAAGGAAGGATATATCCCAAGGTGAATGCACCCCTTGATATCCATTTTGATTTGATCCTATTTACCCCATAAAGAGACAAAATAAAAACAGTTACTGGCACGGTTAGCATCTCAAAAATCGCAATCGGCCAATAGATATCGTCCAACCAAGATCCCCGTTCAGGAAAATAAAAATAGGTTGCAAACGGCAGAGCAAAAAGTAAAATTTGGATAATGCCTATAACTACAAAAAAAATAACAACTTGTTTTTTACTTAGATAATCCAAAATGTTCATATTTTAAAAAATTATTACAGCACCTTCCTCAAAAACTTCCCAGTATAACCCTGCGTATCCTTAGCCAATTGTTCGGGTGTGCCAATGGCAATCACTTTGCCGCCCTTGTCACCGCCCTCGGGTCCCAAATCAATAATCCAATCAGCGCATTTGATGACTTCTAAATTATGCTCAATAACCATCACCGTATTGCCTTTATCAACCAACCGATTCAAAATACCCAGCAAGCGCTCAACATCGGCAAAATGCAAACCAGTGGTGGGCTCGTCTAGTATATATAGCGTACGCCCGGTGTCGCGTTTTGACAACTCCGCGGTTAGTTTGATCCGCTGGGCTTCGCCGCCCGAAAGCGTGGTAGCGGATTGACCAAGCTTGATATAACCTAGGCCGACGTCCATCAATGTCTGCAGTTTATTATGAATCCGCGGAATGGGTGCAAAAAACTGCCAAGCCTCTTCCACGGTCATGTCTAGCACTTGAGCGATATTTTTGTCTTTGTAGATCACCTGCAGCGTTTCCTCATTATAGCGCTGGCCGTGGCACTGCTCGCAAGTGACATAAACATCAGGCAAAAAATGCATTTCGATTTTAATCAAACCGTCGCCGGAACAGTTGCCGCAACGACCGCCTTCAACATTAAAACTAAATCGACCCGGACCATAGCCGCGGATCTTAGCTTCTTTGGTCTGGCTAAATAAATCGCGGATATGAGTAAACACGCCGGTGTAGGTGGCGGGATTACTGCGCGGCGTCCGACCGATCGGCGATTGGTCAATAATAATCACCTTATCAACGTAACCAAAATTTTCAATCTGGCGATGAGCACCCGGCGTGACTTTAGCGCCGTAGAGTTTTTTGGCTAAGGCTGGATATAGCGTATCGGAGACTAAAGAAGATTTGCCTGAACCAGACACGCCAGTCACCACCGTCAAGACTTCCACCGGAAAATCAACGTTAATTTTTTTCAAATTATTATGCTCGGCACCTAAGAGACTAATAAATCCCCGCGGCTTGCGCCGCTTAGCTGGGATGGGAATCTTTTTCCGACCAGAAAGATATTGGCCGGTGAGCGATTTTTTGTCCGCCAAAATTTGTTTGGGTGTGCCTTGGCTGACAATATGACCACCATGCACCCCGGCCCCGGGTCCAATATCAATCACTTGATCAGCTGCCAAAATGGTTTCGGCGTCGTGCTCCACCACAATCACGGTATTGCCCAAATCGCGCAAACCGTACAGAGTTTTGATTAATTTTTGATTATCGCGCTGGTGCAGGCCGATCGACGGTTCGTCAAGAATGTACATTACCCCGCGCAGCTCCGAGCCGATCTGCGTCGCTAGCCTGATCCGCTGGGCCTCGCCACCCGAAAGTGTGCTGCCCCGCCGTGACAGATTAAGATAATCTAAACCCACGTCGAGCAAAAACCCGCAGCGACTGTTAACTTCCTTAAGAATTAATTTACCGATTTCGTGCTGGGTTTTATTAAGCTTTAAATCAGCTAAAAATTGGGCTAGTTCGCTGATCGGCATCTGGCTAAGCTGGTGAATATTCTGCTGACCTAAAGTCACGGCTAAACTCTCGGGCTTAAGCCGCTGGCCCTGGCAGGCGGTACAAGGTTTCTCGATCATATAACGTTCCATTTCCTGCCGCCGCATTTCTGATTCGGTTTGTTTATAAAGCCGCTCCAGACGCGGAATAATTCCTTTCCAAGTACCAGTCCACTCCCAATAACTATCACTACTCCGCGAATCAAACCGCCAGTCGATTTCATCTTCCGTACCAAACATTATAATATCGATTGCTTTTTTTGGTAGCCGCTCGGCGGCCACGTCCAGACTAAAATGATATTTCTGGGCCAACTTTTCCAGCATCTGACCAAAATAACCCTCCACATTATAACCCTGGGGTTTGATCGCCCCTTCGCTTAGGCTCAAAGTTTTGTCCGAAATAATTAAATCAGGATCAAATTTCTGAATAAACCCTAGGCCGTGGCAAATCGGGCAAGCGCCAAACGGCGAATTAAAAGAGAAAAGACGCGGCTCGAGTTTATCTAGATTGATACCACAATCCGGACAAGCTAAATGCTGGGAATAAATTTTTTCTTCCACTTTGGGCCGGTTAACATTATGAGCCGCTGCTGTTTTAGTAATCAGAACTAAGACCAAACCACTAGCTAGTTTAAGCGCCGTCTCGACCGCACTCTGCAGCCGGCTTTTGTTAGCCGAATCAGCAGTTAGCTTATCGACCACCACCTCAATATTATGCGGCGCGTAGCGTTCAATGGTTTTTTTGCCTTCGCCTAAATAATCAGTCACCTCGCCCTCCACGCCGTCCACCCGAACTTTGACGTAGCCTTGGGTGTTAAAAGTATTAAACAGCTGTTCGTAATTACCCTTCTTGCCCCGAACCACTGGCGAGAGGACCTCCACTTTACGACCGTTAAACTCACTCAACAAAGTTTTGGTGATTTGCTCGGCATCCTGCGAAGAAATCTCCTGGCCGCATAACGGACAGTGCGGCGTGCCAATCCGGGCGTAGAGCAACCGCAAATAATCATAAATCTCCGTCACTGTGCCGACGGTCGACCGCGGATTATGCGAAATGCTTTTTTGTTCAATCGAAATGGCCGGCGAGAGCCCCTTGATACTATCAACATCCGGCTTGCCCATGATACCCAAAAACTGCCGAGCATAGCTGGACAAACTCTCCACATAGCGCCGCTGGCCTTCAGCATAGATTGTATCAAAAGCTAAAGTGCTTTTACCCGAACCAGATAAGCCGGTAATCACAATCATTTTGTTAATCGGTAAATCAACATTAATGTTTTTAAGGTTGTGCTCACGTGCCCCGCGGACTTGAATGTATTCTGGTTGGGTCATATTTAAATTATTCTTTTTTAAGTTGTTTAATCTTCTCTCGCAGCTCGATCGCCCGTTCGAAATCTAGCTCTTCGGCCGCGGCTTGCATCGCTAATTCCAATTCAACAATCAGCTGTTCCCGATCTAATTCTTTACCTTGGAGATCGGGCAGAATCACTTCTTCCTGGATTTTAATTTCTTTAATAATCGACTGCGGGGTAATGCCGTGTTTCTGATTATATTCTTGTTGAATCAACCGCCGACGGTTAGTTTCGTCAATTGCTTCCTTGATCGAGCCGGTCTCTTGATCAGCGTACATAATCACGCGAGAATTAACATTACGCGCCGCCCGACCAATAGTTTGAATCAAGCTGCGAGCGTTGCGCAAAAAACCTTCTTGATCGGCGTCAAGAATCGCCACCAGAGCCACTTCGGGAATATCTAGTCCTTCGCGAAGTAGATTAATACCAACCAAAACATCAAACTTACCTAAACGCAGATCCTGAATAATTTTGGTCCGCTCCATCGTATCAATTTCGCTGTGCATGTAGCGGGCTTTAATTTTTTGCTCCAACAGATAGCTGGTTAGATCTTCAGCCAAACGTTTGGTCAAAGTGGTGACTAAAACACGATAACCCTGATCAACGGTTTTGTTGATTTCTGCTTGCACATCCTGCACCTGCCCGGTTGCTGGTTTAATAATAATTTCTGGGTCCACCAAGCCAGTCGGCCGAATAATTTGCTCAACTACTTGGCCAGAATTTTGAAATTCATAATCAGCTGGCGTCGCGGAAACATAGATTACCTTATTCAAATACTTTTCAAACTCATCAAAAGTCAGTGGTCGGTTGTCATAAGCCGATGGCAAACGAAAACCATGATCAATCAGATTAGCCTTACGCGAACGATCACCGCCGTACATCCCGTGCACTTGAGGCAAGCTAACATGACTTTCATCGATTACCAATAACCAATCACCCTTGGATTTAAAATAATCTATCAAAGTATAGGGTTGCTCGCCTGGCTGCCGACCGTCAAAATGTCGCGAATAGTTTTCAATGCCCTTGCAATAGCCTAGCTCCTGGATCATTTCCAAATCATAATTAGTCCGTTTTTCCAGCCGATAAGCCTCAATTTGACCCAACTGAGGCAAACGCTCTTTAAGCTCTTGGCGGATATCTCGCAGCGCCTGATCACGACCTGTTTCCGAAATGACAAAATGTCGCGCTGGGAAAATCCAAATATTGCGCAGTTCGCCGATTTTTTTAAACGAAATCGCTGTTAGCTCCGTAATCTTGATCAGCCGACTTTCATCAAACTCTAAACGCCAGACCGCCGTACTCGAAGCGGCCACCAGCTCAACAATACTGCCACGCACCCGAAAACTACCACCTTTTAAACGGGCATCGTGGTTCTCGTACTGAATACTAACCAACATCTCAACTAATTCACGCGGGGTTAATTTCTGACCGACTTTGAGTTCAAACGCGCTGGCTTTAAAATTATCCGGCTTGCCCAAACCGTAGATACAGGAAACCGAAGAGATAACGATCACATCATCTCGTGACATCAAACTGGCCGTTGCTTCTAATCGTAGCTGCTCAATTTTTTCATTGATTTGAACATCTTTCTCAATGTAAGTGTCGGTAATCGGCAGATAGCTCTCCGGCTGATAATAATCATAATAAGAAACAAAAAAACAAACCTTATTATCAGGAAAAAAAGCCCGAAACTCATTATAGAGCTGGGCGGCCAAAGTTTTATTGTGCGACAAAACTAGAGTCGGCCGGTTGATCTTGTTGATCACGTTAGCCACGGTAAAAGTTTTGCCCGATCCGGTGACACCTAAAAGCGTCTGCTGACCATACTTTTTATAGCCAGAAATTAAATCCTTGATCGCTTTAGGTTGATCACCCTTAGGCTCAAATTTGGTTTGTAGATTAAACATATTCTTAAAGTATAGAGTATGAAGTATAGAGTATAGAGGGAAATTGTGCCCCACGAACGTGGAATTAAGCCCTTTATACTTCATACTCTATACTGCATACTAAAATAGGGCACCGGTATTTAGAGCCATACCCGCGCTCGGACCAAAATTAGATTGTTCAGTCATTTTACTACAGCTATTTAACTTAGTCAAAACCATCTTTACAGCCTTGGTTAAATAGGCTAAAATTCTTTGTGCGGACCTGAAGTCGATACCCTTGCATTACTCAAAGTTAGGGGTTCATCCCTTCAGGCCGCTTAAAAAACCCGCTAGTTAGCGGATTTTTTAGTCTAAATTTATTCTCTAATAACTTCCAAGTAGCGTCGCGCTACCGCAATACTAGTTGGGTTTTGTTTGATCGCTCCAACTAACCGCGAATCCAAACCTTGCTTCTTAACTAAGGCTTCAATTTGCGGCGTTTGAGCCTCAACCTCAGCGTCAGTAGCGGCAGTAATCCTAGGCTCAACCTTAGATAGGCTATCACCCAAAAATAAAACGCCGATTTCTTCTTTAAAATCGGGAAATTTATCAGCAATCAGGCGACAAATCTCGGCGCATTGATCGCTGGCGGCAAAAGCTAAATTATATTCTTGATCAGACTCTTTTACCCGATCTCGCGCTTCACCTAGTTCATAGTGTAAACCAGCACAGCGAGCCACATACTCAATCTGTTGCTCGGTTAGGCCACAATCTCGACGTAATAAACTTTGAATCTGGGGACGATGCAAAATAAAATCTTCCGATCGGCCTTCGTGCCCGCCATAATTTGGACGACCGCCTTTTTTCTTAAAATAACGTTTGAATTTACCTACGTCGTGCAGAGCCACCGCGATTGTCAACAACTCATCTTTACTTCGACCATCAATTTGCTGCGCCAACTTCTGATCAATCTGTGGAGCTACTCCCCACTGCTCTAAATATTGAGGAATCTCTTTTTGGTAAACTTCGAGAAATTTTTGAGTATGAGTAATAATTCCCCACTGATGCCAACGCGGCTCATGCTCTTGGGGATCATCGGGATTTTTTTTAAAATTAATATTCTCCGGCCGATCATCAATAATCGCTCGGGCGATCTCTGGCAAATGGCCAACTATATCTTTAGCCGCCTGGTCACGAGTATCTGTAAGAGTATATTCTTGGCCGCTTTCACGCACCATATTATTACTTCTTATTAGTTGAGCACTCTTTATTACTACAGCCAACCTTACCCTGTTTTTGGTAAACCATCAAACTATTGCAAATCGAACATTTGGCGCCAGTTGGTTTAGTCCACACGGTAAATTTACAATCAGGGTAACGGCTACAACCGTAAAAAGTGCCTCGCTTGCTCCGTCGCTCAATGATATCACCGCTGCCACATTCTGGACACTTAACTCCAGTGGGCTTCAATATCTGCTTAGTTGTTTTACACGCTGGATAATCGGAGCAAGCAATAAATTTACCAAACCGACCGGTCTTCATTATCATCGGCTTACCGCATTTGGGACATTGTTCATCAATCACCTCAGCTGGCTCAGCCTGTCCCTCACCATTAATATTTTTGGTATTTTTACATTCGGGATAACCAGTACAGGCCAAAAATTTGCCAAACCGGCCGGTCTTGATAATCATCGGCTGACCACATTTTTCACAAACTTCATCAGTTTTTTCATTCACTAGCTCATCTTTGCTAACTTCCTCATATTTCTTTTCTAAATTTTGGCTAAATGGTTCATAAAACTTTTTAATCATCGGCTGCCATTCTAGCTCGCCTTCGGCAACACTATCTAGCTCTTCTTCTAGCTCAGCCGTAAAATCATAATCAACCACCTGCGGAAAATGCTCCACCAATAGATCGCTGACCAAGAAGGCAATATCCGTGGGTTTAAGACGACGGCCATCACGCTCAACATAGTGTCGAGTGATAATGGTCGCGATAATTGGCGCGTAAGTTGATGGCCGGCCGATCCCCTTTTCTTCCAGGGCTTTAACTAAGGTCGCGTCGCTATAACGCGCTGGCGGCTGAGTAAAATGCTGTAATGGTTCTAATTTTAATAAATCCAAAACCTCGTCTTTTTGAACATCGGGCAAAATTACTTCTTCGCTGGACTGTGGATAAATTTTCAAAAAACCGGCGAATTTAATTACCTGACCAGTGGCGCGGAAAATATAATTAGTCTTATCGTTTTTAACATCAACCGCCGTGTTAGCCAAAACCGCCCCGGCCATCTGGCTGGCAATCGTCCGCCGCCAAATTAAATCATACAGTCTATATTGTTGTGGACTTAAAAACTCTTTGATTTGCTCGGGCAGGTTGTTCGGATCAGTGGGGCGGATTGCTTCATGAGCCTCCTGGGCGCCCTTGCTATTATTCTTAAATCGCCGCGGTGAACCCAAACTAAACTCTTGGCCATACTGGCTTTTAATGAATTGACTAGCTTCATTTAAAAAACGATCGGCTAAAATTAAAGAATCCGTACGCATGTAAGTGATCAAACCAATTTGCCCTCGCGAACCCAGTTTAATACCTTCATAAAGCTGCTGAGCAATCATCATGGTTTGTTTGGCTGAGAAGCCCAAACGACGATTGGCTTCTTGCTGCAGGGTAGAAGTCCGAAATGGCGGCAGCGGACTTTTTTGAGTTTCTTTTTTCTCTACCTCGGCCACTTGATAAACCGCGCTGATTAATTTATCCGTAATCAATTTAGCTTCTGTCTCAGACTTAATCGCCAGCTTATCCAAAACCTTGTCATCCACCTTATGCAGCTTAGCGCGAAATTGACCGTCACCTGTCTTTTGTAAATCAACCTCAACACTCCAGTATTCTTCCTTAATAAATTTATCAATCTCCCGCTCGCGTTCAACGATTAAACGAACCGCTACTGATTGCACCCGGCCGGCTGATAAACCACGCACCACCTTTTTCCAAAGAAACGGTGACAATTTATAACCAACCAAACGGTCCAAGACTCGCCGAGCTTGTTGCGCATCAACTAAATGAGAATCAATCTGCCGCGGATTTTTGAGCGCTTCGGCCACCGCCTCATTAGTAATTTCGTGAAAAGCAATCCGCGACTGCTTGTCTTCTGGTAATTTAAAAATCTGCGATAAATGCCAAGCAATCGCCTCGCCCTCGCGGTCCTCGTCAGTAGCGTAGTAGACTTTATCAGCCTTGGCGGCTTCTTTTTTAAGCGCCGTCAACCTTTTTTGGTTTGCCCGAAAAACAATATATTTGGGTGTAAAATTGTTATCAACATCCACCCCCAGCTGCGATTTGGGCAAATCACGAACGTGGCCATAAGATGAATCAACTTTAAAATCACGACCCAAAAATTTACTAATGGTTTTGGCCTTAGTTGGTGATTCGACAATAACTAGATTCTTAGCCATATTTTAAACTGTTCTTTCTTTTAAAATTTTAGTCTCCGAACGCCAGTGCCGCCGTAACTGACCAGCTAAATAGAATGAACCAGTAACAACAATTAAATCCTGCGGTTTAGCTAATTTTAGAACCAGCTGCAGAGCCTTAACTGGATCCGGGATTACTTTCACTTTTTTGCTACAACCCATTTGTTTAGCTAACTGTTGGGGCGAATAACAATGACGCTGCGTCGAACGATAACCAGTAACTAGGATTTGGTCAGCCACCTTTCTAATCCCGGCGGTGATTTCTTCCACCGGCCGGCCACTGGTCAGAGCAATAATAAAATATAACTTTTGGTATGTCAAACTTTTGATCGCGGCGAGTGTCGTTGTCATCTTCGAAGTATTATGAGCGCCATCTAGAACTATCAACGGCTTTTTCTGAACTATTTCTAAGCGGCATGGTAATTTAACTTTGACTAAACCGCGTTTAATTTTGATTAGACTAATACCCAAAAACTTGGCTACCGCTACGGCTAAAGCGGCATTATTCTGTTGGTGTTGACCCAACAAATTTAATTGATAAATCTGCTTAGCTGGTTGAATTAGATTGAATGGTACCTTATGTTGATGACAAGTTTGGCGAAAAACTGCCAAAACTGCTGGCCTTTGGGTAATGGTAAAAAAATGGGTTCCAGGTTTAATAATACCCGCTTTCTCAAAGGCAATCTTTTTTAAATTATGGCCTAGAATTTCAGTATGATCATAATCAATTAAATTAATCACTGTGGCCACCGCTGGGGGAATAATATTGGTCGCATCATAACGTCCACCCAAACCAACTTCAAGCACGACATAGTCACACTTCTTCCGCCAAAAATAAAGCAAGGCCAAAGCAGTCCAAATCTCGAAATAAGACGGGCAGCCATAAGGTGAATGCGCAGTCGCCCAGTCGATCATCGGTTTAAGCTCATTAACCAAATTAACAAAATCGTTCGGGCTAATTAACCGATTATCAATCTTTATTTTTTCAATCGCCGTGGTAATCTCCGGCGAAGTATACAATCCGACGCGATATCCCGCCTCGGTCAAAATAGACTGAATCATCGTCGCCACCGATCCTTTACCGCTAGTACCGCCAACGTGGATAAACTTGAGTTTTTTTTCGGGATTACCCAGTAATTTTAAAAAATAAGCTAAACGTTTCAAAAATAGTTCGCCCTGCTTATCGCCAACCAAGTAATCAAATTTAGTTCGCTGAAAAATTGAATCTAAGTATTGAAGTGCCGCTTGATATTTTTTTAGGTTTAATGCCATGAGTAGTAATTAATTACTCTCTATTAATATCCTCACCAACTGATTCTGTCAAATCAGCCGCTGAATAAATATCGCCATTGATTAAATCAATCTGGGTAAAAATTTTGGCTGCTTCGGTTTGAGTCGCCAGCCGCGGCGTGGAATAATTTTCAATAATCACTGGCTGTAATTTTAGAGAAACCAACTTTTTATTCTCCCAAATGGCCTGCAAAACCAAACCTTCCTTAGTTTCCTGTGACCATTCCTGATCAAAAACAAAATTACCCAGGGAATAAAAAATCCAGCCTTCATTATATTGCTCAACTAGCTGTGTTACATGTGGATGGTGACCAATAATTAAGCTGGCGCCAGCCTCAATCGCCCGGTGAGCAAAATCCTGCTGCTGCTGGTTAGGCAAAAAAGTATATTCAATGCCAGCGTGCATGGAAACAACGATAATATCCGCTTCTTTTTTCAATTGAGTAATATCTTGACTAAGCTGCTCGAAATCAAAATTATTTAGAACTGGTGAAGAATAATTAACAATCGGTTCATAAGTATAAGCTAAAAAGCCAAAAGTGGTATCATTAACTTTAATTTTGACCCCTTGGTGAGCGGTAATAAAATCAACGCCCGCGCCAATCGGCAAAATACCATTATCATTTAAATAATCTAATGAATAAAGCAAGCCTTGGCGACCCTGATTTAAATTATGGTTATTAGCTAATGATAAAACATCAAAACCAGCCAATTTTAACCCAGCTATGGCCTCGGGCTGAGCCTTAAAACTCATACCTTCAAAGATCGGCTGACCAGTAGCAAACGGCGACTCTAAATTGCCAAAAGTAATATCGGCTTGGCTAAGTAGCGGTGCCAAATTTTTAAAAGGTAGGGTGAAATCGTCGGCTTGATGCATCTGCCAAGCTACGTGTCGCGAAAGCATAATATCGCCCACCGCCACTAGGGTAATCGTGGCCGGCTGGGCAGGCTCCAACTTATTTGGAACATCAACTATATTATTAATAGTATAACTAGCCGACTCGACCGAACCACCGCTAAGCTGATAAACCAAAGTTAAAATCAAAATCACCCAAACAAGGGGTAATAAAACCATCGCCACTATCAAACCGATTTCTTTTCTATTCTTAAGCATAAATATAATTTGTTCGCTGCAAGTTAATCAATATTTATTAATTCCAAAGCGCTAGACCTATAAACCCAACGGGGGTTTGGGGGTGGGCTCGGCGCAGAATCCCGCCCCGACCTTGCTGACCCTAGCTAAGGGGCGGGACGGGTTAAACCGTAAGAAGATGAACAATGAATCGCGCCTCATGAGCCCCAGTCCGCCAGCTGGCGGATCTTTTGCTACTTTTTTGGCTTCAAAAAAGTAAATAACTTTATGGTATAAACGTTCAGATCCCTCGACTCGGAGTTTACCCTGAGCGCAGCGAAGGGGTCGGGATGACAAATTGAATGGGCCTCGTGGAGTAGACGAAGATTGCTTCACCAGCTCACAATGACATATCAAATAATTAACTACATGCTATGTACTGCGTACTAAGTACTAACATACATCTGATTACCCAAATTTTTTACCTTACCCTTCATCTCCATCATCACCAAAACCGAGTTGACCACGCTAATTATTAAACCGCTCTGAGCGACTAATTCATCAATATGGACTGGCTCTTTAGACAGCAGAGACAAAATCACTGCCTCGGTTGGTGTTTCAGCTAGTACCTGTCGATTGGTAATATAATTTTTGACTTGGCCTAGATTTAAAGCTTCCAAGATCTCACCAGCACCAGTAATTAACTTAGCTCCTTGTTTAATCAGATTATTAGGACCAACCGAGTTGGGGCTATAGATACTACCGGGCAAAGCAAAAACTTCGCGGTTTTGATCCAGCGCCGACTGAGCAGTGATTAAGGCGCCACTATCCTCAGCGGCCTCCACTACTACGGTACCTAAACCTAGCCCAGAAATCAAGCGATTGCGTTGCGGAAAATTTTGGCGGTGACCCGGCATGCCGCAGGGAAACTCTGAAATTATCGCTCCACCAGCAGCAACAATCTCTTTAATTAAATTTCGATTAGCGGCTGGATAAACGCTGTGCCAATCTAAACCCGTACCCAAGACGGCAATGGTGCGGCCGCCGGCAGCTAAAGTTGCCTGATGGGCAATCGAATCAATACCAAAAGCTAAACCACTGATCACCGTCACTTGATTGGCCACCAAACCTCTAACAATTTCGGCAGTTGTCTGCTGACCATAAATAGTTGGCTTGCGACTACCCACTACCGCTATACTAAACTTATCAGCCGCCGCCAACTGACCACGAATATAAAGCAAAGGTGGATAATCATAAATTTCTTTAAGTAACGCTGGATACTCTTCGTCTTGATAATCTATCACTCTAATCCCCTCCTCGATTAATTGCTCAACTAAAAAGTCTAAATCTAGTCTCGCCCGATCAGCAACAATCTTCTGGGCGACGGCTAAGGAAAAACCAACGTTAATTAAATCACTTAAACTGGCTTGAAAAAAACTAGCCGCTGGTTTGAACCTGCTTAAAATCCGCACAAAACGCCGTGGGCCGATTGCCTCAATAGCTGAAATTCCCAACCAATATTTAAGCTCATTTTGATCCATAATTTTGGCTTAAAATAACAAAATTTATTTAAAATAAGCTAAAATTTTCCACCTACCATTGACAAAAAAATATAAGTATGCTAATATACAGTGTTATATACCGGTCATTAAATTAATCTAAACTTTTCGTCCGTCTATTTGCCGGCGGTGAAATCAACGGAACCCCTCCTAACCGGAGAAAGTAACCACCAAGCCAAGGTTGGCTGGATTTTTCCAGTTTGATCTTGCGCCGGCTAATAGGCGGAAGAACCGCCTAATTGTTCATTTAACTAAATGCAAAACCCCCGAGTTCGGGGGTTTTGTGTTAGTCAAAAATTATTTTTCCGATTAATTAAACTGGCTCATCGCTTCTTGATAGCCTTGCTCAATAATTACTTTCACCGCCTCAGCCGCTTCGATGATAACGCCAGTTAATTCTTTTTTCTCACTCGCGCTAAATCGCTCCAGGACAAATTGGTCCGCTGGGATTTTAGCCGCTAGTTCATTCTTGATCCCCAATCGAACACGAATAAAATCCTGACTGCCCAAAGCAGTAATAATTGATTTAACGCCGTTGTGTCCCGCTGCGCTGGCGTCTTTAGAAATTTTAATCTGCTCAAAAATTAAATCCTTATCATCATGAATGATAATTAAATCGCTCAGCTTTAAACGTGGGTTTTTCTTTTTTAAAAACAAAAAAGTCTGGCCAGAATTATTCATAAAAGTTGTTGGTTTGACCAACATTATCTCTTGACCGGCTAATTCTATCTCATAATATAAACCAGGCAGACGCTTATTTTCTTTCCACTCCCCTTTACCAGCCAGTTGATCCAAAACCAGCCAGCCAAAATTATGGCGGGTTTTTTGATATTGTCTGCCAGGGTTACCTAGACCAATAATGAGCTTCATATTAACATTTAATAAGCGATTTGCGCGCCCGGACAGTTAACCTCAACCCACTGACAATAAGCCGCCTCATCCTCGGTCATCATCGGCATGCAGCTAAGCCACTCACCAGCCGCTGGACATTTAGGCGTCACCTTGGCGGTGACCGGCTGACTGGTATCGGCTGGCGCAGTTATATCAAGCGACGCCGGACCAACCACTGACTGATTAACTGCTGGCTCATCAATGATGGGTTGATCATTATCAGCCGCTGGCTTTTTAGCGCAACCAGCCAAAACTACCAAACTAACTACAAATAATAAAATAAAGGCAGTTCGTCGCATATTATAAACGCTTAATTAATGACTGCAATTCATCCTCGGAATAAAATTCAATTATAACTTTACCTCGGCCATTTTTCTTCTCAATTTTAACTTTAGTCCCTAGTTTACGCCGTAGTTCCTCTTCTTGGGCTAATAAATTAGCATCGGGTAATAGCGGACTACCATCAGCCTTAACCTTAGCTGGTTTGGCCGCTTTGATGTGCTGCTCAGTCTGTCGAACACTTAGCTCTTCTTTGATAATTTTCTTAAAAAATTTTACCTGCTCATTCGGATCTTCAATACCCGCCAACACCTTAGCATGGCCCTCAGAAATTTTTTCCTGACTAATTGCTTCTTGAACCTCAGCTGGCAAATCTAACAACCGTAAGGTGTTAGCCACCGCCGCCCGCGATTTACTTACTTTCTGGGCGACCTCTTCCTGAGTCAAAGAAAACTCATCAAGCAGCCGCTGATAAGCCACTGCTTCTTCGATAGGGTTTAGATCCTGGCGTTGCACATTTTCAATAATTGCCAACTCCAACTTTTGGCTCTCGCTAGCCTGGCGAACAATCGCCGGCACCGTTGCTAACGTCAAAACTTTGGCGGCTCGTAATCGTCGCTCGCCAGCAATCAATTCATAGCCAGCACCTTCTTGAGTAACAATTAATGGCTGCAGAATGCCGTGTTCTTTGATCGAATTGATTAATTCTTCCAAAGCGCTATGACCAAACTCTTGCCGCGGCTGGTGGGGATTAACACTAATTTTTTCCACCGGCAACAACAAAATTCGTTCACCACCGATAGTCTCGTCGGGTTTATCCACCGCCGGCATAGTCGGCAAAATAACTTTTTTGGGGATTAAGGAATCCAGACCTCTGCCTAATGACATAAATAAATCCAATATTTGTTATTTGATATTTATTATTTGATTATCTGTCTCAACCTTCCAAATAACAAATATCAAATAGCTAATATTCACTCCGTCGCTAAAATTTCTCGCGCTAATCTTTCGTAGGCTCGCGCCCCTTTAGAAAACGGCCGATAATGCAATATTGACTGGCCATAGGATGGCGCCTCGGCTAACTGCACCGTCCGCGGAATAATCGACCGAAAAATCCGATTAGGAAAATAACGATATAACTGCTCCATCACCTCGGTCGATAGTTTGTTACGACGATCATACATCGTCAGCACCGCGCCCAGAACTTTCAAATCAGGCTTCAGATTATCCCGAACTAAATTAATCGTATTGAGTAACTGGCCCAAACCTTCCAAGGCGTAGTATTCGGCCTGCACCGGGATTAACACTTCTTGGCCGGCCGTCAAACTATTAATAGTAATTAAACCTAGAGAAGGCGGACAATCAATCAGAATATAATCATACCCACCATGGCCTTCGAGCAAAGCCTGATGTAACTTATACTCCCGTTCGTTTTCGTTAACTAATTCAATACCCGCGCCAGCCAAAGAGATAGTCGCCGGTGCCACCTTTAGACCAACGTGTTTAGTCGGTATAGTCACCTGGCTCAATCGATGTTGACCAGTCAGCACTTCATAAATACCCTTGCTCAAACCTTGATGATCAATCCCCAGACCCGAAGTAGCGTTAGCTTGCGGGTCCATATCAACTAATAAAACGTTCTGGCCAGCTTGGGCTAAATAAGCAGCTAGATTAACAGCCGTGGTGGTTTTACCCACCCCGCCTTTTTGGTTAACAATCGAAATAATGCGTGCCATAATAAATCACCTAACGTGAGACGCCTAACTCCTAACAAAATTATGTACTTTTGTTACGTATCTCATGTTACGTGTTACGTAAATTAAGAAGTGATTTCCGCCCCGTCCGGATAGCTCTCCCAATCCGGAATTGTAATAATCTCATCCCAGTGATAGCCCAGACCCAGAAAAACAGTTTCATTTAGAATATGCCGTCGCTGCCCATCGGCAGTAATTAAAAAAACTTGAGGATAAGTCTGATATTTAATCAAAGTCCCAGCTGGATGGCGATAAGTAATAATCAAATCCGCGCCAGCGGTGTAGCGGTTTAGCTCGGTTTCACTAATAGTCTGTATCTTGTCCCAGTGATAACCCAAACCAAGAAAAACCGCCTCGCTAGTAATCCAGCATTTTTGGCCATTACTTAAAACATAGATTTGTGATCCTGCCGCCCCTTTGATCAAGGTACCATCTTTTAAAATCGGCATCGATTCCTCAACCGGCGGCGTTGATGGTTCAACGTTTTTAGTATAATTAACTATCGTTATTGAGCTATAACCAATATTACCAGAATTATCAGTCGCTTCGGCTTTCAAATAATAGATGCCCTCGGCTAGCGGCGTCCAACCATATTGCCAGGCTAAATAACTCGCTGAGCTAATAGATAAAGTTGACCAGATTAGGTTAGCCTCGCTAGTGCCAATACCTAAACGAACGCTAGTTATATTCCCCCGTCCTTGATCACGAGTCTCGCCGCTGATAGTAATCGGCAAACTGCTCAAACTGACGCCGGCAGCTGGCGTATTAATAATAATCTGAGGTGCCAAAAAATCGATAGTGGAAGTATTCACCGCTTGTAAATTGGAGCTTAATAAATCGCCGTCGGTTGGACCATCGTGTGGTGAAGCTAAATATAGACCAGCATCGCTCAGATCAAAAACGCCGTTATCATTATTATCAACTAACGCCGGCACATAGAACTGAAGCGTTTTTCGGCTGTTAATCGAAACCGCCGTATCAATAGTAGCAAATAATCGTAGGCCGTTAGTGCCGACCGTAGCCGCTAAATTATTCAGATACCATAAGCTATTGTTACCATCATAAGTGGCGGTACCTAATAATTGATCCGTCCCCCAGCCTTGCCAGCCGGCCGACCCACCATCCGCCCAGACCTTAACTGCTGCAATCTCATAGCTTACTCGCGCGTTACCATTATTTTTAAAAGTAATCGCCTGCAAAGTGTCATTTGTCCCATCAGTTTTTAGATTAGGAACAGTGATATCCAAAACTAAATTATCCCAAGTCGTGGGATATAAAAAATCAGTGGCGGTATCATTAACTGTAAAATCACTAATCACCGCCGCTGAGACGCTACCAACTGCTAAGGCCAAAAATAAAAAACACACTAAAGCAATTTTTTTAAACATAAATTTTTTATAATAAAATCCTATTGAGTCAATTTGGCCCGAACCTCAGCCAATTCCTCCGCCGCGGCTACGTTATTGGGATCGAGTACTACTAATTGTTCGTAATATTTAATCGCTTCTTGCAAATTATCAATGTCTTTATAGAACACCGCCAACATAGCAACAAACTCGCGCTGATTATCCGGATTCATCGCCAGGCCGTTAAGTAATATCGGACCAAGACTGGTATATTTTTCGGGCATCTTATATTGATATAAATCAGCCAAATCACGATAAGTATTTAACCACTTCGGATTAAACTGAATAATTTTGAGATAAAGCTCCTCGGCTTGGTCATACTCACCGATTGAATAATAAACACCAGCCAAATTACTCATCGCCAAAGTGTCATTGGGCTTTTTGTCCAGCGCTTTTTTGTATAGCTTGACCGAACCATCCGGGTCGCCGCCGTAATCACGCAACCGGGCCAACTCAATAACCGAGATAACATCCTGGTCATCTTGTTGTACTTTATTCACTACTTCCTGATATTCCACTTTCTGTTCAGGGGTCAATTGCAAATCATCTGGTTTGGTCCAGTCAAAGTTAGATTCGTGGGTGTTCGACCGCCAAACAAAAGTACCCAGAAGCACTACAAAAACTACTCCAATAATGATAAAAGGCAAGCTATTTTTGATCTTTTTGAACATAAATTGTCCTCTCTTTCTTACTTTATTCTAGCATAATATTTTAATTTAGTTAAGCACGGATTAAACTTCCATTTTATCCTTTATAAAGCAATTGAGCAGATACAAAATAGTGGGGGTTTGGGGTTGGCACGGGGCAGAGCTGAGCTCCAACCGTTTCTGATTACGTCGAGGAGCGAGGCGGGTAAAACCGTAGGCAGACCAACAATACTTTACCCCTTGCCAACCCAAAAACTTTTTTGATTACTTTTTTGGTTACAAAAAAGTAATCACATACAAAAACCTCCGATTGCTCGGAGGTTTTTGGGCAGTTTTGAAAAAGATGCTGCCAAACTCGATGAGACTACTAGAAGCTGATCGTACCACCAGTAACCGGTAGGTTCTTGGTTAGAGCGCTGTCAACGTTAGAGCCGGATTCGGACACTAACTCAGCATCTCGCCATTCCAAACCAGCAGTAGTGGAATTGCCCGCCGCTGGAGCACTAACAGCCACCTGTAATGTCTTGTCGCTAGCACCACCAGTGGTGTCACCAACTAAGACAACATTCAAGCTAGTGCCTTCAGCAACCTGTAGATTGCTTGTGGCAGCAGTTGAACCGAAGAGCGAAGTCGCATCGGCAGTGGCGTTAAAGTCAGAGGCATTCAACCAAGCTGTACCAGTTGCCCAGTGAACATACTTGACGCTAGTATCAGCCGTACAAGTAGTACCACCGTTGGTTGTACCATAGAGATACATTACGCCGGTACCAGTAATGGTTGAAGTACCGCTACGGACGAATTCAATGTCTTCGACATCGACGTCCGCACCAGTCGCGGTCAAAGTCAGACAGAGGACACTGTTGCCAGTACCCGGAGTCTTAACACCCGAAGGTGAACCGCTGGCCAAAGCTACGGTTAGAACACCATCATAAGCGTAGAAGGTGTTAGAACCATAAACACTACCGCTACCATCACCGACGCTGTCGATGTTGGCTTTGGCAATAGTCTGACCAGAGCTAGCGCCGGTCGCTACGATATAGTAGTTACCAACACCGCCCCATTCATTACCACCATTGTAACTAGCCGCTGGTGTCGTGCTGTCAGAAATACCGATGACGATGGAGTCACCAGAATTTAGGTTGGCCTTAGCTGAAAGGTCAGCCTTGATTGACAACACTTTGTAACCATCGCGAGGAACCACGAAGGTACCAGGATTAAGAACAAAGGTAGCATACTTATCAGCATTCAAATTTAAGGTCGAACCAATCTGAGTCGCGCCGTCATACAATTTGACGTTAGCGAAGTCAGCAACAGTACCGTTTAAGTAAACAGTAATTTGGCTGACATCAATCGGTTCATAAGAAGCCTCAAACTTGTACTTCATCAATAGGTTGCCAGTCGAAGCCGCAACTAATTGAGAAGCCGCTGGGTAGTCAGAAGCGCGATTAACTTTCAAGATACCATTGTCAGCTAGGGTCTGGGCTTGGCCATTACCAGAGTAAGATTTACTCGGGGTTTGACCAGTCGACCAACCAACAGCGGTAACATTGTCGGAAGCAATATTGTAAGCGTGAGAACCGCTACCAGCATTACCGACCACATCAGCCTTCAAGGTTAAACGGCTAACATTTGATTTGCTAACCTTTAATGGGCTCTTGAAGGTGAAAGTAACGGTATTAGCATTGGTAGAAGTGGAGGTTGAAGTCTGCAACATAACGTTCTCAGCTGTTGCATCAGTATTGTCTGGGTCACCCCATAACTCTAGGTTGGCTAAGTCGGCATAAGCCGCAGCGCCACCCAAAGTGTCGGTAACAATCAGCTGAGTTATCTTGATATCTTCACCACCATTGGTAGCGTCAAAATCAAAATAAGCAAAACTCTGGTCCATACCATTGGTCACCATTGTGCCGACGACCGGAATGGTCGCAGTGCTAATCGCCAAGGCTGGGCCTTGAACGGTCTGAACATTACCATCAACCGTCGAAGCGGTTGTCGAGGTAACGGTCTTACCAGAGTTAGCACCCTTAACGGTCAACTTGGTCGCTGGAGTGTTCAATTTGATTTGAGCAGTATCCAACGCCGAAGTGCCTGTTGAAACATCGGCTTTAATGGTGTAAGTGGTCGTACCAACCGGCACCTGAACAGAATCAGTAAAGGTGACGGTGTTGCCTGAGCTGGTATCAACTGGACCAGCAACGATTAGACCATTGGGGTCATACATCGTCACGTTGGTCAATTGATCATAAGTCATGGTACCAAAGGTCACACTATAGATCTGATTGGTAACATTGATTGGCTCACCAGTAACCACGAAATCATAAGCCACTAAGGCAGCTTGAGTGCCACCCTGAGCGATATAACCAGTCGCTGGGGTTGAGGAACTCTTGTTGACCTGTAAAGTGCCCTGATTAATGGTTTGGGTCTGGCAAGTACCAGCCGCGGCGCAGAAATTATTTCTAGTGGGAGTGAGACCATAACCGTAGGTCAAACCCTTGGCCATAATGGTGTAAGCAACGCCATCATGAAGATCAAAGGCAACCGTGCGGCCGGAACCACTACCAGTCAAAGAAGCTAAGATACTCAATTCAATTGATTGCCCCTTGGCAATATCAACATTCAAGCCAGAGAAGACAGCCTTACCATTGCCGTCCAAAGAAGCCACAGTGGCTAAAGTGGTACCGGCAGTATCATTGACCAATTTGATGTCTTTGATATCGCTGGCAGCAGCTGTACCGTTCTTAATCGCGGTTAACTGAGTGATTTTGACACCCTCAGCACCACTGGCCGTAATCTTGATTTGAGTTAAGCGAGCATCAACCGCATTGGGGTCAATACCAGTATCAGAACTGGGATTGAGCGTACCATTATACAATTGAGCGGCACCAATACCAACTGAAGAAATGGTCATCACATTACCCATAATCGGGAATGTGCCACCAACAGAGGCAGTGGTAGTCAAATCGCTGGCAGCGTTAATCGCTAAACCAACTTGATGACCAGAAACCGCACCAGTAGGAGTACAAAGAGTACCACCAGTAACATCAGCAATATCAGCAGCTAAACCCAATTTAACCGTGCTATTAGCAGGAATGGCTAAATTGATGTTGTTGAAAGCGGCTTGATGAGCTGAATTCAAATTCTGGGAAGTACCCAATTGAATACCATCTTTATATAATTTAACGCTACCTAGGTTAGCATCAGCACCTAAACCGACGCGAGTAACTTTCAAAGAAGTTAAAGTCGCGGCGTCAGCGCCAGCCGTCAAATTGACATAAGTCATGACGGTATTGGCTGCACAGTAAGGTACTGAACCAGCCGCTGGAGTCTCAGAGGCCAAAGACAAGGTCAACGCGCCAGTGGTAACTGGACCGATGGGTTGTTGAGCTGTATTGGTCAAATTCATCTCAGCGCCGGTGATTGCAGCACCGTCGGAATAAGTTAAAGTGTCAGAAATAGTCAAAACATCACTTAACTTATAGCGATTCGCGGTGAAGGCATCTTGAGAAGCAAAAGCTCTCTTTAAGCCACCATCCGCCATGTAATACATAGTAGCGCCACTAGCATACTTGACTAATGAACCGGCTGGGTGAACGTTAGAAGCTAAAGCTGTACCAATTGTGTAATTGGTAAAGAAAGCATCTGGAACGTCAACAACCCGTTGGGCCCAGTTAGCGCCATACAAAGTGGTCGCGCGAGCTTCACTATCAATGTGTCGTAAAACACCATTGGGTTCGACAGCGTAGACTTTGGGGTCAGTAGTGATTTTGGCCAATTTAGTACCTGGTCTCATCACTACGTTACCGCCCAAAAGATAGGACTCTAATTCAGAAGCGTCGATAGTCTTAACACCAGAGAAGTCACTGTACCATGAAAAGTAAGTAGCTTCATTGGGGAAGACATATCTCTTGCCACCATAGAAATAATACAATGAAGGCAAGCCGTCTTTCTTAATTAGGTCGCCATCTAAAGCTGCAGCGCCAGCACCCATAGGCAATAAGGCCGCTAAGCCAATCGCCCAAAAAATGGTGGTCACAACAACAGAGACGGTGAAAACTTTTTTAATTAATTTTGTCATATTAGACATTAATCTCCTTTAATCCAGTACTCACTGCTAATGCCCAATTGGGTCGCACCAACAGCTTTATACTAGAATTTTTTAATTATGCAAAAGCATTCCCCCTTTGGAGAATCCGACCTTTAGAGCTTTTACAAGTTAATAACATATAAATTTTTAACCCTTATCGACGTTACCGACTTGGGCTAAAATTTAATTAATTATTTTTTTACATTAATTATTAGTGTTGGTCACCGGAACGGTAGAGCTAGTATTGGTATTAGTCACTGGGATAACCGGAGCGATATTAGTATTGGTATTAGTATTATCTATTGGAACTGTTGAATCGGGCACGACTGGATTGCTCTCTTGTTTAATAATAACCGCTTCAATATTACTTAAAATCTCTTGACTAAATTGCACTTTGGCTAAGGAACCGTTTAAATCACTGGCTAGTAATAACTCTTTGGCTTCGGCTAATAGTTTTTCAGCCGCTGTTAATTCTTCAGCTGGATCCAAACTGGTTGGCGGCAACTCGGCCGAAGTGGTGGCCGTCACCGCGGTATCTTCAACTTTAACTAAATCTTTAATCAACTGATTAATTTTATTGATTCGTTCCTCGGTGCTACTAATCTTTTCGTTTAAGGTGCCAGCGACTTCTTGAGAAATAGCCGCACCCGCTTCACCGGCTTTATAGTTTTCAACGATTACCACTAAGGCCTTATCACTGGTCGCTTCGGAAACTTTTAATGATTCCTGAACCGCTGGGGTGTTATCTTCAATATTCTCTTTATTTAAAATGTCGGCGTACTCTTTAGTCTGTTTACTAATTGTCCCCGCCAAGGCAGTCGCCTCCTGGGTCTGACCAGCGGACTGTAGTTTTTCTAAACGGCCAGCGGCGGTAGTTAAATTATCTTGGAAATTTTTCAAAGGTTCTTGAACTTTGGTCTGGTCTTCTTTAACTTTTTTAAACTCTTCCAACCGGCGACCAGCAAACTCAACCTCTAGATTGGCCTTATCCTGATCGGCCATAGTCAAGGCGACCTGCATCCGTTCGGTAGTCAATTTGACCGGATACAAAATATCACCGGGCAAACTACGATCAGCCCAAACGGTAGTGATCGAAGAACCAAAGACCAAAACGAACATTACAAAAATTGCCGCCGTTACTTTAGCCGCCAGCCGACTCGGAAAAAACAAAGTAACAGCTTGCCAGGTAAAATTGGCGCCGGCTTTAGAAAAAATTTGGAGATCAGCTCCGCGCTGCGCTTTAATAACGGATAACAAAATATCCCGGTTTTTACCTACCCACTCGGGGTTAGGCTGACCGGTTTTTAATTCTTTGATACGTTTGATGAGCAAATTGTTATTCATCAGATAAAGGTTTAGAAGATTCAATAATATCTTTTAAAGCTTTAATGGCTCGATAGGCCAATACCCGAACGTTGCCCTTAGTTTTGTTGGTCACCCGCGCTACCTCGCCAGTCGACAGGCCATCCAGGTAACGTAGAATGATAATCTCGCGGTATTCATCTTTTAATTTGCGAATCGCTTTTTCTAGCACCTCAGCATCAGCCTGTAGATCTAACTGCTGATCAACGGCCAAACGGTGATCTGGTATTTGTTCCAACATCTCTTGGTTATCATCTTCTCTAACTATCTTCTGCTGCGACTTTTGGCGGTAGTGGTCAACCACTAAGTTTCTAGCCACCTGATAGACAAAAGCGTTGAGGTGATCAATTTTTTTATTATCAGCGAGATGCTGCCAAATTTTTAAGAACACTTCTGAGGTCAGGTCTTCGGCCTCTTCAGCCGAAGAAACTTTGTAGAAAATGAAGCGATAAATCTTGCTAACATACAAATCGTAAAACTGTCCAAAAACTTCTGGGTCCTTAGTTTTGAGCTTTAACAAAAAAAATTTAGGAAAGAGATTGGACATTAATTTAGACGTAATAAAGGTAAAAACGTTACAGTATTATAATATAGGGTTTGGTAAAAGTAAAACGATTTAGATTTAATTTTAAACATAATTTCAACCTAAATACAAAAATTTAGCAAACTAATAACAATACCATCATTGCGAGAACTCCGATGTAAATCGGAGGACGAAGCAATCTGGTGGATCATCCAGGAGATTGCTTCGCTCCGCTGGCTGGCGAAGCTCGCAATGACATTTCTTGTTTTTTGTCCACAATATTCTAGACAAACATCAATAAAATATGCTATAATAACCTTATAAAACCTACTAATTATAAAAATCTGGGATAGGATATATTATCTCGTCCCCACCCTAAATATTATGCCCACTCCCCCGCTGCGACTAAGTATTTCTGAGGCCGAAAAACTCTTTGGCCTCAGCTCAAAAACCCTGCGCCGGGCCATCAAGAATGGCGAAGTTAACTACATTGTAGTTCGCGGTCGTTATCGTCTTAATTTTGATAACCTCTTAAAATGGTCTCAAAAACGCCCAACCACCAAAAATAAGCTAGAACATCAAGGACTTGGTCAATATGTGGAAAAATGGAAAATCAACAATAAATATTATTCCCCTAACCCCGAATTGGCTAAGTTATCCACAGTCAAAATAGATAAAAAAAACACCAAAAAATGATATAATTAATAAGGTAATAATAATCACCTCTATGAATCGACCTGGAGACTCGATTAATTTATTTGGTACTAAATCTAATTTTTTAAATATTCTAATAACTAATAAATAGAAACGGCGTTCAGCCGTTTATTTTATTTCTCAAAAAAATATGGAAAAAGTAAAAAAATTTCCAAAAACACACTCGCGTCTTTTCTTAACCGGAGCGGCCGCCCTAGTTTTAGTTATCGGTATCTATTCCGCTGTGCTTTATCCCCTAACCGGAACTAAAGCTATACCACTGCCCCCGAGTGAATTAGCTGACGCCTCTGCTGCTCCTCAAGGATTAGCTGATGGCGTGACTGGTGCCGAAGACACCACCTGGACTTTTACTTTTGATAATACTGGCGGCGAGGCTTTGACTGCTTTTGATCCGCCAGGAGTGATGACTCAAGACATGATTAAAATCACCCTGCCTAACGTTGAGCAAGGTAGCCCGTGGTTTTCTAGTCCTGATGATTTGGTGGTGACCGCTAACCCAGGGGCCACGGGTTTAATTTTCCAAGGTAATTTTTATGCCAACGACGCTCGGCTCACCTATGACGGTCAAGAATATGTTAATTCGACCGAGGACGGAGATGAAACTGCCATTTACTACAACGGCGGTGGCATGGACGGTATGATTTCAGTTAGCGAGGACAATACAGAAATTGATCTGGCCGACGGCATTAATGATTTTAATTTAGCTCTCTGTGAAGTTGTTGTTTCAGCTGGAGGAGAACCAGTAATGAGCTTTCCCACAACCCTTTTTGCCAGAAATGATAATTATCCTGACGCTGCTACCTTGGAGACAGAAGTCGATTCTTGGACAATGGACGACGGGGAAGGCGGCGAGATGACAATCGACTTAACCATCGACCTCTGGGCACCAGCGGCTTTAACTGCCAACGGCGCTAATACTGCCTATACCTGGAATACACCTGATGGTGTTACTTTTGATCAAGAACCGACCCTATATTTCGACGCTCAAAAAATTCTAGATCATTCTCAGCCAGATGGCCCGCCAGATATTATCAAAATCCCGTTAGTGGACGGCCAAGATGCTCTGGGTGAATTTAGTATAACCATAGTTGGTTTAAATGTGCCTACTGCTCCCTTGGCTAATTTAGAAGATCTAGAATTTATGCTAGAAACCTGCCGTTTAGCCGACCCGACGCAGCCGGATAGCGAGTGTGCTACTCTGGAAAGCGGTGTCTCGGTAGTCACTGTCGACCGGCTGGGGGAAATGATTCCTTATAATGCCGATTTTGATCTTTATCCGGCCAACTACGCTACTGGGGAAAACACCAACTATACCATCTCTTTCACTGCCCCAAGCGGCTTAAGTGACACTAATAAAATTGTTTGGCAGTTCCCCGGCGGCTTTATCCTAACAGCGGCTGACGTGGAATTCGGCCTGCCTGACATTAATGGCACTGGCGCTGACACACCAGCCATTGCCCCGGACGATAACTCTGGTCTAGGCGGCGGCATCTATGCCAATACTATCAATGGCAAAAACCAACTGGAATTAACGGTCACCGGCACAGTCAATCCTGGCGATCAGGTCACAATTACAGTTAAAGACATCTATAATCCCAACATGGTGGATGTCTATCGCGGTTTTGGTATTTACACTGCCCTAGCTAACGGTGGTATTATTGATGGCTTACCAGCTAACGCCGGCCAAGAACCAGAAAGAAACGGCCCATCATTGCTTGAATCCCTGCCGATCGGCGGCACTAATACAATCATCGGCACGGTGAAAAAAGACGAAGGCGCCGGCCCAGTCCCCTTGGAAGCGGACGAAGCAACCCAAATTATGATTGGCCTAGGCTGTCCAGATAAAGGCTACTTTGTTGGCCAAAAATATCTACAACCAGATGGCAGCTTCACCTACAATAATTTATTAGACTGTAACTACAAGATGAATACCGAACCGACTGATAAAGAAAATAACCCGACCTTCTTTATGGATTTTCTCCAGCCAGCGATGCTGGATATCCCGGCCCAAGGCGGGCAATCTTTCACTGTTGATCCGACTTTTATTGTGCCCGACGCTTACATCAGCGGCACGATAACTAGTGATGATTCAGTCGGCGGCAGTCAAATAGTTTTTATGAATGCTTTTAATAGCACTCACATGTCCTGGTCACCAGTTTTTCAAGAAGACCCGATAGCTAATCCGGCCGCGGCGCCGGGTTTGACGGCGGAAGGCACTGGTTATTTTGTTCTGCCGGTCAAAAGCGACTACACCTGGTCAATCAACATCATGATAAATAACCAGACTCAAACGCTTATTGATCTAATAACTGATGACGAATACTGGCCACCGGTGATTAGCCCGGTGGTAGTAGCTGAGGCCGGGGAAACTTATGATATTGGCGCGAACGCTTTTGTTAAAGCAGATAAAACCCTTAATATTTTTCTCCGCAACGCCCAAAACGACCAGATTATGAACTCAGCCTGCGTGGCGGTCCGTCGACCCAACCCGATGGGCTTTATGGGCGGTTTTGCTAAATGCTCCTCGCAGAATATCGGCGATGTTCAGGGCTACCAATTTAAAGTTCCTTCGGGCGCGCTTTTAGTGGATATCGGCCAATGGGGACTGGGTAAACCAATCCAGAAACAGATTACCGTCAAAGCTAGCGACAATGCCGTGGATAAAACTTTTTATCTGGAAATGCCAACCTCCCATATTGACGTGACGGTCGAAGATAGTGATGGCAATCCCCTTAACCAGGTTTCGCTCTTTGCCCACGGCTCTAATGGCTTTGGCCAGGCGGTTACTGGTTCTCAGGGCCAAGCCACAATTTACGTTCGCGAAGGTGTTTATCGAGTAGAAGGGTTCGTACCTAACCTCGGCCAACTGGATGACCAAGATGGTATAGTCGTTAACGAGGAAACTAGCCCAGAAATAACCTTCACTGTTGATGTTAGTGAATTAAATATTATTTCTGGCGTTGTTTATATTGATGCTAATAGTAATAGCGAATATGACGCTGGCGAAGGCGTTAGCGGCGCCCAAATCGGCTGCCATGGTCCTGATGGCGGTAACGGCACAGTCACTCTGACTGACGGCACTTACCAGTTGCGGGTCAAGGCCGGCACTTATAAAGTCGGCGGCTGGTCCAACCAAACCGGCGGCCTGCCGGAGCAAGAGATTGATGCCAGCGGCGGCGATGTGGAAGATGTTGACTTTGCTATCAGCTCGCCGGGTACTCTGCGGATCACGGTGGAAGGCGCGGCCGGTCTGGAATTTTTTGCCGGCGCCCATAACCCGACCACCCATAAAGGCAATGGCACTAACGTCTGGACAACCACCGGCGACAATCTAGTTACCACCCTGCCTTTGCCCGAAGGTACTTATAATCTTCATGTCGGTTCCCCGGCTTTCGGCGAGATATCTAATCCGGGTGGCGATCAGGCTACTATTGTTGCCGGCCAAACCACAGCTGTCAGCTACACCTTGCCTGACTTTAACACCTTAAGCGGCACGGTCACTGACGGCACTGATCCAGTGGAAAATGCTGAGGTCTGGGCAGCCAATAAAAACGGCCCGGGTTTTGGCAAAACCTTAACTGACGCTAACGGCGACTATTCACTGAAATTAACTGCCAATTTTGACTATGATGTCGGCGCTAACGTACCCGGTTATATCTCAACGGTTAGCAATATTGAAGATTTTGACGGCGATGTTGCCGACTACGATCTGGTGATCACCGAAGCTACCGGCGTTATTACCGGCACCGTAATTGATGGCGGCGGCGACCCATTAAACCAGGGTTTTGCCTGGGCGGAAAAATCTGGCGAGGATGCTTGGGTCGGCGCACCAGTGGAAGCTAATGGCACTTTTGAGCTGCCAGTTGATGACGGTATTTGGGTTGTTCATGCTGATTCGCCTTGTTACCAGCCGGATTTTGAGGGCAACGAAGCCCAAGACGGCGATGATTTGGAAATTGAATTGACTTATATGGAAGGCTGCGAACCACCCAAGCCAAAAATGAACGCCATTACCCCGGCTTCCGGCGGCACTATTTATAATGATGAAGACGAAGACGGTACTAATGATGTGGAAGTGGTTATTCCCGCTAATGCCCTGGGCACCGGCAGTGATAATGTCACCTTCTCGGTCACGCCCAATGACAATCCGATCTCGACTCCTAATGCCACGCCCTTAAAAGCCGAGGATTTAGACGCCACCTCTGCCAGCGGCGGGGCGATCTCCAGTCTCAATACTAATATTGAAATAACCATTGATTATGGCTCTTTGGATCTGCCTGATGATTTTGATGAATCAACCATGCAGTTGGCCTACTTCGACAGCGCCAGCAATAACTGGGTAGCTATTGCCTCAACAGTCAACACCAGTAATGAAACTATCACCGCGCAGGCCGACCACTTAACTACTTTTGGCATTATTACCAATGTCCCAGACGCACCAACTAGCCCCAGTGCTGAAGCGGACGGCACCGAGATCACTCTATGCTGGAACACTTCAACCGGCGCCACCAGTTACAACGTCTATCGCAGTGATGAAGAAGACGGCACCTATACCGCTGTTGGCTCAAACGAAAGTACCGGCTACACTGATTCTGACCTAGAAGGCGAAACCACTTATTACTATAAAATAACGGCTGTTAACAGCGCCGGCGAGTCAGCTTACTCCGAGGATACTAACGCTACCACGGGCGCAGCTAGCGGCGGCCGCAATGACGTGCCAGGTGGCGGCGGATCCGCTACTGTCCCAACTACCCCGACTGCTCCAACCACTACTACCGCTGGCTCAACCGCTCTAACTGTTGGCCAGGGCGGAACAACAACTGCCACCACGAGCACGGGTTCAACACTCGTGATCAATGTTCCCGCTGGCGCCATGACCTCTGCCACTACCCTCTCGGTTACACCTCAAACGAACGCCGAAGCCGCCGCGCCCGCGCCAGCGGCCACTAGCGGTTTATTTATGGTTGGTAACTTAGTATTTGAGATCGATAATTCTAGCGGTCAAAAAACCTTTACGACCCCCCTAACTCTAACCTTTAATTATACCGACGCTCAAATCAGCGGCCTTGATGAGAATAGTTTGAAGGTTTATTGGTACGATCCCGTCACTAGCCAATGGCAACAGCTAACTACTACTATTAACACAGCCACTAATACTCTAACGGCAACGATTAGTCATTTAACCGTCTTTGGTATTTTAGGTACAGCCACGACCACCGAGCAACCTGAAGGGCCAGCTGAACAAACCCTGCCAACCGGGATTAAGCTCTACCGTTCACCCAGTGTTTCAACTGTTTTCTTGATCGACGAAACAGCTAAGACCAAACGGCCCGTCTTTAATGAGATTGTCTTTCTAGCTATGGATTATAATTGGTCAGATGTCCAGTTCGTATCGGAGAGTAAGCTAGCTGAATATACTTTAGGTAAGATGCTGCTCTACCCCGAAGGATCGGTAATTAAGTTCTTAACTTCACCTAAAGTTTTTAAAGTCGGCGCTGACTATATGCTCCATTGGATTACTAACGAAACCGTCTTTAGCCGATTGGGCTACAGCTGGAACCAGGTTAAAGATTTAACTGACTCTTTCTGGTCGCTCTTCAAAGAGAGTACGGACGTTAATTAGCTGATAATAATAAAAGAGGCTCCCGTTGGGAGCCTCTTTTTAGTTAATTTAATTTAAGCTTGTTGGGAAGAATAACTAACTAACTTCTTGTAACCCATTTCCTCATCGTAGACAACTTGAATCTTCTGAACGATATCATCCCAATTATAATTCTCCATCACATAACCACGCGACTGGCGGCCAATCTTACGAACCAATAGTGGCTGGCCCAAGAGAAATTTTAACTTTCTTTCTAAATCACTAACGCTTTTATTACGAAAGCTAAAACCATTACCTTTGACCACTTCCAGATTCTCCGCAATGTCTGAAGCTAGTACTGGCGTACCGTAACTCATCGCTTCGAGAACGGCTAAAGGCAACCCTTCGGATTCGGACGGGTGAACCACTAAAAAAGCGTTATTAAATAATTGATCTAACATTTTACCTTCCTGATAACCAGTAAAGATAATCTGCGGACTATTAGCCGCCAGTTGCTTTAACTCATCAACATAATCATCAGTAAAGGCGGAGCCACCAACAATCACTAACTTTTTGTTAGTGTGTAAATGCTGATAAGCCTGAACTAAATAATGAATACCTTTATGGCGAACCAGCCGAGCGACAGCCAAGATATAGCTACCTTTTTCTAGGGCAAATTTTTGTTTGATTAGATTATCATCGTATTTACCTTTGGGGCTGACACCATTAGGAATATAGACGGTATCACAATTAAAAATCTGCGAACAATAATATTGCAGTGTCTTAGAAACAGTAATAGTTTTGTGGGGAAAATAACACGCCGCGGCTTCACCCAGCTTTAAAGATAACCGAGCGAACCAACCCCACTTCTGGTGCTTGCGATCAATACAGTGAAAAGTAACGATTACCTTGGTTTTGGGCTTAAAAATCCGCGGAATAAAAGATAATAGAGCCGGGCCAACACCATGATAATGAATAATATCATAGTCCTGGGTTAGAGCATGCAAGGTCGAGATTAAGGTATGGGAGATAGCATCTAAATGCTTCCTTTGGATCGAGGGCAAGGTAACTAAATTAATCCCTTGAAAGCGGGATCGATTTTTAGGTGTATACCAAGGCCGACAGTAAACAAAAACTTGATTACCAGCTTTAACCAAACGACGGCTTAATTCTTCCACATGACGCTCGATGCCGCCAAATTTGGTGGGAATTCCTTTTTGTCCGATAAAGGCAATACGCATAATTTAGACTAATAATACTCTTGATTTTTAATCTCTTACCTTAGCATAATTCAATTTCTTTGTCAATACCCAGCACCTAAAAAAAGTTAGCCCCCAATGGGCTAACTTTTGTCTTAGCTAAATTGACTAAAATTGGCTAAAAATCAACCACTTTACCACCCTGATTACTAGCTCGCTTATCACTATACAAATCAGTCGTAACTGTCCCAACATACTTTTCAATAATTCGACCGGTGATTTTATCTTTGCCAGTAATCTTAATATCTTGAATAAGCGGCGCCAGTCTGCCGATCTGATCGACTCGAGGGGTCAAGATAACAGCAAAACCAGCTTGCGGCGCGATACTCAAATCACCGGCAAATTTGGCCACTTCCCCCGGTTGCCAGCTAATCTCGCGCGTAACCACATCAAAGGCTTGGCTAGCGCCCTGACCAACTGATTCCTTGGCTAACCAAGTTACATTATTAGGCAAAGTACCAGACACTCGAATATCAGTGACGTCGTTGTAAGAATTTAAAATTTTACCCATGATCCAGTACTTAGTTTCGACACCAACTACTGGCGGCAACGGACCAATGCCTAGCTGTTCGCCCTCCAAAGTATAATAACGAGCTAGAACAACCAGCTCTAAATTAGTAGTCATAATATTATTAATCGGAGATAACTCGGCGTCAAAAGCGGTTTTTTGGCCTTGGAACTCCAAAGTGTAATTAACTTTAGGCACTAAAGTTAAATAGGCCGGCGACTCCGAACCAATAGTTTTGGTCTGAGTTTTTATTTTAAATTTCACTTCACCACCTTGACCCGGCTCCAACCGAGCTAAATCGGGAAAATTATCTGGGTTGAGGATCAAGGTTTTACCCGTCAAACTAATCGACTGCTCGGTGCTAAAAGTGCTGACGTTATACAATGGGTCAGATAAATCTAAAGTAATATTAACATTTTCAATCGTCTGGTTTTCCTGATTCGAATATTTAATCAAATATTCAACCTCTTCACCAGGTAATGGCGAATAATCAGCTAGACCATTGACCAGGGCCGCCACTAAAAACTTGGGGTAGAAGATATTAGTTGATAAAACAGCTTGATTAGCCAAAAGCGGTTGCTCTTGGTGATTACAAAAGACTTGGAAGGTAGTTTTAACTTTAACCGGCGACTCAGCCTTATCCGAATTAATTTTTCCCCGGACTTTGATCGCTTTAGTCTCGCCAGCTTCTAACGTAGCTAGCGACCAGGCGCCACTAATTACCTGGGTGTCAGAATTAATCAGCGTGAAGTCACTAGACCATTGTGGTATCAGCTTAATATTATTCAATGGTTGAGAATAATTGTTTTGGATAACCAGATAAAAATCAAACGGGCTATTACTAGCGACCACCAACGGCGCCTCAACTTTTAGATCCAAAACTGAACCTTCAACTTGGTAATTAGCCTGAGCGGTTCTTTCTTCAAACCAATTCATATCGCGGCCCGATACGGCCTGCTGATAATAATCCAGGCGAGCGATGACTTTTTGCTTTGTTTGATATGGCGCCCAAACCTCGCCGGTTAACTCGAGCTGACCACCGGTTTTGGGCGGTAAATCGCCAATTAATAAAATATGCTTCTCTGGATCATAACGCTCGTCATTGGCTTTGATAAACACAAAATCAGCTGGCAAATTCATAACTATCCTAGCGGCCGTCAACTCCTGACTGCGACTAGAATTATGGTAATAAACCGTATAAATCGTCTTGGCACCACTAAGCACTGGCTGACTGACACTAATATCTAGCTTAACTTGCAACGAGACCACCCACTTAGTAAAAATAAAAGAAATAAACACATTAATCAGAATCAAACTAACAACCGCTAGACCAAGGATTAAATCCGCAATCAAATGCTTACGGTTATACTTATAACGAACTCGATAACGCCTACCCAGCCGCTCAACCGTAAAATTAAAAGGACCAATGACGAGCTGACGAATAATTTTTTTGTGGATATCCATATAATTGTGGTACACAGTACTCAGTACATAGTACCTAGGAAGCCGCTAGTCTAGCGCTAATTAACTTCCTAAAGTACTGGGTACTATGTACTGGGTACTTTTTAAAATACACTCAAACTGGTGGTTAAAATTTCTTTTTGGTTATCACCATTAATATCATTAACCATTACTTCGATCCCATCACGGTTACCGACGTCGAAAGCCAAAAAGGTGTTACCAAGCTGTTTACCTCGAGAATCATAAACTTTAACCTCGGGCTTACCACCATAGCCAGGTGCCGCTACAATCTCGGCTGCCCCGTCGCCATTAATATCCCCCACCGCGACATTAACCCCGCCACGAAAATTAGCATCAAAAGCAAACCAGCCGGCCGATAGTAGTTTACCATCTTTATTAAAAATCCGAATCTGTGGCCCGCCGCCAACGCCAGCACCGGCGATAATCTCGCTGGTGCCATCGCCATTAAGATCGCCCACCGCGACATTAACCCCGCCACGGTAGTCAGAACCATAAGCGAAAAAGCCCGGATTAATCAATCTACCCTGAGCATTAAAAACTCGAATCTGCGGCCCGCCGCCTTTTTCTGTGCCAGTAATAATCTCAATCGTACCATCGCCATTAAGATCGCCAAATGACAAATTAATCCCCTTATTATATTTCTCGCCATAAGGATAAAAAGTAGTTTCTAACGTGCCAGCCGAGTTATAAATAGCCACCGAGCGATCACCGGCGATCAAAGTCTCCAGTGAACCGTCAACATCAATATCGGTAGTCAGAATTTGGCTACTGCCGGGATATTGAGCTTTATAGGTAAAAAACCCACCCCGCTGCCGCTGACCGGTATTATCAAAAATACGCACAAACGACCCGTTAACAAAAGTAGAGCCAATGATCTCGGCCAATGGCTTAAGCAGTAAAATGCCATCATTAGAATTTAGCCTTAAATAATTGATAATCGAGCCATCGTTGGTCAATGGATCTTGGGTACCTTTAATTTTTTCCAGCTCTTCACGACCCAAGTTGACTGCCTGACGGTCGTTAGTTGAATTGACAAACACAACACCTTTCTCAAAATCCCGACGCCAAACGCCGCTACTAATTGTCGTACTATTATTATGTAAGACATCCTGCGGTCCAGAAGTTGGTTGGCCCAAAGCAACATCATACTCGTCAAACCACCAAGTTTGGCCATGGCTAGTATCACCAAAATCAAAACTATACAGACCATTACCTAATAAAGTGCTAGTTAGACCAAAACGCATCTTCTGATAATCAGCCTGGTTACCGGTATTAGCGGTATTAGCATTAACAATATGCAAAATTGTGCCAGAATAAGCCGACGTCTTGAGATAGTTACTTTGATCATTCGACCAACTATACGGAAAATTTTCAAAAACAACGCCGTTAAGCCGGTTGCCAAAACAAGTTGTACCGTTACCAATAATTATTTTGTCTTTCCCAATCAGGTTGCGAGTCTGATCAATAATTACCGCCTCACCGTTGCGCCAGGCTGGATCCGCCACGCTAGCCGTATCCTGACTACAGTTATTGTCCAAATCATAATTACTAATAAAGTAGCTAATATTATCCCAAGTATTATCCAATAAAACACCGTCCCAAAGACCACTGCTCATGATTTTGGTATTGATAAATTTAGGCAAAAAAGTATTCCAGCGGTCACCGTTAACCAAAGGACAATAGTCGCTGATATTTAATAGCCAACTACCTGACCACCAGCTGATTTTGTTTCCTGCTGCGTCTTTGAGATACCAAGCTACCGGGATACTATCCGCTAATTGACGCGAGAGCAAATAACTCTCACTGGTCAAATTAACCTCTTTGATTTCCTGACTAGCTAAATAAGCTAAAATTTTTATTTGCGGATTTAATTGGCGCAGACGGCGAATCTTATCCGGATTGCGCACCTGTTGATCCATATCCAAAACGACTAAATCCCATTTGGCTAAATTGGTAATATCCTGATCACTTAATTGCCAACTATAAAAAAGATTAGCCAATTTGGGGTACTCCTCCATCTGGCCAAAATTTAGTGGATATAAAAAAGAGGTTAGAATTAAAATAGCAATAATTGTGGGGAAAATACGTTGCATAGTGTTGTTACCTTTTTGAAGACAAAAAAGTAGCCAAAAAATCGCTGGGGCTCATAAGGCGCGACTCACTGTTCAACCTTAGTTCATCCTACCCATCCCGCTCCCAAGGAAAGATCAAAAAAGCCGGGACGGGACTACGCGCCATATTCGCCCCAGACCCCAATTATTTCTAAATGTTCAACGCGACTAAATAATTAAACTCGGCGGGGTTTGGGGTCGGCACGGGGCCGGAGCCGAGCTCCGACTCGTTCTGATTACGCCGAGGAGCGAGGCGAGTTAAACCTTCAGCGGGTAAACAACGCTTTGCCCCTTGCCGACCCCAAAACTTTTTTATGTTACTTTTTTAGTTATAAAAAAGTAACAACTAAACACCAACTAACGTGGTATAAACCTTCATCAACTCTCCATAATGCTTCTCCGGACTGTAATTAAGCCGAGCGCGAGCGCGAGCTTGTTCACCACGCAAAACTAATTCGGAATCGCTTAACTTATAAATCTTTTCTAAAACCAGTTTTAATTCATCAACTACACCGGCAGAAAAAACAAAACCATCATATTGGTCGGTGATCAACTCGGGTAAACCACCCAACTTGGTCGCCACCACCACTTTGCCCAATGCCTGGGCCTCCAGTACCGAATAAGGATTGTTCTCATACCATTCTGATGGTACTACCACTGCCCGAGCACCACTGATAATTTCTTTAACCTGATCACCAGCCACTCGACCTAAAACCTTAATGTTTTTTTGCCCTTTAGTCAAGGCTAAAATCTCGTCTTGAAGCGGGCCCTCGCCTAAAATTTGCAATTTAGCCTGCGGCAGAGCCAAAACCGCCTTAACCAAAGTCAGAATCCCTTTTTCTGGAACCAACCGCCCGGCATAAACTAAATAATCGCCCACTGTAGAAATAGCTTCAAACTGAGCCAAATCAATAAAATTATAAATCTGCCTAATTTCTTTTTTGACCCCCCAATCCTGACAGACCTCTTGCATAAATTTACTCGGTGCGATATAGGTCTGGATGCCCCGACGATAGCCACCATAAATTTTGACCGCTGTCTGCTCGAGGCCGGCCCAAGCGCCTTGTAGATAAGAATTATGAACGCAGCGATGTAAACAAGCGTTATAATAATGATATCGATAGCAGCGATCACAAACCGCGCCTTGGGTATACAGCCGATAGTTAGGACAAATCAGCTGATAATCATGCAACGTCCAAACCACTGGAATCTTATGTTTTCTAAAAACAGAAATTATTGACGGCGTCAGCTGGTGAGCAAAATTTTGCAGATGGACAACATCAGGCTTAAAATCTTTAACTAAAGCGGCCACTTTCTTTTTGGCTTCTAGCGAATAAAAATAATGGCCCGCCGTTTGGAGATCTTTAGCCAAACCCTGTTGCTGGTCGAGCTTAACTTCCGAGATAAAATATTTACTCCAGGGTGAGGGTAAATTATCCGGGTGAGCCATGCTAAAAATCGCCACTTCGTGGCCATGGGATTTTAGTAATTCGGCTAGACTTAAAAGATAAGTCTCAGCACCGCCGCGACGGTAATAAAATTTATTAACTAATAAAACTTTCATATAATTTTTGATATTCGCTAATCATAGTTTCTAGGCCAAATTTTTCTTTGGTCAAAGCCTGACCTTGCAAACCAAGGCTCTTTCTTAATTCCGGATCTAGAATTAATTGACGCAGAGCCTGAGCTAAGTTTTTTTCATCTTTGGCTGGTACCAAAATCCCAGTTTGGTTAGGTAAGACCACCTCAGGAATACCACCAACCCGAGTAGCCACCACCGGCAACCCCGCCAACCCCGCCTCGATTAGAGCAATCGATAATCCTTCTTCTAGCGAAGGTAGGACAAAAATATCCATCTGCTCTAGATAACGTTTGATATCCAACTGCCAACCAAAAAACTTGATTCGGTGATCTAGATCAGAGCGCCGCGCTAAGTCTTCGAGCCGGCCACGGTCCGCTCCGTCACCTACCAACCAACATTCCCAATTTAATTCCCGGATCCGATCTAGGGCCTTAATTAAATAAGTATAACCTTTATCTCGCTCGAGCCGACTAATCGAGCCAATGATCAACCGATTGTGCTGGCGTTGTTTTTCCAGCTTAGCCATTTTAACACCATTATGGATAACGCTAATCTTGTTTGGTTCGATTTTTTCTACCTGCACCGAATAGCCCTTAGCGGCTTGAGAGACCGCCACAATCCGCTGAGTTACTTTGGCTAAGCGATATTTCAACCATTTTTTTATCTTGCCTTCTTGATAATTTAAACTATGCTCAGTGGAAATAATAATTGGCTTACCGTCGCGTCTCGCTAGCCAAGCGGCCAAGCGGCCATAGGTATCAGCGCCAAATAAATGAGTGTGAATAATATCCGGCTGTTCGGCTTTTAAATATTGATATAACCGCCATAAAGTACCCAAACCTAATTTGGTCGATTTGCCAATGATTTTAACTTCAATCCCCTGCTGCAGAAGTTTTTCCGCCAAAATCCCGCCCCGGACCACCGCCACGACTTTAACTTGGTATTTATCTCTGGGTAAATGAGTGGCCAAATCCACCACCATTTTTTCGGCGCCACCAATACCCAGGGTCGCTACAATTTGAATTATTTTGATCATGAGCTAGTGCTTAATACATAGTACATAATACAATAGTAACAAATAACTAACTTCCCCGGTCAACTGCAACCTTGGAATTCACCGAATAATACTGGAATTAGTAGCTGCGTACTAGGTACTGTGTACTAGGTGCTATTTTTAACAAACTTCGTCGCGGCTAAAGCAACGCCTAACGGAAACCACATTTTGGAAACAAAATAAGACGTCTGAAAAAGCTGAAAAACCATAGCGCCAATAGCGACCACTAAACAAATCAAAACCACGCTCGACCATGGGTCCTGTCTAGTCAAGGCAAATCGGTAAGCCCAGACAATCCGCCACAAAACAAAAACCAATAATAAAGTAAAGGTAAACAAACCCAGAACGCCCGACTCAGCCAATAGTTTTTGGATCACTCCGTGCGACTCTTGAGTATCGCCAAACTCCAGCATAAAAATCGGATCACTGGCTACCAGCTCAGTAAAACTACCTGCGCCATTACCTAATAATGGATGTTTGTGCCACGACTGGATGGCAATCGTTGTCAGATACAATCGATGCCAATTAGAGCTCTGGGCAATATAGCTGGTCGAAAACAAATACATATAAATCAAAGCCGGCGAGAGACAAATAGCGATCAAGACTGTGTAAACCACAATCTTTTGCCACTGGCGCCAGTACTGGATTAGAAATAAGATTAATAACTCCACAATCAAGGCAATCCAGCCTGTCCGCGAAAAAGTCGCTAAATTAATCAAAACCATTAATAAGACACCCAAAAATAACCAACGTTTTCTGTTGCCTTCTCTAGCCTGCCAAATCAAAATTACGCTAAACGGAATAGCGGCGATCAGCACCTCGGCAATCAGATTATGATTCCAGCCTAATGGCCGGATACCAAAGAGCGCTAACGGCACCGCCCGCCGAAAAAAGCCCTCAGCGCCGACACCAGCTATCAACGACCAGAGACCCATGATCGCCACACTAATACCCAAGAAATAAAAAATCTTAAAAATGTTTTTGAGGATTTTTTTGTCCTCAATCAGATTGTAAGGCAAGATAACAAACATCAGATAAAAAAATGACAACGGCCGCAGAATATATTTGATAGTCAAAAGATTGTCAGCCGCATTAATCAATGACAAACTAGAAGCAATAATAAACAAGACAAAATAAAATAAACCCGGGAAATTGGCCCAAGATAGCTTTTGTTCACCTTTGAAATGGCGCACTAACGCCTTGATCGCCCAAGCGACAAAAACTACCATTGCTAAGACATCAACATAGGGCACGTTTAAGTCTTTATAAATTATTTCCAGATAAGTCAGCGGGTACAAAAAAGTAATCAAATAAAGGCCCAGGGTGGTATAACGGTAAAAAAGGCCAATTGCCAAAACCAGAATTAGGACAAATAAAATATAGCTGGGTTTTATTATCACAGCTAAAACCGCCAAAATTACCAAAAAAATGGCTAGCAAATAAATTTGGGCCTGATTTTCTTTGTTCATTAACTTAATTATATCCTATTTAAGCCAAAAAATAAAGATTAGTCCGTCCTCAGCCCATAGTAATCCGTATGTCATGACGGTGGATCACCCATCATCCACGATTATTCCGATCCTTACCCCAATTTTTGGGGTTATTTTTAATATATTGGTAAATTTTTTGATATTCCCATTGGTTACGGATAACCCGGTCATGGAACGACCGTTGCCATTGAAAATGGAAATCACGGGAACGAATTTGTTTGGTCACAACATTTTTAAATGAATTAACAATTTTCGATAACAAACCATATCGCATTGTAGGGACAGGGCATTGCCCTGTCCCTACGGGATCATCAATCATAATTATTCCGTGTAAATGGTTGGGCATAACGACAAAAATATCAATTTGAATATTTAAATAATGTTGGGGTATTTGTTGCCAACATTTTTTGGCGATTTTACCATATTCATTCAATACCATTTTCCCGTTGATAACATCGCCAAAAACCATTTCCTTATTGTGGGTGCAAATGGTAATGAAATATTGGCCAATTTGGGAATAATCATATCCTAACCAACGGTTTAATTTGCGTTCACGGTATTCAACCATAGTGCCATGATAAATGGCTGGGGATTAAAAAAATCTAAAATATTTTATCAATAAAAAAACCCGTACGGAGTACGGGACCTGCTCCACTGAGGAAGATCAGGGTTTGGTAATGGTTCCCTCCTGGGGAAATGGGGTCAGGGCGCGTAGTTGGCCCGGACCATGTACTCCTCGGTCCACGCCGGGTTGGAGTAGTAGTCCTCCAGCCAAGCGTCGGAACATTCATCAAGCGGGAGCACGGTGGGCGGCGTGGTGCAGGACGACGCGTAGTACTCACCCAGACCGGCGGGGCTGGCCTTCCAACGGAGTTGGCTCCACTGTCCCAAATGGACGACGGTGAAGACTCCATTGATGTCCAACCCGCAGTCTTGGCAGTTGCAGATGAGCTGCGCCGCGAAGGGGTGCTCGTCGGTGCCGTTGCAGCGGTCACCCGGCGGGGTGCCCGACTCGGTCACCGCCACCAGGAATTCCACCGTCGCGCTGGCCGCGCCGCACGTGTCGATGAAGTACAGCCGCAGAACGTGAAAGCCGACGGTCAAAGAAGCGGTGCCGTAGTGGTACTCGTAGGGTCCTTCGCCCTGCGACCACGAGGAACAGACAACCGTCGGGGGTAACAACGACGGCACATAGGCGCTGCCGTCCACGGCGAACTGCACCCGGCCGCGCTCGGTGACGCTGCTCAGGTTGCAGTCGGCGTCCAGGTAGTTGACCACAATGTCCAGGTTCGCGCCCTGGGCAAAAATGATCGGGTCGCTGGCCGGCACGCCGTCGACCAAAACCTGGTTGAGCCCGATGATCGGCGCCGTGTTGTCCTGGCACTCGGTGCTGATGGTGGTACATGAGTCGTTGCCCTCGTCGCACTGTTGCGTCAAGGGGTTGCACTCGTCCGGGCCGACGTTGACGCACTGGCCAACCTGGCACTCGTCCAAACCGTCGCACCAGTAGCCGTTGTTGCAGGCGCTGCCGTTGATCTTGTCGGTCCAGCCCGTGGGGTTGAGCCCGGGCTGGCACTCTTCGCACTGATTCAGGGGGTTGTCGTCCCCGGTCTGGTAGACGTACCCGCTGATCGTGCACTCGGTGGGCACAGGGATCAGATCGCATTCGTCGTTGCTTTCGTCACACACCTCGGTGATCGGATCGCACTCGTCGGGACCCACGTTGGCGCAGACGCCGGCCTGGCACTCGTCCAAACCGTCGCACCAGTAACCGTTGTCACAAACCGCACCGTTGGGACGGACGGTCCAGCCCGTGGGGTTGAGCCCGGGCTGACATTCTTCGCAGGGATTCGCGGGGTTGATGGCGCCGCTCTCGTAGTGATAGCCGTTGATGATGCATTCGTTGTCGTCGTCATCGTCGTCATCGTCACCCAACGGATCGCATTCATCCGCGGACTCGTTGCAAACCTCCGTGAGGGGGCTGCACTCGTCCGGCCCGACGTTCACGCAGTCGCCGGCCTGGCACTCGTCCGGGCCGTCACACCAATAGCCGTTGCTGCAAACCGCACCGTTGGGACGGACGGTCCAGCCCGTGGAGTCGAGCCCGGGCTGACATTCTTCACAGGAATTCGCGGGGTTGATGGCGCCGCTCTCGTAGTGATAGCCGTTGATGATGCATTCGTTGTCGTCGTCATCATCCAGGGAGATGTCATCATCGGTGTCGCCACCGTTGTCGTCGTCATCGCCGCCGCCGTACTCGCAGGCGACAACGAAGCCGACAATCAGGAAAAAGAACAAGGCGACCAACAGTCCGTTGGTCAGGGGGGTTCTCGTCGTCTTCATTTCGAAACCTCCGTTTGCAGAAGACATTACTCACTTCGTTTCTGTCGCTTCGGTGTTTTACCAGGAAATTACGATTCGTCCCGCGCCACCGAAATAGCGGGATTCATCGGTTACCAGGGGGTTATCAAAGTCGGGCGACCATTGTCGCCAGCCAAAGGCCGGTCCGAGCATCAGCCGAATCGGGTGTTGCCCGAAGAGCCAGTACTCATAACCGATACCCAGGCTGACAAATTGGTCAAGACCATACGGTCCGCCCTGACTGCCCAGACTCTCCGAGATGGCGTTGCCGCTCACCTCAAAGGCCAGATAGTGGGACGGGGTAATGGCCCAGGCCGCGCCAAGATGGCCGCTCCCAATGAGGGAGTTGTGATAGCCATACCCGACGTAGCCACCGACCCGAAGCACGTTGGGTTGTCCGGCGATGGTGAAATCGCCCTCAACCTCGAGAACGCCGAAACCGCTTGCGTGTTGCGCATTCGCGGTAACGACACCTCCAGCACCAACGTGCAGAAATTTCGGCCAAGACACAGTAACCGGAACAGGAACAAGAACAGGAACTTTTCCCGAGGGACGTTGCGTCCGCTCGGCTGCGAGTCGCTGACCCGATTCTGCCGTGTTAAGGGCAGCTTGGGCCCGGGCTCGCAGATCCGCAAAGTCATCCCCGGTGTAGATCCGGAGGAAGGCTTGGCCTCGGTCTTGAACCTTGGCCCAGTCTTTTGACTTTACTGCGGCTTCAATCTCTTCGACCTCCTCTTCCGCCAGTTGGCGGTTGACTTGCCCCACCATCTCAGGCAGGGTGCCCCTGGTGATCACCAGGGCGGTGACCGCCGTAGGCGGAGTGAGGTCAGGCGGGGTAGTGGTGGGTTCTTCTGTCTCAGACGGCAGATTAGGCTCAGCCTGCGCCAAGACCCTTTCCGACCACCGAGACGTCTCTGGCTCTGGGGCGTTAGTCACCCGGTAGCGCTCACCTGGCGGCGGCGCCGACACGGTGTACTCCCGATAGCCCCCTTGGCCGTAGACAAGTTGGAACTCATCATTAAGCCAGTGAACTGCCGGGGTTGTACTAACGTCCCAGATCTCCACCCAAACTTCTTCTTCCAGCACATCGCTGCCCAAGGTGAGCATAATGGCCTCACCCTTGTACGGATATTCGGTCCACTGACCGTCCACCAGTACGCGGGCAATGATCCGACCGTCACGTGGTGTCTCCTTAAACCGCAGCTCTAACCGGTCGGAATTGGGCGGCGGGGTAAAGGTTCTGATGCACGGGCCGGCATCAATCGGTATTTCCGGCCCGTCATATCCGGCAGATTGCACCCGGATGGCCTCAGCCACGCCCAAATACCCGTAGAGCGTGACCTCCGCGACTTCGGTTACCGGTTTAGCCAGGATATGATGCCAGACCTGGTACTTGTACGTACCGGCCGTGACTGTCGCTTTCCAGGGATGGTTGCTGTCAAATGGATGGCTCTCGGGATCCCTATTTCCCGGTCGCCACAACCTCAGCTCATACACGCCGTCAGGGCAGATTGCGCTGGTGGCGCATTGAATCCCGATCACGGGCGGTTTGAGTTTCGGTGGTGAACCGCGAGCAACCGCTTCCTCCACTGACCCGAAGATCAGCAGGAGGAAGACGGCTATCAGGAACTTTCCTTTGGTCTTCGTGACTTCCTCCTTTCTAGAAGCGGTAACCGACCCGGAACATCACCCCGTAGGGGATGGTGACGCGCGTAACGTCTTCCTGGGCCGGGCTCTTGGACTCGAACTGGAGTCCGCAGTTGGGGCCAACACCCCAGATCAGCCGATCGTCGAAGTGACGGCCAACCAGGCCGGCGTTAAGGATCGGAAACCCCCAGCGATCGGTATGGTTGCCGTGCTCGACTTGGAACCACCGCGAGGTGATCCCAGCTTCGAAACCGGCCCAGCTCTCGCCGAAAATACGGTACCCGCCACCGACCTCGGTGTCGAGACCCGCATGTTGGTTGGGGCCCAACCCGCCGTGGAAGAAGAACTCGTGCCTTCCCCACAGCAGGTCAAACCCGCCTTCGGCGATGAAGTAGGAGTAATTGCCGTTGCTGTCCATGTAGGTTTGGTAACCCGCGTACAGCAGAGCGCTCACCCCGTCGCCGCCGCTCGCACCCGCAGCACCCGGTCTGGCGGTCGGCATGAAGATCCGCGAGATGATGCCTTGCGGGCTATCCCGGTTCTCCACCCGAACTTCTTCATCCGGATCAACCGGTTCGATCTCAACGTCCGCAATCCCGCGGCCACGCTCACCCGGAGCGCCAGCCGCACCGCTGGTCGGCGGTTTGCGAACATAAATCCGAACCACCCGGTTTTTGTTGCGGAAGTTCCCGTCGGCATCGCACAAAGTTTGTGCCTCGGGGAGACCAGCCTCAATCTCAACTCGCTTTACCTCAGTTGCCCGCAGGTGAGCGAGTTGGCCGTTGCCGGTGAAGCCGCTGGTTTCGCCGTGGTAATCGGCGTAACCAGTAAACTTCACTTCCCAGCCCGGGTAGTCGGACCTAATCTTGGCGGCGACCGCCTTCAGCTTATCCATCTGTGCCTGACGCACATTGGACGGAAAAGCTTCCGGCAATCGCCACTCGTTGATCGTAAAATCGGCGGTGGCGTGGATCAGGATCCACCCATCGCCGGCCTCTGCCGTTTTGGCACTTGCCAGGATGGCGAGCGCCACGATGGACAATGCCACCGCCAACAGGATTCTTCGCACAATTGCCTCCTTCCTACGTCTTTTGCGTAGGTATCAGAAAGGTTGAATCACCGTTTTAAGACTCATCTAGCACTAACTTCTGCCAAATAACTTATCAAACAAAAGTTAGTGCTAGATTGCTAGAGTTAAAAACACTAATGACAAAAATTAACACTTTATAATAACTTTATAACTTTTGAACTTTATAACTTGTTTTTGATGTCTCTCTACACTGACATGTTTGTCAACGAACTAACCAGCCAGCCCTAGCCTTTGCCAAATAGCTTATCAGACAAAAGCTAGAGCTGGGTAAAAGCACTCAGTCTGGTCTATTAACCGCTAGGCTAACAGACCAATTCAATGCTTTTTTGTTTTCTTGCTTTTTTGCTTTCTTGATTAGACTTCAATCCCTCGGCTGTCTTCCTCCGTGGAAACCGGATACGCCCAGTGGTCGTACATTGTTTCAATTTTATCATCAGTCAGATCTGACTCCATCACCGACGCCACTGGCTCAGCCGCCACTCGCACCGGCACCAATTGCGGCTCAGCTGAATTCAAAATATTCTCGATACTAATTTTGGTCTTAGCTACTTCGCCATCATTACTAAACCGCACCGGAATCACCGCCTCATCATCAATCGTCTCTTGAGCTAAAACCGATTGAGATTGTGGTCGAGCGTTGACTAATGTTTTATTTAGAGCCGCCGCCAGATCGCTATTCAATCTAGTTGTAGCTACTGTTTTATTTTTTTCTTCGCCCAATAAATAAATCACGGCTAGACTTAAAACTGCACCTAGCGCTAGGGCGATCCCCAGATTTATAACGATGTTAGGCTGGACTGGGTAACGTGAAGTTAACGGCGCATCAATATTTTTGATTCCAACTTCTTGGCCACCGCCATGATACTCTGATCCCTGGTTAACCAAAACCGAGGAGATCGCTTGGGCGTAGGCAATCGCCTGATTGCGATTGTGATGATAGACCTCGATTTTTAAAATACCGGTCTCGGGCACCACCTCGGCGTTGACTGTCCGCTGCCATTCTTTTTTGCGCTCGATCGGATCAATCGATAGATCATCTTTGAGGGTGGAATTAGTCTGCGTCACCCGATCTAGAAAAGATGAGGTATAAACCACCGAAGCTAGATTACTAGCCATCTTCTCAGCGGAACGCAAGGCCGTATAGGCATCAATCGAGGCCCCCTGCTTTTGGATAACCAAAAGCTGGATGGTCGAACGGTATTTGAAAGTCTGGACCAAGGTCAAAACCAAGGTAATAATCAAAATACCGCCGATAATACCAACTAAAATTTGGTAACGACTTTTCACTAGTTTTAGATACTGATTTAAATTCATAAATTTAAATTTAGATTTAAATAAATTATAAATAAATAACCGATCAAATAACACGCGTAATTATTTAGCTAAAATTAGCCAATTTTTTTCGCTGTTAATTCTAAAAATGATCTTTACTTTTAATCCCGTACCTTAGCATAAACATGAATCTTTGTCAACAAGAAGTCTTTTGGGGATAAATGAGCTCCAGCACCTTCATATTTATAATGCCACCGAACAAAAAAACAAACATCAAAAAAGGACCACTTCGATCCCCTTTTTTATTAAATAATCTTTATTAAAATTATTCTCCCAACTTCTCCAATTTAACCGTTATTTTAAGCTCTTGACCCTCAGGCACGGCGGCTGATTGGCGCCAAACGGTCAGACTAACTTCGTCGCCCACTTTATAGCCCTGAATTAACTGCGCCAAACTTTGACTTTCGTTTATCTCTTCGCCTTCAACTTTTAAGATAACATCGCCAACCAATAAACCAGCGCTCTCGGCCGGACTCTTTGGCCGGACGCCAAGAATGTTCAAACTTTTATTACTATAAAGCAACGCTCCCCTACCGAGCTGACGAACTTCTTTGGCTGCGTCCGCAGCCAAAACTAAATGCGACAGATCTAAATAATTTACACCCAAATAAATACGTTGAACCTGCTGATCTTTTAAGACTTGATTAATTAAAACCGCAAAATTATTCAGAGGCAAAATCACTTTAGCTTTTTCCCAACTAACAACCAAACCAATCACTTGCCCTTGGTCGTCAATCACCGGGCTACCAATCGGCGCGTCAGCTAAGTCCTCATTGGTTAAAATATAATTATCCAATTGCTCCGACGACATCACTCGATCTGCTGATTGATTAGCTGGCTGATAAAAAGTATTTTGAATATTAACAATTTTGGTGCCGCCAGCGCCGCCCAACGTTAGGCTAACTTGACCAGGCTGGATAATCTGACTTTTGTTAAAATGCAGAATCGGCAAATTAGTCGCGGCGATTTTACAAAACACAGCCTCAGTCAAAGAGTCGGCAATTACTCGCTCAATAGAATATGTCTCGCCGCGTTTGGTCGCTACAACATAGTTTGCATAATTGCCTTTTATAACCTGCTTGGTCGTTACCAACCAACCGTCATTAGTCAAAATAAAACCTCGACCCAAACTCTCGTCATCAAAGTAAGAGCTAAGCAAAACATCCGAACCGGCGTTATCTTTTTTTACAAAAAAATTGACTGTCCCCTGTTCCAGATTATCTAACAAACCACCAACTTGAATCTGTTTAGCTGTTCCCAGTAGTGAATTCTCCGACCGACGAATAACAATCTCTAATGGCTCTTCACCACCGCTCTGGGATATAAATTTATACTGACTCAACAACTCATAAAAGTTGCTGTTCAAGTCTTGGAGTAAACGAGTATCCAAAAAATAATTAAGAAACAACGACCGAGAAGAAAAATTACCCACCGCTCCAGCGGCAAAACCGACAATCATCGAAATCAATAAAACCAAAATGATAATTTTTGACCGTTCATTTTTATATTGATCAAACATAGGTTACTCTATTTAATACCCAATTAAAGAATACGTCAACTACCTAGCCACCGCTCAGACGATTACATCCACTGGGCGGTCGCCAAGACCAAAACTAAAATGCTCAAACTAACAATCAAATAACGCTTAATCATCTCCGGCTGTAAAATTTTTAATAGCCAATTACGCGACAAATTGATTACCGAATAATAAACCACGGTCAAAACTAAAGCCTTAATATAGAACGTATTAGGCAAAAAATTTAATACCCAAAAAAGCTCGATCATCACCAAACTGTCGATTAGAATAAACAGCCAACTCTGGCCCAATTTAAGCCCGGCGATCCACATACTTTGATAAAAAAGTAAAATACAGCAAGCCAAAAGTAGAATCGCTACCACATAAACCGCCCAGTTTAAAAAAACAATCAAACTATAGAGAACCGTCGTCAGAACAAAAATAGATAACGTATTGATATTATTAGAAATAATCTCAAACGATCGAGCCGAATAGCTGGCCCCACGATAAAACCGATCAAATAAATTCTGGAGGGTAGCTAAAATAACAACGGCGCTTAGCCAAACTAGTACTTGCTGCCACCAAGTCGACTCCAAAATCACTAAGAACCCAAAAATAGCCACCACAAAAAATAACGGGCTGAGCGAAAAACGCCAAAATTCCCGGCGATGAAAACTCGACTGTAGTTGACTGACCGCTAGCGGCCGCAGCGTCAAATACCAAATCGCTAGAGCAATAACTAATATGGTTAGACAAAAGGCTTCGACAATCGCCAAAGGTTGACCAAGCCAAATTTCCCAAATAACCACCAGCAAGGCTGGCGCTAAAAAAACGGTTAATCGTTTTAACAAAATATTATCCTTCACAATGATTATTATTTGGCCGACTTCGGGACCAAATTTAATTTAATTATCCCCGGCTCAAGGCTAATCCCTTTTAATTCCAAGGGCACGCCGCTCAATTTACTTAGTTCCGAAGCCAGCATCTTTTGGACATAAGACTCGCCAATAAAACGCGGGATAACCAAATTACCGATCTTGAGCTGGTTGACCTTAATCTTTTTTTCGTCATCTAATAATGGCACAATATTAACTGTCAAAAAACCGCGCAGTGGTTTTTCTAATTGAACAAAAAACTCAATCCCACTATCGGCAACGGCCACTTGAACATAACTAACAACCAAACTTTCGCTATCACTCTCCAAAAAACCATTCTGCACTACGGCGGTCAACTCGGCCTCGGTTAAACTGAGATCTATTTCTTTAGCTCCCAAGATAACACTTTGGCCCAGCTTATTATTAAAACTCTCCAAATCGCTCGGCGTGGCTGTTACCAAATGACTCGGCGCCGGGGTCTGGTAAAACAGAGCCGAAAAAATAGGGATCTGGAATAGGCCAGTTCTAGCTAGAGTATAACCAGCTAGACTGCTAAAAAGTAAAAGCAAAACTAACAAAAAAAGAACGCAATTACCGCAGCTAAATAAGCTTCTTTTTTTGATAACCGTTTTTTCTGGTCGCAGCTTCTGTGCTTCTTCTTTAATCGCTTGTTGGATATCGGCTGGCGCGCTGGCCAAAGATTGATTGTCGTCTAGGCGAGTCATTATTTTGCTTCTCCTTTTAGCCAAGGATTGTCGGTCAAAATTTGGTCTAACCGAGCATTAGCCTCGTCAACTCGGTCACTATCACCTTGCAACCCTTGCTCTAAAATATTAAAAGTAATAACTAGATCTAAATGGAGTCCCTGATATTTGGCGGGCAACTTTAGATCCAACAATTGGTTTTTGGTCTGAGTCGCTAGCGCCAGCCACTTTGATTCATCTTGATCATTTGCTAAAATAGCGCTTCGTTGCTGTAGATAGCTAGAAATAATCTCAGTGCTTTTGGCCTGATAATTAGCCGCTAAATCCTGAGTAGCTACCTCTTTTTCCGCTTCTGTGGCGGCCTGCATCTCTTGAATCGTCTGAGAACTATCCGGCGAACCAACAACCGGTAGACTATCATTACTCAAACTAGCTAATATTATCAAGATCAAACCAAAGGTCACCAGCACCGCTAATAATAAAACAACGACTTTGTTATTGGCATCTTTCCAAGGCATATTTTGTTTTTATTTAATTATTTATTACTTAATTTAATTTTCTTCCAGCCGTTCAAAAAAATCAGCCGTAATCACCATCAGAGCCGTCGCTACCGGAATAGCTAATAAAATCCCGATCAAACCACCAATCTTAGCGCCAATCATTAGGGCAATGATTGTCACTACTGGATTAAGCCCAACGGCCCGCCGCATAACCTGGGGCACCAGAATATTATTTTCTAACCACTGCATCACAACATAAAAAATCAAAACAAACAAAGCTAACGACGGTGAAACGGTAAAAGCGACAAAAATCGCCGGGATAGCCGAAAGAATCGGCCCCAAATATGGAATAAACTCACCCAAAAAAGCGATCAAAGCTAAGACCAAAGCAAACTGACGCATAGTTGGATCAATAAAACCAAACCCGTTCATGCCAATAAAAACTAAACAGCCAACAATTAATGACAGAACCACCTGTCCTCGCAGCCAGAGACCGATTTTATCTTTAACCTTGTAGATCAACTGAGTCAAATAAGGCTGATATTTAGCCGGCGCCACCAGCCGCAGGATTCTTTTAACCGCATTTTCTTCGACAATAATATAAAAAGTAATAACCAAAATGACACAAAAAGAAATTACCCCGCCAAAAATGCTAATCACAGTTGATAATACACTCTGACCGCTGTTTTCTAAAGTTAGCTGCAACGATTTTAAGCTCTGCTGAATACTGTCGCCTAATCCATGCTGACGAGAATAGTATTAATATTAGATAAACTAGTATCAATCTTCTGCCAATAAGCCGGAAAATTGGAAGAAAACTTCTGAATCTGGTTAGAAACTAACGGCACAAATAAAATAATAACTAAACTGATCAAAACGATCAGCGTTAGATAAATCGTCAAAACGCTGACCCAAGCCGGTATCCGATGGCGCCGAAGCCAGCTAACCAGCGGATCAATAGCCGAAACAAAGATTAAAGCCACAAATAAAATAATCAAAATCCCTTTGATCAAATACAAAAACCATAATAACAAAATTACGGCCACGATTTTAAAAATCGAAGAAGTGGAAAGCTCAATTTTGACCTTTTGGTCCGGCATAGTAATTTGCTCTAATTATACAAAAAATAAAGCAAAATAACAACTTAACCAACCAGCATCCCACTTCTTAGAGAATTGACAAAAACTGATAATCAGTTAATATTATCTTAACCTCAAATAAGGAGTTGCCGGTGAGTAACAAAAGTTTTGCTATCTGCATGGCTATTGGCGCTCTGATCATCGTCCTACTGTTCTGGGTTACTGACTGGGGACAACACCCCCTCTTCGGCACCCTGGGCGGTGAAGAAACAGCTTCCACCCCGGCGATAGCCGCGCAGCCAGAGCCAGCCGATTCACCAAGGCCTGATGGTGGCAGCCAAACAACCGAACCAGAATGGGTCCTGGGCCAAGAAATAGTGGTCCACGGCCGTCGATCAGACGCAAAAACTCAATAACCAGGAGGACGCAACTAGCGGTTTAGCCGCTTTTTTTTATTGACAGCCGCATATCCATTATTTAAAATATAGCCAACTATCTCAGGAGGATTTTTTTATGAAGCGGACAACTAGCGCGATGTTGGTGATCTTGGCTGGAATGGTTTTGCTCCTGGTCAACGGACAGGAGCGGTCAGATTACATCAACATGCAGAGCAGTGATAACGCTAATGACAGCAGCAGTATCGCCATCCGATCTATTGGTCAATCGGCTACCGAGACCGAGACTATCCTGTCGGAATTGGATGTAGTCGTCACCTGCATCGATGCCTATAGCGTTGCCTACTGCGACTGCAGCGCGGACACGCTGTTGACCGAGGAGATGGAACGAGCAGTAGAGCTCTGTGAAACCGGTCATCCGGCCTACGGCGGTGTCTACCTGCAATGTATCATCGACCACTACGATGATGCTGATTGTCAGGAGTTGATGGACTGCCTGGAAGAAGTCAGTCAGCCCTATGCTCCAGTGACATTTTCTCCCACCAAAACCACCATCGGGTAACAGCCAACGCGCTACTACCTCTAACGGGACCTTCCCGTTTTTTTTATTGGCTAAATATCCACAATTTAATCTAAAAATCTATTGACTTTTTTATAAAAATATTCTACAATTTGATGTCCTTAATTCTAAGGACAAACCGAAAACAACCGCGTAAAGGAGGGTACATGAACGCGGATGGTCCTAGTTCGACCGAACGGCAGTTGCGGTTACTTCGCTGGGTGATTGCCCTGAACGTCCTGGCGACAGTAATCGAAATCTTCGGCTTCTGCCAGACATTCAGCCTGGCAGTAGTCGTCAATGTAGTCATGGGGCTGGTAGATGCCAGCGCCTTGGGCCTCAACTACTACGGTAGGAGGCTCGAGGAAAAAAACGGCCAGCGCAAGGCCAAAGAGGACCGGGCGAAAAAAATCGCCCACTACTCCAATTTGGCTATCGGTGCCATTTGCCTCGCACCCATGATTTCCGCGGCGTACCGGCTGTACGTCAACCAAACAACCGGCGAGGTCTTGCCGTTCAACGGCACTCTGATCATGCTGGTTGCCGGCCTCGGACTGCTCTGTGATGGGATCTCCCTTAAGATCTATCCGGAGCAAAACGGCAACGAGAGTTCGCCGAATATCCGGTCTGGGAAGATCAAAGTGATCAACGGGGTTGTTAGTTGCGGTACCTCGTTTATCACTGGCGCCATCATCTGGCGCTTCGGCTTCCATTGGCTGGATTCAGTCGCCGCCATCGGCGTCGGTGGCTTCATCCTGTGGTTGCTCTGGGACGAATTCCGGAACAATCACTGATCACCAACCTTGGCCTAAGCTAACCACGCTGCGGCCTTTTTTTATTGATTAGTACACAGTGCAGAGTACTATAGTACACAGTAACTTATAACCCAGCGACGACAGATTTTAGATTTCTATGGACTATGTACTAGGTACTGTGTACTATTTCTTGGTATAATATGATTACTTCTATGCCCATTCTTGCTGACAATAAAAAAGCCCTTTTTGACTACCAAGTCGTTAAAACTTGGGAAGCGGGTTTGATTTTGACTGGCCAGGAGGTCAAATCTGTTCGCAATAAACAGCTTAGCCTTAAAGAATCTTACGTGGTTATTAACTTAACCGCTAACCGGTCGCCTCAAGCTTATCTGCTCAACTGCCATATCTCGCCCTACAAAATGGCCGGCCACTTAACTGGCTATGATCCGACTCGCACTCGCCGCCTCTTATTACACCAAAAAGAGATCAATTCGCTTTATGGCCAAGCGCAGCAAGCTGGCTTGACATTAATCCCCTTACGAGTGTATACTAAGGGAACTAAAATTAAAGTTGAAATTGGCTTAGTTAAAGGAAAAAAACAGTTTGATAAGCGAACGGCCATCAAAAAACGTGAGGTCGACCGCGAACTCCGCCGTAAATTGAAAAATATCTAGTTCTTTATGTGGACCTGTCCCCCTGTTTCGGCGCATCTTAAATTGATAGAACCACAAAGTGAGGCGCCAGCCGCTCCCACTCCTAAGGTTTTTAAAATGCTTAAGGTGAATGGAAATGGGGGGATGACGGGTTTCGCTAGGAAGATTATTGATTAAACTAGGCAAGTCGAGCTAGTACTCTCGTAAAACAGGCTAAAAAATATAAGTGCCAACTTATACAACAAAGCCAAACAAGCAGTAGCTTCGCTATTTGCTGTTCCGGCCTTTGCTCCAGTCGTCGCCTAATTGCGTACGACTCATCGGTCCCTGATGTCTAATAGGGGTTTTACCGGTGTTATACCTTAGACTAGATAAACCGGACGGTCTGGGGCCGTTTATCAAAAATTACCAGACTAGGTAAGCTCGGGTTTTGTCCGTTTTCCACTTAGCTGACCGAACCAAACCAAATGTGACTACGCTTGTAGAGCTAGCTTATTCAACTTTCTAGACGTGGGTTCAACTCCCACCATCTCCACCACGTAAAGTCGCGCCTTTGGCGCGACCACGTGGCGCAGCCACGAGGCGACGAAGTCGCTTTACGTGGTGCCCCGTGTTCCGTGTAGCGGAACTTTACGGGGCGAGACAAGAGTAATTATGTATTATATCGTTTACATCCTAGAAAATAGTAACAAAACTTGGTACACTGGTTTTACTACTAACTTAAAACAAAGAATAAAACAACACTTACAAAAAGTATCGCCCTTTACCGCCAAAAAATCCGGCTGGAAACTGATTTATGCAGAACTATATTTAAATAAAAATGACGCCCTGGGTAGAGAAAAATTTCTCAAAAGCGGTGCCGGCAAAAGATTCATCAAAAAACAGTTAAAAAATTATTTAGTAAATAAAAGTTAGTTACAAAAAAAATGCGTAAAAGTTATCATCGTCGCCCCGCTCCGATCGCTCAACCCCTTTATCGGGTTAACGAAAGAATTCGCGTACCACAAGTTAAATTAATTGATGAGAGCGGCCAAATGGTCGGCGTGGTTAGTATCGAAAAAGCCCTCCAGATGGCCCACGACGTCGAGATGGATCTCGTCGAAGTTTCACCCAAAGATAACCCGCCAGTAGTCAAAATTTTAGACTACGGCCAATTCAAATACCGCAAAGAAAAGGAACAAAAGCAACAAAAGACTAAACAAAAAGCTAGCGAGACTAAGGGTGTCCGTCTATCTTTCCGCATCGGCCAACACGACCTGGATATCCGTCTCAATCAAGCCAAAAAATTTTTAGAAGACAAGGATAAAGTCAAAATCGAAATGATGCTTAAAGGCCGCGAACGTCAACACGGCGACCAAGCCAGGGAAATTATTAATCAGTTTATCAAAAACCTAGGTGATGGAATCGGAATAGAACAACCGCTGACTAAACAAGGCGGTAAACTAATCGTCATTATTGCTCCTAAATTGTAAACCAATAATTAATGAGATATCTATATGTCTAAATTAAAAACCCATAAAAACGTTGCTAGCCGGATTAAGATCACAAAAAATGGTAAAATGTTTATTCGCAAGGGTGGCCAAGATCATTTTAATGCTCGCGAATCAGGCAAAGTCACTATAGCTAAAAGACGGAATCATCGTCTAGCCAAAACCGAAGAAAACACCATCAAAAAGCTTCTCCCGTATTCTTAACCTTTAAACTTGCTATTTAACTTTTTAAATTTGTTATTTTATGCCCCGAGTCAAAAGAGGAGTCCTCAGAATCAAAAAAAGAAAAGCTCTACGCCAAAAAGCTAAAGGTTTTCGCGGCCGGAATAAAAACCTAATCCGCATGGCCCGTCCGACGGTCACCAAAGCCGGTAAACAAGCTTTTGCTGGTCGCCGCGTCCGCAAACAAGAAATGCGCCAGCTTTGGCAGATTCGGATCAACGCCGCCGCCCGCCTACATGGTCTAACTTACAGCAAATTAATGGCTGGACTCAAAAAGAATAAAATTGACATCGACCGCAAAATTCTCGCTCAGCTAGCTAACGAACAGCCAAAGATTTTTACCGCTATCATCGAAGCTGCCAAAAAATAAACTTCAAACAAAAATCGGCCCGCTAAATATCGGACCGATTTTTATATTATTATTTTATTCATTAGCTGCCTTTTTATCCCTATCTGTCTCTAAACTATCAAGCAACAGTTCGCGTGCCTGAGGTAATAAATTTTTATTTTTACCCCGAGAATAAAGACGCATCTTCTCGGCAAAATCTCTTAACTTTTCTCTTGGCACCTTCAGACCATTGCCTAAATCAACTTCATCACCGGTCGGCGTTTGCCGAAAATTATTAAAAATTTGCTCCAAAACACTATTGGTTAAATAAGTAATTAATTCTACTTTGGGATTAATTTCTTTCTTAAAACCTGACTTAGCCCGAGCGGACTTATCAACTTCAGCACGACTAGCTTTAAAAATATTTAATAACTCATGAGTGATCGACTCAACATCAGTTTTTAAGCCAGCAGTTTTCAAGGCCGCCATCAAATCGCTATCGGCTTGAATTCGCTCATTTAAACTAGCGCGGTCCTCAGTCAACGAGGATAGAAGATTTAAAGCCCGAGTAGCGGCATTAAAATCCTTAAGATGTAAGGCGTCAACGAGACTACCACGGAATTGTTCCCATTCTTTTTCGGCCCGCTCCTGACGTTTATGAGCTAGCTCCTGACGTTTACGCAGATGAGCAACTTCCGTTTCCTCAGGAGTTAATCGTTTTTTCTCTGGCTTGGTGGTGCTAAACCAACCACCGACTTTTTCTTTTATACTGCCCCATAAAGTTTTTTTAGGTTGAGCCGCTCGATATTCAACCAACTGCTCGGCAACACTTTTAGCTGGTTTAGCGATTTTGGTCTCATCAATTTTTTCACTTAATATCCAATCTTTTAGAATAAGGCCGGTCCGATAAATATCATCCAATTTAGATACTCGGTCGCGTTCATCTTTGATTTGGCTCAAACCCTTAAAACTCTGCAACCATTCGAGACGCTGCGCGGCTAAATGTGCTGGTACGACTTTACCACCAAAGTCCCGCATTAATTCCAAAATCTGATCACGTAGAGCCTGCTCGGCTGGTGAATATTTTAATTCTTGTTTGGCAATATTATCAGCCGGCTGAGTCTCAATCTCTATTTCTATTTCTTCTGGCTGACCTTTCTTTTCGCTATCAAAGGGTCGTCCGCCACGGCGTTCGCGGATATTATTAACTGCCTCGGCCGAGGCCGGATATTCTGGATCGCCTGGTAAACTGCCCTCAAATCTTAACAACTTAGGCGCATCATGTCCTAACATTGGCTGGTTTTTACCGCCTTCGATCTTAGTCAATCTTGGTCTGGGTTGGATATCGCGTTCGGGATTAATATAGGCTTCAGCCATATTTTTAGCTAAAATTACTATTTTTTATACTTTTAATGTAACTTGTTGATAAGTTAATGTCAATCTGATACCAACCTTTACATGATACCACAAATATAAAAAATAGTCAAGTTTGACACCTTCATTTAATTAAAATATAATAAGGCCGAACTACTCAGAATTGACTTAAAAATTTTAAAAACAACCTGATGCTGGGTCCGTGGTGTAGTGGTTAACATGCCTCCCTGTCACGGAGGAGATCGCCGGTTCGAATCCGGTCGGGCCCGCCATTAGGTTGTTTTTTTGTTTCTAAAAAATTGAACCAACCAAAATACCAGGATACCAACAAAAATTATTGCCGAGACCAATTGCGCCCAACGCACGCCAAAAACCACTGGCGAGCTATCCAACCGCAAAAACTCCATATTAAACCTAACTACCGAATACAGCAGCAAAAAGCTCAGGGTAATATTTCCTCTACTCACCCATCTTTTATCCTCTGTCCGGCCTAATCTCCGACGATGCAGGAGCATCAACACGCCAAATACTATCAAATCAAGCAAACTCTCATACAAAAACGTCGGGTGAAAATATTCAAAATTCTGATACGCCGCTGGTCGGTTAAACCAACTGATACCAATCCCCCAAGGTAGATTGGTTGGCCGACCAAAAAGCTCCTGATTAAAATAATTACCCCACCGACCAATAGCTAAACTCAGCGGCACGGCGGTCGCTATGATATCAGTTAATAAACCAAAAGAATATTTCTTCTGTCGACAATAAAAATACAAAGTTACTAACGCGGCAATAATGGCACCATGGATGGCTAACCCACCCCGCCAGACCTTGATCACCTCCGACAAATGCTGGCTATAATATTCCCAAGAATACAAAACATAATAAATCCGCGCACCGATTAGGCCAAAAATGATTAAATAAAAAAACAAATCATAGGCCTGGTTGACTGGTAAACTATACTTTTTGAATAAATAAACCACTACTGCTAACCCAGCCAAAAACCCCAAAACTACCAACAGACCATACCAGTGGATGTTAACCGGCCCGAGGCTTAGTAAAGTCGGCGAAGGATAGTAACTATGGAACCAACTAATCATTTTTTTGTACCGCGATTAGATGCAAAATCTGCTGATTTAAACTCTGCCAACTGCTACCCAAGTTCTGCTCATTAATAAAAATAGCTGGCGCACTAGTCGCCCCTCGACTAGTAGCTTGTCCAGAATCAGCCGAGACGACCCTAGCAGTCGCCTGACTATCTAGACACTGATTAAAAACTGTCATTTCCAGACCTGAATCCTGGGCATAGCGTTTCAGATTATCACTACCAAAGGCCGGCGCTTTACGGAAGAGTATATCTGCATAAGGCCAAAACTTGTTCTGCTGATTGGCGCACTCAGCAGCGATCGCAGCTAAAAAAGTATCATTACTCAACGGCAAATAGCGAAAATCTAGTCTCACTTGATCGCCAAAAAGTTGTTGAATTTTTTTTATCTCTTCGGTTGCCTGTCGACAATGAGGGCAACTAAAATCAACGTATTCAGTAATCACGATCGTTGCCTCCTTGCCGCCCAAAAAAGGCCGATCGGTTTGTACTAGATCTTCTTGACTGGTTTTCACCGGCACCTTGCTACTAAGCCAAATTAAGGTAACAAAAATCAGGGCTAAGGTAATAAAAAAAATAAATTTAGTCTGGGGTTTAAGCATAGCTGTGATCAGTATAGCAAAAACTGGATTGATTTTCAAAAGTACACTAAAAAATATAAACCCAGCGGGGGCTTGGGGGCAAGCTAGGCGCTAAGTCCCGCCCCGGCCTTTTCTGATTACGCCGAGAGGCGGGACGGATAAGGCAAACCGTTGACTAACAATGAATTGCGCCTAGCTTGCCCCCAAAACTTTTTTTGATTACTTTTTTAGTTATAAAAAAGTAATTTTAGATAAAAAAAGTCCCCCGCCGAGTACACCACCAAAGCGCCGAAGCACTATGGAGTGACTAGACAGGGGCAGGGACAAAGTCCCTAGTTTGGGCGGTCAGGATTCTGACGGCGTGCGCGGATTTTGTCCGCGTCAGCCACCAGATGCGCCCAGTAGGCGTGCCACCTCTCCAGCCAGATAGGGCCGTGTTCCCGGATCAGTCCAACCCCGCCGATCGAGGCCGCAAAGATCACGGTGAAAAACGTCCAGTCCGGCCAGAAGCCGTAAAGCCACGCCGGCGCGAAACGCCAGCAAGACAGCACGGCAATGGCGAAGAAGAACACCGGAGTTCCCAGCCAGAAACCGACGAACAACCGGAAGTCATGGCTAGTGTGAATCACTACCCACTGGTAGATGTGGGAACGTCGCCAGGGGCGAGGCGACCATATCTTTTCCGTTGTTCGATGCAACTTCGGCCCATGGTAAGGCCGAATGAGCAGAACCAGACCGATGACCGTGGCGATGGCGCCAACGATAATCTGGTAGCTCCAGCCCTGCGGAGGCCGTGGCTCGCCCAGAACACCGGTCCAGTGGCTCCAAGCCACATAGACCAACCACAGCAACATCCCGCCGCCGAGGCTGAACCAGAAACCGACCGTCTGCTGCTTGTTCAGTTGCTTGGACACAGTAAACCTCCTTGCTCGATGATTGAGCGTAGGGACTACTCTTGGAACTGATTTATTGTACGCTACCATTTTTTATAATTACTGTCAAGCATAAATTCAAAACCACTTTCTAAAAATCTAAGAAAATAAACCCGGTTGGGGTCTGGGGAGAATACGGCGCAAAGTCCCGCCCCAACCTTTTCTGATTACGCCGAGGGGCGGGACGGGTAGAACGATAAAAAGTTGAACAATGAATCGCGCCTTATGAGCCCCAGAGCTTTTTTGTTACTTTTTTGGCTTCAAAAAAGTAAAGAGGCTTCGTAGATGGGAAAGAGATCCTTCGCTTCGCTCCTGACACATGGGTCAGGAGCTACACTCAGGATGACGAATTAAAAAATTCTCAATGACAACAAAAAACGGCCCCCTCGGACCGTTATTTTGAAATCTTGCTTTTTTTCTTGTCCTTCGGCTCCGCTCAGGACAGGCTTTATTGCTTTTTCAATTCTATAAACTCTGTACTGTGTACTAAGTACTATTTCATTTTACTCACGGCCTGCCAAGTTTTTAAAACTGAATCGGAAGTCAGCGATAACGAATCAATCCCGGCTTTGACTAAAAATTTAGCAAAGTCTGGAAAGTCCGATGGCGCTTGGCCGCAGATACCAATTTTGCGTTTGGCTCGATGGGCTTCTTTAATCACCTGCTTAACCATTATTTTGACCGCTTCATTGCGTTCGTTACCAACCGTAGAGACCAAAGTGGAATCACGATCAAGACCCAAAACTAATTGGGTTAAATCATTAGAACCAATTGAAAAGCCATCAAAAATCTTAGCAAACTCCTTAGCCAAAATAACATTAGACGGAATCTCGCACATCACATAGAGTTCTAAACCATGCTGACCGCGTCGCAGACCGTTCTGAGCCATGATTTTAACCACCTTTTGTCCTTCTTCTGGCGTCCGACAAAAAGGAATCATCACCGTCACATTAGTTAGACCCATCTCTTCGCGCACCTTTTTGATTGCCTGACATTCTAATTCAAAAGCCGGCTGGTAACTCTCACTGTAATAGCGCGACGCGCCCCGCCAGCCAATCATCGGATTTTCTTCTTTTGGTTCGTAGAGCTTGCCGCCGATCATCGTCGCGTATTCATTAGTTTTGAAATCCGAAGTCCGGACAATCACTGTTTTGGGGTAAAAACCAGCCGCCAGCCGGGCAATACCATGCGCTAGACGATCAACAAAATATTCCCGCTTATCTTCGTAACCAACGGTTAGTTTATCAATTTTATTTCTCAATCGCCGGTCTTTAATCTTCTTATAATTTAATAAAGCCAGAGGATGAACCTTAATATAATTGGAAAAAATAAACTCTAATCGAGCTAACCCCACCCCGTCATTAGGAATCTGACAATCAGTAAAGGCCAGCTCTGGGTTGCCAAGATTCATCATAATCTTGATTCTGGGCCGACCCAGTTTTTTAAGATTAATCTTGCGTACTTTGAATGGCAATAACCCTTGGTAAACATTTCCCCGCTCGCCCTCGGCGCAACTAACCGTTACTTGATCCCCATTTTTAAGTTTACGGGTAGCGTTTTTAGTGCCAACAATACAAGGAATGCCCAGTTCGCGGGAAACAATCGCTGCGTGAGATGTCCGGCCACCTTGATCAGTGACAATCGCCGCGGCCACTTTCATCACCGGTTCCCAATCTGGGTCAGTAATGGTGGTCACCAAAACTTCGCCACGCTTAAAACGACTAATCTCTCTGACATTTTTGATTACTCGCACGCCACCTTGACCGATCTTAGAGCCAATAGCCAAACCAGACAAAATCGCCTTGCCTTTATGAGTTAAATAGTATTCTTCAAAAATATTCTGGTCCCGGGTTGACTCCACTGTTTCCGGCCGCGCTTGAACGATATAAAGCTTTTTATTCAGACCATCCTTAGCCCATTCAATATCCATGGGCATCTTATAATGCTGCTCAATAATTTGCCCCCACTTAGCGAGTTGATCGATCTCTCGATTATTCAAAACAAAACTCTGCCGTTGCTTTTTGGGCGTATTGATATTAATTGTCGCACCAGTCAAACCAAATTTATTTGCATAGATTAATGTTTTCTCCTTACTGCCTAGCTCTTTAGAAATAATCGCGTTGGTTTTTTTAAAATATAAATACTCATCAGGGACTACTCGGCCCTTAACGACATTTTCCCCCAGCCCCCAGGCCGCATCAATCATCACCACATCGCGAAACCCCGAATCAGTATCCAGAGTAAACATTACGCCCGACGAGGCTAAATCCGAACGCACCATTTTTTGCACGCCAACGGAAAGAGCCACCTGATTATGCAAAAAACCCTTATCCACTCGATAAGAAATCGCTCGATCAGTAAATAGTGAAGCAAAACAACGCTTGCAAGCTAGTAGAATATTCTCTTTACCTACGACGTTTAAAAAAGACTCTTGCTGACCAGCAAAAGAAGCGCCGGGCAGATCTTCAGCGGTTGCTGACGACCGCACGGCCACACTGCCACCGCCAAGCTTTTTATAATCAGCCAAAATTTGTTTTTCCAGATCGGCTGGCCAAGCACCAGCTAAAATCAGTTGTCGGATCCGATTGCCGCGTCGGCTGAGATCTTTAACTTGCCTAATATTTAAACCAGCCAAAATTTGTTTGATTGGTTTTTCCAAAGAATTAAAGCGTAAGAAATAACGATAAGCCGCGGCCGTAATGGCAAAACCATCAGGAATACTAATACCCCGTTTAGTCAGCTTATTATACATTTCACCTAACGAAGCGTTCTTGCCGCCGGCTAAAGCTAGATCACCAATACCAATTTCCGAAAACCACAAGATTAATTGGTCTCTTTTAAACATAGATATTTGTTCCAAATAACAAATGGCAAATATCAAATATCAAATATCAAATATCAAATATCAGCAATCTTCACCAGATTAAGATTCTCCTTGCTACCGACTGGATAAGCCGAGGCAATGATAATTTTATCTCCCTTTTTACCAATTTTTTCTTGATGAACTAGGCTCACCGCCTGCTGAATCAATTTATTGAGGTTATTTTGAACTTTGATTAATCGAGCTTCCACTCCCCAGACCAAAGTTAATTGTTGCTGAGTGGCCTGATCTTCGGTCATCACCAAAATTTTAGTCTCCGGCCGAAAGCGAGCAATGATTCTCGCCGTATGGCCAGAATTAGTCGCGGCCACAATAGCTTTGATATGTAATTTTTTAACCAGATGGTGGATCGAATCCGCCGCCGCTACCGCTACCGACTCATAAGCTGGCAAGCTAGTTTCGAGTAAATCATCATAAGGAGAACTCTCGGTTCGACTAATAGTCTTAGCCATAATCGTTACGGCCTCGACTGGGAAATTACCCGTGGCTGTTTCGCCCGAAAGCATCACGGCATCGGTGTGGTCAATAACGGCATTAGCAACATCCGAAACTTCGGCCCTAGTTGGCCGAGGGTTAACCATCATTGATTCGAGCATCTGGGTGGCCACAATCACCGGCTTGGCTACGGCCAAACATTTTTCAATAATTTTCTTTTGAATTAACGGGATCTGCTGCGCTGGCAACTCAATACCCAGGTCGCCTCGCGCGACCATTACGCCATCAACTACGGCCAAAATTTGATCAAAATTATCGACTGCCTCTCGTCGCTCGATTTTGGCCATCACCTTAACTTGACTATGCGGCTGGTAGGTTTTAATTAATTTTCTTAAGGCAACCACATCTTTGGCTTCTTTAACAAAAGACAACGCCACCCAATCAACATTTTGCTTTAGGCCAAAACGCAAATCTTCTTTATCTTTGCTAGTAATTACATCGGCCTGAATTTTGACCCCAGGTACGTTCATCCCCCGGAAAGAAAAAATCGTCCCGCCCCGAACTACTACGCAAGAAATCAACGATGATAGTTTTTTAACCTTACGAACTTTTAGCTCAATTAAACCGTCACTAATCAAAATCTTGGAGCCGGGTTTGACCTCTTTAACTAAAGCCTCATATTGGATCGGCAAAATTTTATCGCTCGAAGCCGCTAGTAATTGATAGTTAATCTTTGATTCGGGGATTAGAATAACCTTATCACCGCGCGCAATACTCAGACCAACTTGAGGCAATTTACCCACTCGAACGCGTGGACCCTGCAGATCCTGTAACAGCCCGACTGGCTGACCAAGCTTCCAACCCACCTCGCGGATATTTCTAATTAACAGTTCGTGATTTTTATAATTACCATGAGAAAAATTAAGCCGAGCCACATTCATGCCGGCATTAATCATTTTTTCCAAAACTACCCGGCTTTCCGAAGCCGGCCCAATGGTACAAACAATTTTTGTTCGTTTAGTCATAGCATCTCTCCGTCATTGCGAGCGGAGCGAAGCAATCTCCCGGGTAACCAACCAGATTGCTTCGTCGCTTTGCTCCTCGCAATGACAATATAGCTTTATAAATTAATCTTCTCGGCGTAATTACCAATTATTGGCATCTTCCAATACTCACCATTGAGAACTTTGACAATACCAATGATTGACACGACGACAAACACGATGGTGAATAGTGGCAGTAAAAACCAAACCAATGAGCAAACTACTTCCAGGGCAAAAAGAATTAAGCCCTGTTTAGCGTGGAATTGGGCAAATTTACTCTCTTTCTTGCTAAGCAGCGGCACTAAACATAGTACCCAAAAATAGCTTAAAGCAGCGACGATCTTATTATCGTCAATGTCTTTTTGGTCAACACTATTGACCTTCTTTTCTTCGGCCATATTATTGCTCCTTATTGGTGGAAGATTGTGAGCCTTCCCCGATTTTATTTTTTATTTGAAAAATTCTACTCACCAGCCAGGCCAAAATTAGACCCACTAAAGCCGTCAAAACCGGCTCGACTATCAAATTAACAATTTGCCACCAGCTAAAAAACCAAATTGATTTCAAAATAGCGACTAACAAACCAAGGCCTAACCCAGCAATCGCCGCGGCCGTCATCGGATGACGAACGTCGGCTTTCTTTTCTTTACTGATTACCCAACTAATATAAATAGCAACAATAATCTTAACCCCCCAGCTCAAATAGTTTAGAACTGCTTTGGACCAATCTAAAAAGCTAACCAAGCTAATCAGATAGAAAAGCGAGATAACCAAAAACCCAATAAAAAAAGGTTTCCTAATTACCTTCAAATAAAAACGCAAATCTTTAGCTTCTTCGGCTTCTTGCCAATAGTTTTGTTCGGCAATCATAGGTTTAAGGTAACCTCATTATAACATAAAATCAATCTGCGTGGTACTAACATAAGTATGCGGTATGCAGTATGCGGTATACAGGGACTAAACTCCACCATTCGTGTAGATTAACCCCCGCATACTGCATACTAATCCCTGCATACTACTAAAAACCCCACCGTCCTAGTTAACAGGAAATCGGCGGGGTCTTAGAAAAAACTTTAAATTTTAGCAACCTACATTCCCATATCCATGCCGCTCGGCCCTTGGCTCTCACGGCAACAGCTCTTTTTATCAGGTAAATCAGTAACCACCGCTTCAGTAGTAATAAAAAGTGAAGCAATTGAAACAGCATTCTGCAACGCCGTCCGGGTAACTTTAGTCGGATCAATAATGCCAGCCGCGACCATGTCGCCATATTCATTAATGGCCGCATTATAACCGTGATTACCCTTGCCTTTTCTCACTTCTTCCGCTACCACTGCGCCATCTTTACCAGCATTCTCAGCAATCTGGCGCAAGGGCTCTTCAAGCGACCGTTTCAAAATATTAAGACCAATTTTTTCATCACCTTCCAATTTAAGATCGTCCAAAACGTGTAAAGCGCGAATTAAGGCTACCCCACCACCAGGAACAATTCCTTCTTCAACCGCGGCCTTAGTGGCGTTAAGCGCATCTTCAACTTTAAACTTAATTTCTTTCATTTCACTCTCAGTAGCCGCCCCAACTTTGATTACAGCCACGCCGCCAGCTAGTTTAGCTAATCGCTCGCGTAATTTTTCTTTATCAAAATCCGAATCAGCTAATTCTAATTCTCTCTTAATCTGACTGACACGATCTTTAATCTTATTTTTTTCACCCTTACCACCGACAATCGTTGTATTTTCTTTGGTGGCAATTACCTTGGCTGCGCTGCCCAAATCTTCGATGGTAGCATTCTCTAACTTTAAACCAACCTCCTCAGTAATTAATCGGCCATTGGTTAGGATCGCCATATCTTGCAGCATCTCCTTGCGACGATCACCAAAACCCGGAGCTTTGATGGCTAGAGCACTAAAAGTACCGCGCAATTTGTTCACTACTAAAGTCGCCATCGCCTCACCATCGACATCATCAGCAATAATTACTAATTCTTTGCGGCCGCTCTGGACCACTTTTTCCAGTAATGGTAATAGGTCGGATAGTGCTGAAATCTTACGGTCGGTTAATAAAATATAAGGGTCATTATACTCAGCTTTCATGGTCTCGGGGTTGGTGATCATATAGGGCGAAACAAAACCTTTATCAAACTGCATACCCTCAACTACTTCCTTCTGAATACCAAAAGACTGAGATTCTTCTACCGTAATCACGCCATCATTACCCACTTGTTCCATTGCTTCAGCGATCACTTGACCAATCTCGTCGCTATTAGCCGAAATAGAAGCCACCTGGGCAATCTCCGCCTTACCGGCCACCGGCTTAGAAATTTTTTGTTGTAATTCCTTAACAATAGCTTCCACACCTTTTTCTAAACCATGACGAATAGCCATGGGGTTAGCACCAGCGGCTACGTTCTTAAAGCCCTCATTAACCAAAATTTGGGCCAAGATTGTCGCAGTGGTCGTACCATCGCCGGCTACATCATTAGTTTTACTGGCCACCTCTTTGATTAGATCGGCGCCAACATTCTCGAATTTGTCTTCCAGCTCGATTTCTTTAGCAATCGTCACACCGTCATTAGTAATTGTCGGCGAACCAAAGCCTTTATCCAGAATAACATTACGGCCGCGAGGACCGAGAGAAACTTTAACCGTATCGGCCAATTTATCAACGCCGCGCTTAATCGCCGCGCGCGCTTTTTCATCAAATAGTATTTGTTTAGACATATTTTTTTATCATCATCCCGACCAGTCCGCCGGCGGCGAACGAGTGGGGTCTATTTTACAATTAATTTATTTATAAAACTGCAATGATATCGCCCTCAGAAATAACCAATAACTCCTCACCATCAACTTTGATCTCATCCGGCGAATATTTTTTAAACATCACTTTTTCACCAACTTTGACCGACATCGGCGCTCGGGAACCATTATCCAAAAGTTTGCCTGGACCGATGGCTAGTACTTCGCCCTGCTCGGGCTTTTCTTTATCCATGGTATCGGGCAAAACAATACCGGCTTTGGTCGCTTCGACTTCGCGAATTGGCCGAACAATCACGTGATCATGTAGCGGTTTAACATTCATATTTTTTCCTATTAATTAATTAGAACCTGTTAGCACTCCGAAAGGTTGAGTGCTAAGGTGTAGATTATTTTAGCACATTAAAAAAAGCCGTCAAGGCCCAAATTGTCCAATCTCAACCAAAAAATGAGTATTTTATTCAGAACTAGCCAACCCCCACCCCGCCGCTACCCACCAAAGCGTCACACCAAAATATAAGCTCCAAAAAGAGTGATCGAAAAACGCCAAAAACAGCAAAGCCAAAAATGGTAGTTTAACCAACCAGTTCCCTTTCCTTCCAAATACTAAATAACAAATAACAAATAAACAGAGCAACAACCCCACCACGCCTAACTCCGCTAAAACCAATACGTAGACATTGTGTACCGGCTGATACAACCATGCGCCAAATGAATTATCAACTTGCTGATAAACTGCTAAAGTATAATTACCCATACCTACACCCGAGGACCAGTGGCTCTTGATCAAATCAACACTTTGGCCATAAAGGGCCATCCGACTTTGGCTAGAAAGCTGATCCAGCCGACTGCTATTGGTTAGCCGTCCCCAAATTAATGGATAAACCATCAAACTGATAATGACCGTCCAGATAAAACCAATAACCAACAGCTGCCGAGTCAACTGGGTCTCGGCTCGGCGTTTTTTATCAAAAAAACTAATAATCAAATAATAAATAATAGCAACTCCTCCCACCAGCCAAGCTGACCGAGAGAAGGTAAAAATTAAACCAGGAATAACCAATAGCAGACCCAACAATACAAAATTTCGCTGACCTTTGTTTTTTACTCCCAAACTAAGGTACAAAATTAAAATTAACGCCACCACTAAAAAAGCCGCCAACATATTAGGATGAGGCAAACTGCCATAAGCCCGCAACCAGCGCTGATCGCCCACTTCAACCACTGAAACGCCCAAATCGCTGGCAGTCTGAGTCGCCATACCCAACCACTTGGAGCCCCAAATATATTGGGTCATAAACTGATAGCAACCCAATAAACTCTGAATGGCTGCGGACATCACTAAAACCACAGCGGCCTTTTCTTGCTTAGCAAAACTAGTAATGAGAAAAAATAAAACAACCCCTTCTAAAAAAATCGTGCTATGGTACCAAGCTAAATTCTTATCGGCTGACCAAATTATGGTTATTAGCGACCAAACAAATAATAAAAACATCACCCCTGGCAATAGATTCTCCCGCCGAAAAATCTTTCGCCAGCTGCCTACTGCATACTGCCTACTACCTACTGCATAAATAATCCCTAACACCACCGCCGCCGCCCAAATAACTTCCAACCCATATAGGCTCTGCCGTCCATATTCCCAAACTCCGCGCAATAAACCATCACCCAAATTAGCCTCGCGATAAATCCACCGCGTTTGCCAGGGCAAAAGAAAAATAAAAAGATAAAGTAACCACTCGATGGCTTTCCTAAATCTTACTTGGTTAAACATAGTTAAAAGGTTAAGGGTTAAGGGCCACAAATATTAACCCTTAGCCTTTAACCCTTAACCCTCTATTCCGCGAACTCGCTCTTGCCAGTTTTGATAATATCCCCGCCGCCGGTCATTGGCAATTAATTTGATTACTCCTTGTCTAATTACTACCCCCTCGTTCTGGACCATCAAATTTTTTAAATTCTGGGGCAAATGTTTTAATTGCCAATTCTTTAGCCCTGTCTCCCAAAAATTAAAACTAAATTTCCACTCACTAAGCTGTTTGAAAAACCGACCAAACCAACCCAATCTAACCACCCGCTCCAAATTGGGCTCAACACCCAGACTATTACCTAAGTATTTTTTCAACCACAGATTATTCTGGCGCAATTTTTGATAATATCCGCCACGATCATAAACCGGATAAAGCTGCTCCAACCAATAAGTTAAATAAATGTCTTCCGGCGCCAAAGCTAAAGATTCTAAATTTAGATAATTTTCATCTACCCAAAAACTTAAACAAAAAGCATTTTGACTTTTCCCTGGCGCTGGTCGCCGACCCAAAATTTTAAGTATTAATAAAGTAAAAAACCGCGTTGTCCAGACTTTACCTTTGGCCGCGACGATAAACAAATCAATATCACTGGCTAAACTCGCGTTACTATAGGCTAAAGTATTACAAACTGCAATTAGCCGAACAAACGGCAAACAAGCTAAAAGTTTAGCCACCTTTTTAACTAATTTAAATTTAACTTCAGCAATTTTATAACGCTCCTGACGCTCTGTAACTGCCTCGGCCGAATCTAAAAAATAAAAACCCTGCTGGGTCTTTATTCGCGAACTATTGTCCAAAACAGCCATCACCTCTCCCAAACTGACCGCTGACTGTTGGCCACTAGCCACTGGCCACTGGCTGCTATAGAGATACCGCCAAACTTCCATCGCTGTTAAGGGATAACCAAAAATAGCAAAAAAAGCTAAAGTTTGTAAAACACTTTTTTCTAGATCGGAATTAGACATGATCTTATTTATCAGCTAAATTGACCGTCGGCGAGGTGGCCTCTTCTTTAGCTATTTTAGATACTATTTCTTTTTCTTTGATACTATCCAAGACGCTATCATCAACTGTAATTTTATCAGCAGTAATGGAAACAATCTGGCTCCGATGAATCAACAGAGTATCAGTAAAAAAATTTTTAATTACACTCTGGCTTTTGACACAATAATTGATAATCAACTGCTCATCAATGTCGATCTCTAGATTATCAACCCGACCAAGCAGTTTACCACTTTTGGTATAAACAGAGAGCTTAATTAATTTTTTACCCTCAATCAACATAAACTATTTTGGTGAGTCAATAACCACCGGCAGCTCCTCTTGTTTTTTACTTTTACGGAAAAAGTAGAGTTGCTGTAAGGCCATTAGTAAAGTAGTCACAAACCAATAAAGGGTTAACCCACCGGGTAGCGAAGCACCAATTACTACGGTAATTAGAGGCATCATATAAACCATCTGCTTATTCATAATCGCCATCGTATTTTCATCTTTAGCACCAGGTAAAACTTTGCCATCAGCGGTTTTGGGTGGTTTTTGCACCATTAACATTTTACTTTGCCAAAACTGAGCCGCGCCGGCTAAAACTGCTAAAACAATCTGCGGTTTAGCTAAATCTACCAAACCCAAAGATACGGGATTGATACTCCCTGGATTTTGAACGAAAGGATAAAGCAAATCCAGGCTACCACCGCCCAAACCAGAACGAAACACTTGATAAACAGCAATCAAGAAAGGAAATTGGATCAGAATCGGTAAACAAGATGAGAAGGGGTTAACCTTTTCTCGTTTATAAAGCTCCATCATTTCCAATGACAGCTTTTCTTTATCATCTTTATATTTGCGTTTTAATTCTTCGAGCTTGGGCTGCAGACTCTGCATCGCCCGCTGTGAACGGATGGACTGCAGAGAAAACGGATAAAGAATCAATTTGATTAAAACAGTTAGAATAATAATGGCAATACCAATATCATGCCCCGGGACAACGTCGTAGATGAAAACTAGGGCATTAAATATAGGCTGATACAAAAAAGTGTGATAAATACCGGCCATGATTTTAGTGATTAGTAGTTAATAATTTAGTAGCTTCGCCTAAAGGGCGATCCGCCTTTGGCGGAAGTGACTGATTCACCTAGCCAAACACTTCGCCTTTAACTCTTGCTACTTTTCGTTTTCTTCGACTTCTTAGGCTTGGTAATTTCTTCGGTCGTTTCGGGAGCCTCTTTAGCTTTCTTCGCTGGAGCTTCAACTTTTTCTTCAACCTTATCTTCAGTCTCCTCCTTAACCTCGGCCGCTACTTTAGCCGCTTCAGCTGCTAAACCTTGGGCTATCTCTTCTTCACTGAGAACCCGTTTTTGGCCATCGCGGAACTCAACAATATTAATTTTATAACCAGTTAGATGAGCAGCCAAACGAACATTTTGACCTTGTCGGCCGATAGCCAAAGACAACTGTTCCGACTCAACTGTTACCACGGCTTCTTTTTCTTGTTCATTAATCTCAACACCCAAAACCTTCGCCGGTAACAGCGAATGGCTAACAAACTCGACTGGGTTTTCTGACCATTCAATAATATCAATTTTTTCTCCACCGAGTTCACTAATAATTGTTTGAACGCGCGCACCGCGCTGGCCGACGCAAGAACCAATTGGATCAATATTTGATTCTTCAGTAAAAACCGCCACCTTACTGCGAGCGCCAGCTTCACGGGCGATACTTTTAATCTCAATCGAGCCATTAGCCACCTCGGGTATTTCGATCGAAAAAAGTTCGCGGACGACTTCCTGACTCCGCCGGGATAGAATAATCTCCGGACCTTTACTGCCCATTTCCACGGACAAAATATAAACTTTCAATCGCTCGCCAATACTATAACGTTCACGCTCAATCTGTTCTTCAGTTGGCAGAAGACCAACTGCCCGACCTAAGTCAATAAAAACCGCCTGGGGTTCGCGTCGTTGGACTACGCCGGTTAAGACTTTGCCTTGCTTGTCTTTAAACTCATCAAAAACAGTTGCTCGTTCGGCCTCGCGTAGTCGTTGAATAATCACTTGTTTGGCTGTCTGCGCGGCCATTCGGCCATAAGCTTCTGGCACCTGCAATTCTACCCGGATCTCATCGTTAAGCTCGGCGTCAGACTTAATCTCTCGCGCATCAGTTAACGTAATATGCAATTTGGGATTAAAATGTAATTCTTCCTCTTCGCCTTCAACATATTCTTTATATTCTCGAGCTGGCAGTTCCTCGCCGCGGGCTTTAGCTTCCTCGGCCAAACGCGCCTCCTCTTCAGCCTTAGCAGCCAGCTCATCTTCGACCACGGTTTTAACATCAAAAACCCGCGAGCCACCGGTCTTACCGTCAAACTCGACTTTAATATTCTGATTTTTTTGGCCAAAGTCTTTACGAAAAGCGGCGGCTAGAGCCGACTCAATCGTCGCTACCACTGATTCAACGGAAATGCCCTTTTCTTGAGCAATCTGCTGAATCGCGGCCATAATTGGTGCTGCCATAGTTTTATGCTTAATTTTATTTAATTATAGAGAAAAACAGGAAAAATAGCTAGTTAGAGAAACAAAAAATCACTCTGAGTTTAGAGTGATCTTAATAATCCAATTATACCAAAAGATCATAATTTGTCAAACTAAAACTGATTTTTTCCCAATGATCAACTATACTGATCCCAACCAAACCGATTTGCCAATCATCGGCCTCGATCCGCCGCCGATCCAGGTAATGTTTAATCGCCCGCTGCAGCCGTTGCTTCTTGCGCTGATCAAAAGCTTCTTCGGGACAGCCAAAATCAGCGGTTAGCCGCGTCTTGACTTCAATAAAAAATAATTGCTGATCTTTTTCCGCAATAATGTCAACTTCCCCTTCGCGGCAATGATAATTGCGCTCTAAAATAATAAATCCCTGCCGGACCAAAAATCGACTAGCTTGCTCTTCGCCCCAATATCCAATTTTTTGCTTATGGTTCATATTTTAAAGTCTCACACAATAATAAACCCGGCAGGGGCTTGGGGGCGTTTGCGGCGCGTAAGCGCACCCCCGACCGATAAGACAATGCTGAGGGGGTGCGCTGGGTAGAACAAACTAAAAGATAAACAGCGCTCGCGCCTCAAACGCCCCCAAAGCTTTTTTAGTTACTTTTTTGGCTTCAAAAAAGTAACTAACCAAAAATCCCACCTCTCGATGGGACTTTAACATAGCAATTATTAAATCTTCCTAAACTATTTTTTCTTGGGCAAATACTGTTTAAAGCTCTCAATCTTTTTTTGCTCAGTCAAGCGTCTGGGTAAATCAACCACAGTAAACTTAATAATTTTGATCAACCAAAATACAGCAATGACTAACCAAATCAGTAACCAAAATCGGCTGGACAAGTATGGCGCCTCTTCAAAAAAGAAAAATAGAATAACAAAACCAACCAAGCCCAGAGTAATCAAAAAACTCTGAATTTTTTTGAATAGTTTAATATAAATCCGGTCTTTCTTACTTATCCTGCCTAACAACCAAAAAATAATCGCCCCAACTAAGCAAATAGCAAAAATAACAACCAATAATTTAAAAGCTGCTGGAGCCATTTGGCCAGGGTCTTTTTGAAACCAAAAATTCCAAGTTAATAAGACATGAAAATCAACATTTTGCATATACATAGTACTTATTACTCAGTGCCCAGTACTTTAGTAAATTAATTAGTGGCCTTTACGTACTGTGTACTGGTTACTGGATTATTACTTAGTAAATAACAACCCGAAGTGATAATTACCGGCATCAAAATCCTCAACTAACTTTAGGCCCATTTTTTCCACCAGTTGAATGATCTCCTGCTTGTTAACCCGGTTCTCGGGAATCGGTCCAAAGTTGGTGCTAAGATTACCCCAATCAATAATTAATAATCGCCCACTAGGTTTAAGTACACGCACCGCTTCGTTAATAATCCGATCTGGGTGCGGCGACTGAAATAAAATATTAATTAGCAAAGATTCATCAGCGCTATCATTGGGTATGCCGGTGGATTTATAGACCTCCAAATTAGCCCAGACGGTCTTAATGTTTTTAATCCCATCAACGCGAGCGTGGTTATTAACCCCCTCGAGGACTAAACGACGAATATCAACCGCATATACCAAACCTTCTTTATCCACCAATGTACTAGCCGGAAAAACAAAATGGCCAACACCGCCAACACCTAAATCAGCCACTACATCACCCCTTTTGACACCGGCCTTGGCTAAAAGCTGTTTAGCATCTAATAGCTCACTGCCACCTGATAAATTAGACATATGGTTATTTTTTTAAAAAATTAATTATTAATCATAAAAAGCCGACTAAAAATCCCCAAAATTATCCCCTCAATTAGCCCGGTCATGTAGAGAATCGCCAAAAAAATAACCGCCAAGCCAATTAATTTATAAAAAATTCGTGTGCCGCCCTCAGTGCCAAGTTTAGCCTCAGCCCAGGCCACGGTGCCAAAATTTTGTAAAATCCACTCTGACTTCCAGACAATCACAAAACCAATCGCCATACCAAGGAAGCCAAAAATTATTCTCGTCATATTAATATATATTGATAAATACTTTATAGACAAAATCCGTCTGCCGTCCTCTACCACTATAAATGGGCGGTAGAGGATTCGAACCTCTGACCTTCTCGGTGTAAACGAGACGCTCTAACCAGCTGAGCTAACCGCCCATGGTGCCGTGGGAGGGAGTCGAACCCTCACGGCTAAAACAGCCACAGGCCCCTCAAGCCTGCATGTCTACCAGTTCCATCACCACGGCAAAGATTACCAAACCAAAACAGTTTTGATTGCCATACCCGGAAGAGTCCACCAACGCTCTCGCCCCGTAAAGCGAGCGAAGCGAGCCTCTACGGGGTTCCATCACCACGGCAAATGCTATTCTTCCATCGAGATAGCGTCAACTGGACAGTCTTGAATAGCTTGCCTAATTTTATCAGAATACTTGGCGTAGTCAACTCCGGCTTTAGCCTGGGATTTACCCTCGGCCGTTAGCTCAAAAACTTCCGGGCAAGTAGTGACGCAAGCCCCGCAACCGATACATTGGTCTTGATTAACTTTAACGTTCATATATTTAGTGTGTAGTACACAGTGCCTAGTACATAGAAATTCCAATCCACCATCGTGGAATATAAATTACTATATACCAGGCACTCTGCACTATTTTATTTTACAGAATTCTTTGACTTTGTTAATTAAAGTCGCCGGCGTAATATCCGACTTGATATAATAAGCCTCTGCTCCAGCCTTAACCGCTTTTTTCATATCCTGCTCCTGGGCGGAGTTAGAAAAAACAACAATCGGGGTCTCGGCCGTATTAGGATCAGCTTTTAAAGCCTTAATTGCTGATAAACCATCCATAGCGGGCATCACCATATCCATCAAAATTATATCAACCGGCTGCTGTTTAGCGATCTTGAGACCCCAAGCACCATTCTGGGCCACGGCCACAGTGCAACCCTCTTTTTCTAGCCTCAGCTTATACATATCAATAATAGCTGGCTCATTCTCAATAATCAAAACCCTAATCCCCTGACAAATTGGTTTATTAGTCCTCTCAACTGACGGGGCATTCTTTTGGCCCTTGCCCTTAACGTCGCTCTGACCATTGGCGGCAACATTAAGCTTTTTGACTACATAATCAACTAACGAGCTAGGTGTCAAATTAGCTTTAATGAGAAAATCTTCGGCACCCATTTTCAAACCATGTTGAATTTCTTCCTGTTGACCCAAATTACTAAAGATCACCACCCGTATGTCCTTAGTGACCGGATCTCCTTTTAACTCAGCCAAAACAGCAAAGCCATCCATCTCCGGCATGACTAAGTCTAGCAGAATTAAATTTGGCTTTTCTTTTTTGGCGATTTCAATACCGGCTTTACCACGGTCGGCAGTTAAAATGACTAAGCCCTCCTTTTCAAAACGTAAACGATACATATCAAGTAACGCCTGCTCGTCTTCGATCAAAAGGATTTTTATCATATATTTTGCTATTTAACTGTTTTAACCTTTTTGCTAACAATCGGCAAGCTGACGACAAAAGTACTACCCTTATCCGGGCCATCACTTTCGGCCCAGATTTTGCCGCCGTGGGCTTCAACGATCTGTTTAGCGACAAAAAGCCCCAAACCAGTTCCTTCGGTATGAATTAAACCGACCCCCTTACCACGAGAAAATTTTAAGAATAAATTAGACATATCATCGGCTGTAATTCCCATGCCAGTATCCGCAACTTTGAGCAACAAATTGTTACCATCTTGATTTAAATAAACTCTAATCCCGCCTTTGCTGGTGTATTTGACACTATTATCCACTAAATTCATAAAAACCTGACGTAATTTTTCGCTATCAAAACTAATCGGCGGCAATTTTTGCGCCGGCAAATTATATTCTAAATAAAGTTTTCGTTTATCAGCATTCGGTTTAATCTCTTCAACTACGCTCTGGACTAGTTCCTCCAGCTGACCCTTAGCCATACTATACTGCATCCGACCGCTCTCAATTCTAGAAATATTAAGTAAATCCTCCACTAGATTAATTAACCGCTGATTGCTCTCATAAACTTTGTGCAACGACTCGACCTCAGATGGTGTTAATTTGCCAAACGACCCTTCCAGCATCATGGAGATATAACCCTTAATCACCGTCAACGGCGTACGAAGCTGATGTGAAGCAATGGAAATAAACTCCGACTTAGCCTGATCAAGCTTTTTAAGCCGATGGTTAGCCATGCGCAACTGTCGAGTTGCTTTTTTGACCTCATCTTCCAAAGTAATATTAAACTGCCGCACCTCTTCATACATCTGAGCGTTCTCAATCGCCACCGCTGCCTGCGGGCCACCAATCTCTAATAGCCGGATATCCTCCGCGCTATAAATATCGCCTGATTTTTTGACACCCAAAACAAAAATGCCAATCAAAATGTCTTTGGAAAATAAAGGCAAAAATATCTCCGCGCCCAGTTTGTCTAATCGTTCTAATAATTTGCTTAATATTTCCGTACTGCTATTATAACTATCGCCGCCCTCCACCCGCCGCTTGAGTTCGGATAAAACCAATAGCTGCCGGTTATTACGCAAGTACTGAATAAACGGATCAGCCGAGAGAAAACTAGACTCAACCGGCAACGCCTCATCTTTGCGCGCTGCGGTTCGCATCAAACGATAAATCTCGCCCTTTTTATCCAAGAGATAAATCTCCTGTGTGCTAGGATGAAACGTCTGCTCAATAATATACTCGACATCAGTAAAAATATGCTCTAGCTCAATTGAGCTAGATAGCGCGTTAGCTAAATCAGCCAAAACATCCTGGGCATTATAATCCGCTTTGAATAAAAATTTGTTGGTCGCCTTTTGTAAAAAGCCCTTTAACGGCTGAAACCCCAAAACAATCAAAACCGAAGTAACAACGCTAGTCGCGAATAAAGAATAGCGTCCCAGATAGTGACCAAAGGTTTGTCCCAAAAAAACTACC